>NZ_JBIUZU010000004.1:0-522374 GCF_044745225.1 Pandoraea sp. NPDC087047
GCGGCAGGTTTAGCGCTTGATGGCCGTTACCTCTGTGTTCGATTAGGACGGTTGTGGATCGTGTATCTGCACCGCTGGCTCTTCACGCTCTGGGGTGAAGTTCGGCTCGCTACGCTAGTAGATTGCGGGTCCGAACTGGTTTGATTGGGACGGTTGTGGATTGCGTATCTGCACCATCGGCCTTTCGTACCCTCTGGGTGGACTTGGCGCGTTCGCTGACAGATATGCGTACCTAAATTGATAGCCGTTACCCTCGGCGCATCGCTGAATGCTGGCACCGTGCGCATCTGCATCACTGTTTTTCGTATTCCTGGGAGCAGATTCAGCGCGCTCGCGGAGCAGATGCGTATTTGAGTCGACGGTAGCTCGATCCATGGTATTCGCTCATCTGCCGTTGGTTCAGAAGAAGTGCCTTTAGGGACTCGAAAGCGGGAGCGCAGATCGCAGTGGACGCGATGTGGGGTATCGCTCGTTAATCACTCGGCGTGAATGACTCGCTCGGTGCAAGTTCGCAGTGGGTCGAAAGCGGTAGTGCTGAGGGTTCCAATATCACGCGCTTGGCGATCTGGAGATGCACGATGCTCGATCTAGATGGCGCGACTGTCTGCTTACCTGGCCGGCGTGGGCATAGGCTCACGCAGTTGATGCAGGATAGACGAGACGGTTGCCGGCGACTTTGTATCGCGCAATGTCCTGATCGGGCATACAAGGTGACGGTGACGGGCAGGGAAGAACCGCGGAGGGCCGCTGTGAGCCGACGCACGCCAAATCGGCATCCATCGACTCACAGGGTAATGCGTACAACCTGAACCTAAGACATCATCGGGCTTTCACGCCGCACTTTAGCGCGTCGTGGAGAGCACCCGGCGAACGATAACCACGCAGATGCCTGCGAACACCACCAGGGCGAGCCATTCCGACGTCGGCGCAAAGCTGCTGCCCACAATCGCCAGGGGGGCATCGGAACCGGTGAAGCCGACCATCATCGCCATCGCCACGCCCACCAGACTCTCACCGACGATCAGGCCCGATGCGAGCAACACGCCGCGTCGTTCCGCCGCTTCGGCAAACGGGCCGAAGTCCTTGCCCTGCGCCTTCGCACGCGCCTTGAGTACGCGTTGCGCGATCCACCCTAGCAGTGCACCGATTACCAGCACCGAACCAATCGTCGGCGGCAGGTAGATACCGATACCGACAGCAATCACCGGCACGCGTGCGACACCGCCTCGCTTGGCCAGCGCGGCATCGATAGCGATCAACGCCATACCGAGTACCGCGCCGATGCCGAGCATCGACCAGTCGAGTTTGTGCGTAAAGATGCCCTTGGCAATCGCCGTCATCAGAATTGCCTGTGGCGCCGACAGTGCCTGCGACGGATCCATCCCCGGACGCGGCAACGCATCCGTAAATCCATACGCGTTGTAAAGCAGGTTCAGCACAGGCGGAATCACCGCAGCACCCACGACACACCCGACAAGCAACGCCACCTGCTGACGCCAGGGCGTCGCCCCGACCAGCCAGCCCGTCTTCAGATCCTGAAGGTTGTCGTTCGAGATCGTCGCGATGGCGATGACGGCCGACGTCGTGAAGAGCGCCAACGCAATCGCGAGCTTGCTACCTTCGCTGGTATCGAGCAATCCGCTCGCCTGGCTGACGCTGAGAATCAGCAAGGAGACGAGCACCACGGCAACGATCCCGATGCCCGAGATCGGGCTGGCGGACGAGCCCACCAGTCCCGCCATATAGCCGCAAGCGGCCGCCACCAGAAAGCCGAAGACCACCGCGAACACCACGCTGCAAACCACCAACGTCGCGATGCCGCCGAACGACAACGGTGCGTCCGCAAGGAACACGCCGAACGTCACGACCCACACCGCAACGCACAGGAGCGTGAGACCGATCACCCAGAACGGCGACAGGTCCTGCTCCGTGCGTCCCAACGTCTTGCCGTCCTGGCCGCGCGCGCCACGCGACTTGCCCAATGCGGCGAACGATGTCTTCACGCCGTCGACCATCGGCTTCGCCAGCGTGATCAGCGTCCAGATCGCGGCCACGCCAATGACACCGGCGCCGATAAAGCGAACCTTGTGTTGCCAGAGCCCGTTGGCAAACGCGGCCATCGCCAAGCCATCGGGATTCGGTGTGATGGACGTCAGCACCGGCACGGCGATACCCCACGTGAGCACCACGCCGAGCAGGATCGCCAGACCCGACACAATGCCGATGAGATAGCCGGCACCGATCAACGCGAGCGAGAAACCAGTCGTCAGACGGAAGACGGCGGCGCCCGCGGGAATCCACGCGGTAATGCTCTCGCCGAGCACCTTCAGCCCGGCCGTCGCAAACGCGAACAGGGCGGAGACGATGCCGCCGAAGGCAATCTCGCGCACACCGCTTGCCTCATTGCCGGACGATGCCTTCTCATCCTTCCCATTGGCCGACGATGCCGCATCATCTCCCTCACTGCCGACGCGCAGAATCTCCGCCGCCGCCACGCCTTCGGGATACGGCAGATCGCTGTCGACGACCATCGCGCGCCGCAGCGGAATAGTGAACAGCACGCCGAGAATGCCCCCCGATGCGCAGATCGCGAGCGTCAGGCCGAACGGAAAGCCCTGCCAGTGACCAATCATCAGCAAGCCGGGCAGCACAAAAATGATCGACGAGAGTGTGCCGGCCGCAGACGCCTGCGTCTGCACCATATTGTTCTCGAGGATATTGCCCCCGCGCAGCGCGCGCAGCACCGCCATGGAAATGACGGCGGCCGGGATGGAGGATGAAAACGTCAGTCCGACTTTGAGGCCGAGGTAAACATTGGAGGCGGTGAACACCACAGTGATCAGCGCGCCGAGGATCATGCCGCGCACCGTCAGTTCGGGAAGCGTGACGGCGTCGGGAATTCGGGTCGGATGAGATGCCATGTACGAATCAGGGGGGATTTTTCGCCCAGTGGGAATGTGGCGCAGATTGTATGCGCCCGCGTGGTGCACCGCCAGTCTTGACGGCAGTACTAGAACGACCGTTCGAATCTGACCCTTTGACGCCGTGCAATACCCCAGCGCCTTACTATCCCCGCCCCGCGCACCCAAACCGCGAATGTCCGTCACATCCATCTCGTTACTCGATGGAATCCAACTTTTCTTAATCGATTTACTGATGGGATTATGCGGGTTTTCCCTGAAACAAAGTGAGCGCGCGAACCCGCCAGGGAAACGGGATTCGCGCGCAACAGGAAAGGAGCTTTCCGATGTCCAGTCTGCATACCTCAACACATCCGGTACCTCATGCGAGCAGCGCACGTCGCTGGCTGGTGCTGGCTATCGTGTCGGTGGCGCTGCTGCTCATCGTGATCGACATGACGGTGCTCTATACGGCACTGCCTCGTCTGACCCACGATCTTGCAGCGACGGCCTGCGCCAAGCTGTGGATCGTCAACGCATACGCGCTCGTCGTGTCGGGCCTGCTGCTCGGCATGGGCACGCTCGGCGACCGTCTCGGTCACAAGCAGCTCTTCCTCGCCGGCCTGATGGTCTTCGGTGTGGCGTCGCTTGCCGCAGCGTTCGCGCCGAGCGCCAATGTGCTCATCGTCGCGCGCGGTTTGCTCGGCGTTGGCGCGGCCATGATGATGCCGGCGACGCTCTCGCTGATTCGCCTGACCTTTGCCGACGCCGGCGAGCAGGCGCTCGCGATCGGCATCTGGGCATCGGTCGCGTCGGGCGGTGCGGCGTTCGGGCCGATCGTAGGCGGCGCATTGCTCGAGCATTTCTGGTGGGGATCCGTTTTCCTGATTAACGTGCCGATCGTGCTCGTCGCGCTGCCGATCGCCTGGTGGCTGATTCCGAAGCGTGCTGCGACGTCGACTCAACCCTGGGATTGGCTGGGGTCGCTGCTCTTCATGGTCGGACTGATCGGTGTGACGTATGCGATCAAGAGCGCCGGCAAATCGTCCCCCGACTGGGCGCCGGTCGGCATCGCGATGCTCGTGGGAGGGGTATTCCTGTGGGCGTTCGTGCGACGTCAGCAACGCAGCGCCCATCCGTTGCTCGACTTCGCGCTGTTCCGCAATTCGGTGTTCGCGGGGGCCGTGGCGGCCGCACTGATGGCCGCCGCCGCATTGATCGGCATGCAACTGGTGTTCAGTCAGCGTCTGCAACTGGTGCTGGGCTACTCGCCGCTGGAGGCCGGATTGGCCAGCATGCCGATGTCGCTGGCGGCGTTCGTGGCCGGACCGATCGCCGGGCGCATGTTGCCGCGCATGGGCAGCGCGCGCATGTTGGCGATGGCGTTGACGATGTCGGGGCTCGGCATGGCGGGCTATCTCTTCCTGCGCGACGCGGGGTTCATGGGGTCCGCGCTGGCGCTGGCGACACTCGGCGCTGGCGTCGGTGCGACGATGACCGCCGCATCGAGCACCATCATGCAGAGCGCGCCGCCCGAGCGGGCGGGGATGGCGGCGTCGGTCGAGGAGGTTTCCTATGAACTCGGCGGCGCACTCGGCGTGACGTTCATGGGCAGCTTGCTGACGTTCGTCTACGGCCGCGCGATGGACGTCGCGCAAGTGGCGACGTTGCCGGACGCCGTGCGCGACAGTCTCGACGAAGCGCAACGGGTGGCCGAGCACCTGCCGCCCGCGGCGGCCGACGCGCTCAGGACCTTGTCGAGTGCGGCCTTCAACCACGGCTTCGATGCCGTGATCGGTGCAGGTGCGCTGCTGCTGTTCGCCACGGCGATCTGGGGACGCTGGCACGCGCGTACGCGCTAACCAGCACCCGTTGCTCGCGGCAGCATCGGCGCTGGCCGCCGCGAGTCAGGCGTCGGCGTTGCTCGATCGGATTCGCTGAGGTTCCTGCGCGGGCCCGCATCGTTCTGACGGAGCGGCGCCTGCGGGCATGGCAGGGTGCCTGCCGCGCGCGCCGATACGCCAGTCACTCACTGCAACGAACACGACAGCCAATGCGCGATGCGCACGCCGTCGAGGCGCGAGCCTTCCGGCGTGTCGCTGCCGAGCATCGTCACGATCACGGGACGCTGCTTGTGCACCATCATGCGCATCACCATGTTGTGTCCCGACTCATTGATAAAGCCCGTCTTTTGCACGCTGGCGTCCACTTTGCCGTAGCGCACCAGCCGATTCGTGTTGACGTACTGCAACTGCCCTTTGCCCGTACTCACCAGTTGCTGGCGATCGATGGAGTAGCGGCGAATGAGCGGATAGCGGTTCGATGCGCGCACCAGACGCGCCAGCTCGCGCGCCGTCGACACATTGCGCGGCGAGAGTCCCGTTGCGTTTTCGAAGCGGGTATTGGGCATGTTCAGCAAGCGCGCCTTGGCGTTCATAGCGGAGATGAAAGCCGCGCGTCCTCCCGGATAATCGCGGCTCAACGCCGCCGCGGCGCGATTCTCCGAGGCCATCAGGGAGATGTGCAGCATCTCGGCACTGGAGAGCGTGGAGCCCACGGCCAGACGCGAATGCGTGAACTTGAGCGTATCGAGATCCGCGTTCGTGACGGAGAGCGGCGCCCGCATCGTTGGGGCGCTATCGAGCCAGACGACCGCGGTCATCAGCTTCGAGAGCGACGCGATAGGGCGCACCTGATCCGCGTTGAGCGCGAAGAGCGGCGTGCGGGTTTTCTCGTCGACGATATAGACCGCCTTCGAGAACAGGCGCTTGCGCGACACCGGGGTGAAGCCGCATCGCGCGAGCAATTGGGGCTTGGCGTGCGTGCTGACTTGGCGCGACGTCGCCGCTGGGGCTGTCGCTGCTGCCGCTGCATTCGCGGTAGTCGCGGTTGCGGCCGCAGCCCCGGCGGCGACGCCGGCCTTCGGCACCGCCTTGCGCCTGGCCACCGTCGGGGAACGCTTGGCGGTCGACTTCGCGGCCTTTGCCTGACGCGGTGGCGTCGCCTTATGGCCTGAGCGCGCCGAACGTGCCGGGCGTGCCTTGGTCGCCTGACTCGCCGTTCCTTTGCGCGAACGACTCGCTGCCGTCGACTTGCGCTGCGAGGCCTTCGTCGACGGCTTCGCCACCGGTTTCTTCTTCTTGACGGCGTCGTGACGGCGCTTGCCCGTACTCGCATGATGCGCATTGGCGGCGAGGGCGTCGCTCACCGGCAACCCTGCGATAAGCAGCGTCAGGCCGAAGAGCACCAGACGAGCGAGCGCTATCGCGCGCGGCGACAGGCGGTAGAGACGAGGCAGGGACGGGCTGAGCAGCGGGTACCACAGGGCAGACATCTTCGCGCGGTTCCGTAGTGAGAGGGTTGTGAAAAACCTTGCGGCAGGACGATTCGCCGATTCACGCCAGCGAGTAAAAAACGGCCTCACGCAGCGACAGCGGCTACGCAAGGCACAGGCGCAATACACGGGGAAACCCGTTGGACGGCACGACAGCGAGGAGTTCCTGAGTTTTCGGTGGACGTATTACAAAAAGTTACAAGTGAAGAACCTTCGGTGTGCGAAAGCTCTGCGCCGCACGGCAAATTAGCTTTGCGCAATTGGTTATTGGACGCTGCCGCGCACGGCTTCCTAGACTGTGCGTTCGCCTGAATCGGCGCCACCCATACCAACATCAAGGGGAATTCTTCATGCAACGCCGCCAATTGTTTCGTCTGCTCGGCAGCCTCTCGCTCGCATTGGCCATCGGCTCGCTCGGCACGATGGGGGCGCACGCGGCCGACAAGCCGCTCAAGGTCGGTGTGCGCGGGGGCGTTGACGAAGAGATCTGGGAAGTGGTCACGAAGGTCGCGAAATCGCGCGGCCTGAACGTCGAGCCGGTGGTGGTCAGCGGCACCGCGAGCCCGAACGAGGCGCTTAACAATGGCGACCTCGACGCCAACTCGTTCCAGCACATTCCCTTCCTGCGCGATCAGGTCAAGCAGCGCGGTTACAAGATCGTGCCGGTGGCCGACACGCTGATTTCGCCCATCGCCTTTTACTCGAAGAAATACAAGTCGCTCGAATCGCTGCCGGAAGGCGCGAAGATCGGCTTGCCGAACGATCCGAGCAATCAGACCCGCGCCCTCGTGATTCTGCGCGACCACGGACTGATCAAATTGCGCGACGGCTTCGATCCGTACACGGGCACCGCCACGTTGGCCGATGTGACGGCCAATCCGCGCAAGCTCCAGTTCATCGAGAGCGCTTCGGTCGTGCTGGCGCGCTCGCTGCCGGACGTGGACGCCTCGGCCATCGTCAACAGCTTCGCCTATCAGGCCGGTCTGATCGCCACGCGCGACGGCATTGCCGTGGAGAAGCGCGAGAACAATCCGTACGTCAACATCATCGCCGTGCGTGAGAAGGACAAGAACGCGCCGTGGGTCGCGCCGCTGGTCAAGGCTTATCAGTCCGACGAAGTGCGCAAGTTCATCGAGACGAAGTACCAGGGCTCGGTCGTCCCGGCGTTCTGATCGCGCTCACCTTGCACTTACCCTGCGCCCGCTTCGGCAAGCCACGGCGGGCGCGTCGGCGCAATACGCAACAGGTAATAGGTCATACGCAACACGTCACCAGCGAGGAACCCGCGATGACTATCCGTCACACTTCCACGGCGCCCATCACCCGTTTGCCGACCGCCGCGACGCGCGAAGTCGCGCATATCACGTTCGACGGGCTCGGCAAGATTTACCCCGGGGCATCGAGCGCCGCGCTACAGGACATCTCCTTCGCGGTGCAGCGTGGGGAGAGCTTCGGCATCATCGGCCGCAGCGGCGCGGGCAAGTCCACGCTGCTGCGCACGATCAACGCGCTCGAGTTGCCGAGCACCGGCCATGTGAGGGTGGACGGTGTCGATGTGGCATCGCTCGGCGAAGACGCGCTGGTCGGGCTGCGCCAGCGCGTCGGCATGATCTTCCAGCATTTCAATCTGCTGTCGGCGAAGACCGTCTTCGAGAACGTTGCGCTGCCCCTGCGTGTAGCGGGCGTGCCGAAAGCACAGATCGCGCCGCGCGTGAACGAACTCCTGTCGCTCGTGGGACTGTCGGGCAAGGCCGACGCCTATCCCGCGATGCTCTCGGGTGGTCAGAAGCAGCGCGTGGGCATTGCGCGCGCGCTGGTGCATCGCCCTGAAGTCCTGTTGTGCGACGAAGCCACGTCCGCACTCGATCCCGAGACGACCGATGCCATTCTCGCGCTGCTCGGCGACGTACAACGCGAATTCGGCCTGACGGTCGTGCTCATCACCCACGACATGGGCGTGATTCACCAGGCCTGCGACCGCGTGCTGGTGCTCGATCAGGGACGCATCGCCGAGCTGGGCCCGGTCGACGACGTCTTCGCGAATCCGCAGGCCGAAGCCACGCGCGCGTTGCTGCGGCCGTTGCAACACGCCTGGCAGGGCCGTGTCGAGCAACGCGCATCGCGCAAGCAAGCGCACGCCCATTGAATCCCCCGGACACCCTCAGACACACCTTATGCTCGACAAATATCTGCGCGCGCTCGGCGAAACGTTATTGATGGTCACGAGTGCATGCGCCATCGTCTTCGCGGTGGGCATGCTGCTGGCCGTCGTGCTGGTGATGACCGCGCCGGGCGGCCTGGCCCCGCGACCACGCTTCAACCGGGCACTGTCGATCGTCGTGAACCTGTTTCGCGCCGTGCCGTTCATCATCCTGCTCGTGGCGCTGCTGCCGGTCACGCGCTGGATCGTCGGCACGACGATGGGGACGTGGGCGGCCGTGGTGCCGCTCGCCGTCCATCTGATTCCGTTCTTCGCGCGCGTGACGCAGGTCGGCCTGCGCGAAATCGACCCGGGCCTGATCGAGGCAGCGCGGGCGATGGGCTGCCGCCGCTGGCATATCGTGCGCCATGTGCTGTTGCCTGAAGCGTTGCCCGCGATTCTCGGCGGCGCGACGGTGACGGTGATCGCGATGGTCGGTGCATCGGCCATGGCCGGCGCCGTGGGGGCGGGCGGTCTGGGCGATCTCGCGGTGCGTTATGGGTATGAGCGCTATGAGACGAGCGTCATGTTCAACGTAATCGTGATTCTCGTGGCGCTGGTCACGCTCGTGCAGTTCGGCGGAGAGCGGCTCGCACGCCGTGTCGATCATCGCCGCTGAACCTGCTCGGGAACACGTCACAAAAAAATGGGGCCGCGCGAGCGGCCCCATTTCCTATTCGGACGGACCCGGACATCGTCCGGATCGGATCCTCCGTCAATACCCGAGTGCGAGACCCGTATTGCGACGCGGATCGTTCGCGCCGTAGAAACGGTTCTTGCCGATCGGCTTGCCGCCGAGCGACGGGGCGCCGACGAGAATCGCCGCGATGTGGTTAGCCGGTTGCGGGCCTGCGAACTTCTGGCCCCAGCTTTCCAGGATCTTCTGCGTGTCCGGGCTCAGGGCGAACGGCTCGAGGTTGGTCGCCTCGGGCATCCACTGCTGGTGGAAGCGCGGTGCATCGACAGCTTCCTGCAGGCTCATGCCGTAGTCGATCACATTGAGCATCGTGAGCAGCGTTGCCGTAATGATGCGGCTGCCACCCGGCGTTCCCACGACCATGACCGGCTTGCCATCCTTCGTGACGATGGTCGGGCTCATCGACGACAGCGGACGGCGGCCCGGGCCGATGGCGTTCGCCTCGCCCTGGATCAGACCGTACATGTTCGGCACGCCCACCTTCGCGGTGAAGTCGTCCATTTCGTCGTTGAGCAGCACGCCCGTGCCGTTGGCCATGACCTTCGCGCCGAACCAGTCGTTGAGCGTGTAGGTGACGGATACGGCATTGCCGTCCTTGTCGATGATGGAGTAGTGCGTGGTGTTGCTGCCTTCATGCGGCGGCACCCCCGGCTTGATCTCTTGCGAGATACCGGCCTTTTGCGGGTTGATCGCTGCGCGAATCTTGGCTGCGTAGTTCTTGTCGAGCAACTGGGCGATCGGGTTCTTCACGAAGTCCGGGTCGCCGAGATAGCTGTTGCGGTCGACGTACGCGTGACGCATGGCCTCGATGGTGTAGTGCACGCCCTGTGCCGAGTGATAACCCAGCTCCTTCATCGGGTAGCCTTCGAGGATGTTCATGATCTCGCAGATCACCACGCCGCCCGAGCTCGGGGGCGGGGCCGACACCACGTGATAGCCGCGATAGTCGCACTCGACCGGCGCGAGTTCGCGGGTCTTGTACTGATCGAGGTCGGCCTGCGTGATGATGCCGCCGCCTGCCTTCATCGAGGCCACCAGCTTGTCGGCGACTTCACCCTTATAGAAGCCGTCGGTGCCCTTGGCGCTGATGAGCTTGAGCGTGCGTGCGAGATCCTTCTGCACGAGGCGCTCGCCGGGCTGGAACGGCTGGCCCTTGTTCAGGAAGATGGCGCCCGAGTTGGCGCGATCTTTTTCGAAGTCCTTGGTGGACGTCCACAGCATGTCGACGTCGCCCTGATCGAGCACGAAGCCCTTATCGGCCAGCGTGACGGCCGGGGCGAGCAGTTGCTGACGCGTCTTCGTGCCGTATTTCTCGCGCGCGTACTCCATGCCCGACACGGTGCCCGGCACACCCACGGCCAGATAGCCGGTGGTCGAGGCGCCCTTGATGACGTTGCCGTCCTTGTCGAGATACATGTTGGCCGTGGCGGCGAGCGGGGCCTTTTCGCGGAAGTCGAGGAACGTCTTGCGGCCGTCGGCGAGCTGAATCGTCATGAAGCCGCCGCCGCCGATGTTGCCGGCCGCGGGGTACACAACAGCAAGGGCGTAACCCACGGCAACGGCGGCGTCGATGGCATTACCGCCGGACTTGAGCACGTCGACGCCGACTTTCGACGCGAGATGCTGGGCCGTCACGACCATGCCGTTCTCGGCGCCAACCGGCGCCTGCGATGCCGCGTGAACGTTGAACAGTGCGCAACTCAAGGCGACGGCCAGGAGCGCTTTGGAGGGGGGCAGGTTTTTCATCGTCGATCTGTGGTTCTTGTCGTAAGCGAGATAAAAGGAGGGACTTCAACTGCGCATGACGACGGGCACGCGACGGGCAGCTCGCCCTCGCACGGGTGCCGGCATGGCACCGTTCCGGGGGGATGTCTCCGCTGCTGAATGTCGTTGGGAAAAATCCCGTCGTTGAGCGAACGGTACCGCATAACGGGTAATTGGGGAAAGATGCGCAAAAAGTCCGGCGGACGGGCCACGACACGTGATCGAGTGGCTCTGGACAATTCGCGAAAGTGCTCGCAAGCCTTCGCCGGCGCGCACTTGCTCCTATTTAGGGTCGGATGTGTGGCGAGGTTTGTTCGTCGAAACGAAGGGATCTCGACGCGAAACATCAGGAAAAGTCGAGAATCCGCCGGAGGGTGTTGCGCTGTCACCACGCTGTCATGTGCGCAGTGTTCGGGCGAGCAGGGGGGAGGTCAAACGGAACGCCTCGCGTAAAGCGAGTCATCGCGAAGCGAGTGTTGAGAGAGATTGAACTACGTGTTGAGTATTTTTTCAGCCCCGGCGGGGCCGATGCCGCGACGACACGGCGTCGCTGACGACGCCGTCCAGATCAGACGATCACATCATCAGACAAGCAGGTCTTCGTAGAACGCACCGAACGCGCGCGTGGGGTGCGCGATCTGGATTTCCAGAATCCACAGTCCGCCGCTGGGCGTGTCGGCCAGATCGGCAAGTCTGCCGGCCTTGTAGATGGCGTGCGGGAAGTCGCTCACGCGATGGCCCTTGATGTCCAGGTTGAGCACCCAGCCCAAGGCTTGGGCTTGCGCCTTCGCGAATTCGTACAGCGCCTGACCGCTCACGCCTTCGCGGCGCCAGTGATCCTGAACGATGTCGAACAGACGCTTCGCGTCGTCGGCGCAGCGTTGCATCTCGGGGTCGGCGCCGGTCGTGCGCGTAAAGCCGCAATCGCCTTCGTGCGCACCGAACACCACGCCGATGTCGATGAAGTAGATGTCGTCGTCGCCGAGCACCGGATCGTTCTCGCTGCGTTCGCTGAAGGTGCGCAACGTGTTCTCGCCGAAGCGAATCAGCACCGGGTGCCAGATGCGGTCCATGCCGAGCGTGCCCAGCAGCGCCTTGCTCGCCTCGATGGCTTCGGATTCGCGCATGCCCGGCTTGATGAGGGCGGCGATCTTCTCGGTCGCGTCCCACGTGAGTGCTTGCGCCCGTTGCATGGCCGCGGCGCTGAATTTTGCGCCGACCGCTTCGCGTTGTGCCAACTCCATCGAATCTTCTCCGCTGATTATTTTGACTTTGGGGGGGCGTCTGCCGCGTTCCATCCATTGCAACAGACGTCATGGCGATCGAGTATATGGGCTAACTTGTATAATTCGAAGCGCCATTTGTCGCGGTCGCGATTGGGCCACTTTGCATGGCTCATGTCGTGGCATGCGGTGCAAACGCTCCTCGAAACCTCCTCGCCCAGCCGCCCAATGCGCCGACGTCACCTCAGCCAATCGCTCGAATTGCCGCTTGCGGACCGTCATGAGAAGGAGACGCGTCAGGCGTGGGTCTACCGCTGCGTGCGCGAGCGCATCGTGGCGGGGGAGTTGCAACGCGGCGACCGTCTGCCCTCCACACGCACGCTCGCGGAGCGGTGGGGCGTGTCGCGCGGTATCGTCGAGTTGGCTTTCGAGCAACTGACGCTCGAAGGCTACGTTGTGAGTCGCGTGGGCGCGGGTACGGAAGTGCTCGCGGATCTGTCCGGTACGATGAGCCCGCCCGGCGGGCCTCATCACGTTCTCGCGTCGAACGAACCGCTGCCGGAGAGCGCCGCATCGCTCGCGCTCAAGACCGGTCGCTCGGTCGACGCCGCGCTGTTCTCGCTTCCCGTTTGGCGCAAGCATATGAATCGCGCGCTGCGTGCCGTCACGCCGGAGCTGCTGGCCGACACCGACCCGCGCGGTTATCTGCCGTTGCGAGAGAGCATCGCCCGCTACGTGCGCATGACGCGCGGCATTGCATGCAACGCTGCCGAGATTGTGGTGACGACGGGCATTCGTCACGCGATCGATCTCGTGACGGAAGTGCTGACGCACGAGTCCACCACGTTCTATCTCGAAGATCCCGGCTACAAGAACCTGGCGACGCTGGTGCGCGCGCCGTCCGAGCGCTGTGTGAGCGTGCCGGTCGACGACGAAGGTTTCGACGTGGAAGCGGCCGGGCGCGCCGGGGCGGGACGCGCGGGCATCGCCTACGTCACGCCTGCCCATCAGGCGCCGCTGGGCACCACAATGTCGATCAACCGCCGCATGCAGATGCTGGAGTGGGCGGCGGCGCGCGACGTGTGGATCGTCGAGGACGACTACGACAGCGAGTTCAGCTACGGCAGCGCGCCGTTGCCGGCGCTCAAGGCCATCGACACGCAGGGTCGCGTGATTCATTGCAGCAGCTTCAACAAGTCGCTGTTTCCGTCGTTGCGCATCGGTTATCTGCTGGCGCCCGCCACGTTGCTCGCGCGCATTGCGGGGCAGCGTTCTGCGTCGGGTCGCGCCAATAGCCTCATCGAGCAGATGGCGCTGGCGACCTATATCGACGCGGGCGATTTCGCCCGGCATTTGCGCGCCTCGCGCAGTGTGTATCTGCGACGTCGCAACCTGTTGCTGGAAACGCTGCGCGCCCGGATGACGACGCCATGCCGGATCACCGGCGATCACGCGGGCTTTCACTGCGTGCTCTGGCTGCCCCAACACGTGGACGAGGTGGCGCTCGTCGCAACGCTGCGCGAGCAGGGCGTGTTCGTGGAGGGACTCGGGGAGTTTACCCGGGCGCAGGCGCGGCCCCCCGGGCTGGTGCTCGGCTACGCCGCGCTGGAAGACGCGCGGTTGCCGGAGATCGCGACGCGCATTGCCGCCGCCATCGCCATCGCCATCGCCATCGCCATCGCCATCGCCATCGCCATCGCCGCGGCATAGCTTCGCGTCGGACAGAGCGAAGCTCGGCGGATGCGTCCGAGCGTTGGCGGCGCCTGGTTGTCGCTTGGGCGTCGCTTAATCGTCAGTTAGTCGGAACGCTTGCGCAGTTCGAGCCGGATGACGAACCAGCCGGCCACAGCCGACATGATCGCGAGCGCGTACCACGTCAGCAAGTAGCTCATGTGGTTGTTCGGAAACTGCACCACGGTCAGGCCGCCCACGGGATAGTCGCGATCCTGTGCCTGCGCCTTGCCGGTCACCGCTTCGGCGTCGTTGGTAATCGCATTCGCATTCGCGCTTGCGCCCGGCTTGCCGTCGGCGTCCACGAAATACGGAGCGACATCGGCCTCGTTGAGCCCGCGCGCGGCCGCAATGGCGACAACGTCGCGCGAATACCAGAGGTTCTCCGACGGCACGTTCTTGCGCAGGAAACCGCCGACCGGCTCGGGCATGCGCAGCAGGCCGGTCACCGTGACGTCACCCGCAGGCGCCGGCGGCACCGATTCCTTCCAGCCCGGCGGCACGAAGCCGCGATTGATCAGCACTTCACCGCCGTCTGCCGTGCGTAGCGGCGTGAGCACCCAGTAGCCGCCGCCCAGATCGGTCACGGCTTGCACGAGCGTGTCGCGCTCGAACTGGTACGTGCCGGTAAGCGTTACGTGGCGATACTCGTCACCCTGCGCATTGACGGATGCCCACTGCGCGCGCGTCGGGGCGTCGGACGGCGGTGCATGCACTCGTGAATTCACGCGCTCGATCAGGTCGAGCTTCCACGCGCGGCGATGCAACTGCCACGTGCCGAGAGACGCAAATACGGTAATCAGTACCAGCGTGATGACGCCGAGAATGACCAGCCGGAGGGCGGAAGGGGAGGAAGGGGCGCCGGAAGCGCGCGGGGGACGCTGTGCGTCCCCCGAATCGTGAAGTCGATCGCTACTCAAGGGAGATGCCGTTCAAGGGAGGTTTTTCGTATCCTGCATCATACCCGGCATCATGTTTTGGTTCAGGTGATACATCACCCAGAGCGAGCCCGAGAGCGTGATCACGACCAGTACGATGGTGAAGATCAGCGACAGCATGTTCCAGCCGCCTTCGGACTTCGCGTTCATGTGCAGGAAGTAGATCATGTGCACGACGATCTGAATCGCGGCCAGGAACAGGATCAGGATCGCGGTGGTGCTCGATTTCTCGAACACCCCGCCCATCACGAACCAGAACGGAATCGCGGTGAGAATGACCGACAGGACGAAACCGGTCGCATAGCCGCGGAAGGTGCTGTGCGGGCCTTCGTCGTCATGATCGTGATCGTGGTCATGCCCGTCGGCATCGTGCAGGGTCGAGTCGTGGGTGCTCACGGCAGCACTCCCATCAGGTAGACAAACGTGAAGACGCCGATCCACACCACGTCCAGAAAGTGCCAGAACATCGACAGGCACATCAGACGGCGGCGATTGGGCGCGGTGAGGCCGTGCTTGCCGACCTGCACCATGAGCGTGATGAGCCAGACGATGCCGAACGTGACGTGCAGCCCGTGCGTGCTCACCAGCGTGAAGAACGACGACAGGAACGCGCTGCGCCACGGTCCGGCGCCCTCGTGAATGAGGTTCGCGAATTCGTACAGTTCCAGCGAGAGGAACGCCGCACCGAGCACACCGGTGACGGCAAGCCAACCGAGCACCGCACGCTGGCGGCGCTTCTGCATCTCCAGCATGGCAAAGCCGTAGGTGATCGACGAGAGCAGCAGGAACGTGGTGTTCAGCGCCACGAGCGGCAGCTCGAACAGTTCCGCGCCGGTTGGCCCACCCGCGTAGTTGCGTCCGAGCACGCCATACGCCGCGAAAAGACAGGCGAAGACGAGACAGTCGCTCATCAGATAGATCCAGAAGCCGAGCAACGTCCCATTGGGTGGGTGGTAGTCGCTCGTCATCATGAACTTCAGCTCGCCGTCGCGCGGCGGGGCAGCGCTGTGGGCGCCCGCGCCGAGCGGGGCGCCGCCTGCCGGGAAGGGTGCGGTCGTATCAGACATGCTGGGCGAGCAGTCGCGTGCGCGCTGCCTCCGTGTGTTCGACCTGATCGGCCGGGATGTAGTACTCGCGGTGATAGTTGAACGTGTGGCCGATGGCGACCGCCAGCAGGCTTGCGAACGCCACGATCACCACCAGCCACATATGCCAGATGAGCCCGAAGCCGCACACCATCGCAAGCCCCGCGAGGATGATGCCCGCGCCGGTGTTCTTCGGCATGTGAATCGGGATGAAGCCGTTCTCGGGACGCTGGAAGCCTTCCTGCTTCATTTGCCACCACGCGTCGTTGTCATGGATGAGCGGCGTGAACGCGAAGTTGTAGACCGGCGGCGGCGAGGACGTTGACCATTCCAGCGTGCGGCCGCCCCATGGGTCGCCCGTGTCGTCGCGCAGTTGCTCGCGGCGCATGAAACTCACCACGAGCTGGATGATGAAGCAGCCAATGCCGATGGCGATGAGCAGCGCACCCAAGGCGGCAACCTGGAACCAGATCTGCAGCGACATATCGTCGAAGTGGCTCACGCGCCGCGTCACGCCCATCAGACCGAGCAGATAGAGCGGCATGAAGGCGACGTAGAAGCCGATGAACCAGAACCAGAACGAGCACTTGCCCCAGAACGGATCGAGCTTATAGCCGAAGGCCTTCGGGAACCAGTAGGTGATGGCCGCCATGATCCCGAAGATCACGCCGCCGATAATCACGTTGTGGAAGTGCGCGATCAGGAACAGGCCGTTATGCAGCGAGAAGTCCGCAGGCGGCACGGCGAGCAGCACACCGGTCATGCCGCCGATCACGAACGTCACCATGAAGCCGACCGTCCAGAGCATCGGCACTTCGAAATGGATCCGTCCGCGATACATGGTGAACAGCCAGTTGAACATCTTGGCGCCTGTCGGTATCGAGATGATCATCGTCGTGATACCGAAGAACGAGTTCACACTCGCGCCCGAGCCCATCGTGAAGAAATGATGCAGCCACACGAGGTACGACAGCACCGTGATCACGACCGTGGCGTAGACCATCGACGCATAACCGAACAGCCGCTTGCCGGAGAACGTGGCGACGACTTCCGAGAACACGCCGAACACCGGCAGCACGAGAATGTAGACCTCCGGGTGGCCCCAGATCCAGATCAGGTTCACGTACATCATGGCGTTGCCGCCGAGATCGTTCGTGAAGAAGTTGGTGCCTGCGTAGCGATCCAGCGCCAGCAGGGCGAGCACCGCGGTCAGCACCGGGAAGGCGGCGACGATCAGCACGTTGGTGCAAAGCGACGTCCACGTAAACACCGGCATTCGCATCATCGTCATGCCCGGTGCGCGCATCTTCACGATGGTCACGAGCAGGTTGATCCCCGAGAGCAGTGTGCCCACCCCGGCGATCTGCAGGGCCCAGATGTAGTAATCCACACCCACGTCCGGACTTTGCAGAATGCCCGACAGCGGTGGGTAGGCGAGCCAGCCGGTGCGGGCGAATTCGCCGACGAACAGCGACATCATCACGAGCACGGCGCCGGCGGTGGTCATCCAGAAACTGAAGTTGTTCAGGAACGGAAAGGCCACGTCGCGCGCGCCGATCTGCAACGGCACCACGAAGTTCATAAGGCCGGTCACGAGCGGCATCGCCACGAAGAAGATCATGATCACGCCGTGCGCGGTGAAGATCTGGTCGTAGTGATGTGGCGGCAGATAGCCCATGTTGTCGCCGAACGAGACCGCCTGCTGCATGCGCATCATTGCGGCGTCGGCGAAGCCGCGCAGCAGCATGATGATGCCGAGGATCACATACATGATGCCGATCTTCTTGTGGTCGATGCTCGTGAACCACTCTCGCCAGAGGTAGCCCCACCATTTGAAGTAAGTGATGGCGCCCACCACGACGACGCCGCCGATCGCCACCCCCGCGAAGGTCGCAAGGAGGATCGGTTCGTGGTACGGAATCGCCTCGAGCGTGAGGCGACCGAAGATCAGCTTGACGATGTCCATAAGCTCGAACCTGGGATCATTCGCGCACTAGGCGCATCGTTGTCGAGGGTTGGGCGCAGTGTGCGTCACCGGGGATATCACTGCGCAAGCGCTGTGCCGGGTGCGCGCTGCGCCTCCGATGCGAATTGCACCGTGTTCTTCGCGGTACACATCGCGTCGGAAAGCAGCGCGTCGGTGTTACCCGAGCGCGCCCGGCTGGCATGCGAGTGATTGGGTTGATCCATCATGTCCTTCAGACACGTCTGCCCGGGCTGCACACAGCGGTTCAGAATCGCGTCGTAGAGATCGGGAGGCACGTCGGCGTAGTACTTCACGGGCACCCACTCGCTGGGCTTCGCGAGCGCCTCGTACTTGTCGCGCGAGAGGTTCTCGCCGCGACTCTTGACCTGCTTCACCCACGCGTCGAATTCGTCTGCCGTCATGCCGTGGAATTTGAAGCGCATGCCGGAGAAGCCCGCGCCGCTGTAGTTCGCGGAGAAGCCGTCATACACGCCGGGCTTGTTGATGACCGCGTGCAGCTTCGTCTCCATGCCCGGCATGGCGTAGATCTGTCCGGCGAGCGCGGGGACGAAGAACGAATTCATCATCGTCGTCGATGTGATTTCGAAGCGGATCGGCCTGTCGACAGGCGCGGCCAGTTCGTTGACCGTTGCGATACCCTGGTCGGGGTAGAAGAACAGCCACTTCCAGTCCATGGCGACGACCTGCACCGTGAGCGGACGGGTGTCGGGCGGTATCTCGCGTTTGGCGTCGATACGTTCGAGCGGCCGGTACGGATCGAGCTTGTGGGTGCTCACCCAGGTGAGGGCGCCCAGCGCGATGATGATCAGCAGGGGCGCTGCCCAGATCAACAGTTCGAGCAGCGTCGAATGATCCCATTCGGGGGTGTAGACGGCGTTCTTGTTCGATGCCCGGTATCGCCAGGCGAACAGCAATGTCAGCACGATCACCGGCACGATGATCAGCAACATCAGAACGGTGGAAACGATGATGATGTCCCGCTGCCTTACCGCGAGATCCCCCGAAGGCGACATCAAGACGGTATTGCAGCCGGACAGCAGCGCGAAGGCGGGGAGTAAAAGTACCCCGTGGCGGAACTTGGGGGAAGTCATGCTGCGATCGATGGAACCGTAGCCGTAGACCGGGTCCATCATGGACCGCACTCTCTGATGCATCAATTTAGGGTAAACCCTATGGCGGCAACTCGCGATACCTGCGATGCTTTTCTGGCACGAGTGTCATCGTCATCCCGATCCGCGAGGGGGTCCGATAATGTCAAGCAGTGCTCATCAATCGCCGACGCCACCCGGCGTGCCCGCCGCGCCGACAGCGCACGATCACGGGAGTAAGTCCCGCATCGCGCCCGAGGAAATCGCGGTCGGCGTGGTCGTCGGACGCGCCTCCGAGTACTTCGACTTCTTTGTGTTCGGCATCGCTGCGGTTCTCGTTTTTCCCCACGTCTTTTTCCCATTTGCAGATGGCCTGCATGGGTTGCTGTACTCGTTCACGATTTTCTCGTTCGCCTTCATCTCGCGTCCGTTCGGCACCACGTTGTTCATGAGCGTGCAGCGCCGCTGGGGGCGCAGCGTGAAGCTCACGGCGGCGCTGTTCGTGCTTGGCACGGCAACTGCCGGCATGGCGTTCCTGCCGGGTTACGCGGTGCTGGGCGATCGCGCCATCTGGCTGCTCGCCTTCTTCCGTCTGGTGCAGGGGATCGGCTTTGGCGGCTCGTGGGACGGCCTGCCTTCGCTGCTCGCCATGAACGCGCCACCGCAGCGACGCGGCTGGTATTCGATGATGGGGCAGTTGGGCGCACCGATCGGGTTCATCATCGCGGCGTCGCTGTTCCTGTTCCTGCACTGGAGCCTTGAGTCGGACGACTTCCTCACGTGGGGCTGGCGGTATCCGTTCTATGTCGCGTTCGCGGTGAACGTGGTGGCGCTGTTCGCGCGGCTGCGTCTGGTCGTGACGCACGAATACACGGCCATGCTCGAAGAGGGCCAACTGGAGCCGATCAGCACGCGAGAGATGGTGCGCTCGCAGGGTTACAACATCTTTCTCGGCGCGTTCGCGGCGCTCGCAAGCTACGCGCTCTTTCACCTGGTGACGGTGTTCCCGCTGTCATGGATTTCTCTGCAAAACACGCAGGATCTGGATAGTGTGTTGATCGTGCAACTGTGCGGTGCTGTGATCGCGATCATTTGCACGATCATCTCGGGACGCATTGCCGACCGGATCGGCCGACGGACCAGTTTGGGACTTTTCGCGATCTTCATCGGCATTTTTGCCCTGTTTGCCCCCTTCCTGATGGGCGGCGGTTCGACGCGGCAGGACATCTTCATTCTGGTCGGCTTCGGGCTGCTCGGTCTGTCGTATGGGCAAGCGGCGGGCACCGTGACGTCGAACTTCGAGCAGCGCTTTCGCTACACCGGGGCGGCGCTCACGACCGACTTCGCATGGCTGTTCGGCGCGGCATTCGCACCGCTCGTCGCGCTCGGCCTGTCGGCAGAGTTCGGGCTGATTGCGGTGAGCGGCTACCTGCTCTCGGGCACCGTCTGCACGCTGGTGGCCCTGCGCATCAACAAGGCACTCGAGACACGCGACTGACACCCCCGACGAACACGCGCGATTGACCGCATCCGATTTTTCATCCGATCGCACGCATCATGTTGTTTCCTCCCAACGGCGCGACACAGTTTGCGCCGTTGTCATTTCCGTGACGCGCATCGCGGCATGACCTCACGCGTGTCAAACCTCATGCAGCATGTCGACGATGGCGGCCGTGATGTTGTGTGTGCGCGAATCGTGTTCGCGATGAATCATTCCCACCGTGCGCAGCAAGGGCGGCTGTGCGATCGGCACGATGCGCAGGAGCGGGTCCGACTGCCAGTCGCCACGATGCAGCAGCGGCAAGACCGACACGCCGACGTTCTTGCGCACGAGCGCGACAATCGTCTCGATGGAGTTCAACTCCAGATACTCGGTCACGCTCAGCTTGGCTGCGCGCAACGCCTGCTCCACCACGAGGCCGGTGCGAACACGCCGGTCGAAGCGCAAGAACGCGTGCGCTTCGAGAATGCGCTGTGGGTCCGCCTCGGTGATGTCGCGGTTCACGACCATGACCATCGGCTCGGTGTAGAGCGGTGTCCACACCAGACCGTCTACCCGGGCGTCGTCGGCGCGCGCGACCACGGCGGCGATGTCGACTTCGCCCTGTTCGACGAGCTCGGTGAGCTCGTCCGAGCGGGCCGACGTGAGGCGCACATCGAGCCGGGGATGTGCCGTTTTCAGCTCCGCGACCACGAGCGACAGGGCGCCGATGACCGATACCACGGCGCCGATGGTCACGGGGCCCTGCATGGCGTCGACGGACGTGGCGCTCAGCTCCACGGTCAGCGCCAATATCTGTTCGACGCGGGGAATCAGCTCGCGACCCTGCCGCGTGAGCGTGACCTGCCGCCCGCGCCGGTCGAACAGGCGTTGACCGACGGCGTCTTCGAGTCCCCGCATCTGAAGGCTGACCGCCGCCTGCGTGAGCGCCGCGCGTTCGGCGGCCGCCGCAAACGAGCCGGTCTGTGCCACGAGCCGGAAGGTCTTCAACATGCGCAAGGTGAGCATCTGGAAGTTAAAAATAAATTAAGCATGAAAAAGAAATATTAATATTTCCTTTGCATCCGTGGGAGACATAATCGTGTCATGCAACGCCCTCATGACCGGTTCGCCGGGCGCGAGGGCACGACGATCGAGAAGTACCGACCCACACAACGCGCCCCATGACCATGCCCGCAGACGCTGGGCCGGTGCTTGCTGTCACCGGACTGTCGCTGAAATTCTCCAAGGCGCCCGATGCGCCCAACCTGATCGACGGCATCTCGTTTGCCGTGCATCCCGGCAAGACGCTGTGCATCGTCGGGGAATCGGGATGCGGCAAGAGCGTCACGTCGCTGGCCCTCATGGGGCTGTTGCCCAGCCCGCCGGCCAATATCGTGGCCGGCCGCGCCATGTTCGAAGGGCGGGATCTGCTGGCGCTCGATGAGCGCGACTTCGCCGACTTGCGCGGCAATCGTCTCGCGATGATCTTTCAGGAGCCGATGACGTCGCTGAACCCGTCGTTTACCGTCGGGCATCAGATCGAGGAGGGCATTCGGCGTCATCGCGGTCTGGACCGACGTGCCGCGCGCGCCGAGGCGCTCGCCATGCTCAAGCTCGTGCGTATTCCTGCGCCCGAAACCCGGCTGGACAACTATCCGCACGAACTGTCCGGCGGCATGCGTCAGCGCGTCATGATCGCCATGGCGCTCGCCAACCGGCCGGCGCTGCTGATTGCCGACGAACCGACCACCGCGCTCGACGTCACGATCCAGGCGCAGGTGCTCACCCTCATTCAGACGTTGCAACGCGAAACCGGCACTGCCGTCGTGCTCATCACGCACGATCTGGGCGTGGTGGCCGAAGTGGCGGACGACGTCGCCGTGATGTACGCGGGCCGAATCGTCGAATACGGCACGGTCAGCGAGATTTTCGACGACCCGCAACACCCCTACACCATCGGGCTGATGGGCGCGATTCCGTCCATCGGCAAACGCGAGGGCACGCTGGCGACGATTCGCGGCTCGGTGCCGTCGCCGGAGCGCATGCCTGGCGGTTGCCGCTTTGCGCCGCGCTGCCCGTTTGCCGAAGCGCGCTGCACGCGTGACGTCCCGCCGGAGCGCACGTTGTCCGGTGCGCATCGGGTTGCCTGCTGGCTCGCCCCGGTCGAAGCGCTGACGCCGCCGCCCGCGCCCGCGCGTGAAGAGGTCCCCGCATGAACGCTCAATCTTCGCTGTCTCCCCTGCTGGAGGCGCGCGACCTCACCAAGCACTTCGGCGGGCATCGCGTGGGCTTCTCGCGCGCGCCCACGGTCTATGCCGTGAACGGTGTGTCGTTCTCCGTGCAGGCGGGGGAGACGTTCGCCATCGTGGGCGAATCCGGTTGCGGCAAGTCCACGCTGGGCCGGCTGCTGCTGCGGCTGCTCGACGCGACGCGCGGCGAAGTGCGCTATCAGGGCCAGGACATCATGACGCTGGGGGCTACGGCGATGCGGCGTCTTCGGCGCGAGCTCCAGATCATCTTTCAAGACCCGTTTGCGTCGCTCAACCCGAGCATGACCGTGGGCGGACTGATCGGCGAGCCCATTGCGCTGCATGGCCTCGCGCACGGACGCGCCCGCGACGAGCGCGTGGCCGAACTGCTGCGCACCGTTGGCCTGCAACCCGATTACGCGCAACGCTATGCACACGAGTTTTCCGGCGGACAGCGTCAACGCATCGGCATTGCGCGTGCGCTGGCCGGCGAGCCGCGCGTGATCGTCGGCGACGAACCGGTCTCGGCACTCGACGTCTCCGTGCAGGCGCAGGTCATCAATCTGCTGGAGCAGCTCAAGCATGACTTCGGCCTCACGCTCATCATGGTCGCGCACGATCTGGCGGTGATTCGCCACATGAGCGACCGCGTGGCCGTGATGTATCTCGGAGAGATCGTCGAACTGGCGAGCGTCGACGCGCTCTTCGACAACCCGCTGCATCCGTACACGCAGGCGCTGCTGCAAGCGATTCCGGCGAGCCGTCCGGACCTGCGCCGCGAGCGCGCACCGCTTGGCGGCGAACTGCCGAGCCCGACTGCGCCGCCGCCCGGCTGTCGTTTTCATCCGCGGTGTCCGCATGCTCGCGCGACGTGTCGTGAACAGGAGCCTGTCCACGAAGTGCTGCCGGATGGCCGGCAGGTCGCTTGCCATTTCTGGCGAGAGATTCAGAGCGCCGGGGCCAGTCCTGCGCGGGCCGCGGCGCCGAGCGACAAGCTGGGCGAACGTCTCGCGCTGTATCGCGCGCGACAAGCACAGGCCGACGCAGCCGTCGGCACCGCCGCCGCATGACCACACCTTCATCACACACCCTCACACACAAGGGATCACACGCATGCGCAACGTTCTGCTCGATCTTGTACTGGCGACGGCTCTCGCGACCGGCGCGGCCTCGGCCATGGCGCAGTCGACCATTCGCATTGGGTTGCAGGAAGACATCGGTTCGCTCGATCCTGCGCGCAGTTCGCAGGTCGTCGACCGCATGGTGCTGCGCTCGCTGTGCAGCTCGCTGGTGGATATCGGCACGGATCTGAAGTTCGTGCCGATGCTCGCGACCTCGTGGAGTGTGAGCGCCGACGGCAAGACCTGGACGTTCAAGCTGCGCCGCGGGGTGAAATTCCACGACGACGAGCCGTTCAACGCGAGCGCCGTGAAGGCCAACCTCGACCGCGCGCGCAGCCTGCCGGCGAGCAACCGCAAGAGCGAGCTGTCTTCCATCGATCATGTCGACGTCGTGGACGACTCGAGCGTCAATATCGTGCTCAAGGCGCCTGACTCGGCGCTGCTCGCCACGCTCTCCGACCGTGCGGGCATGATGCTCGCGCCCAAGACACTGACGGATGACGCCGGCGTGCAGTCGCACCCCGTATGTTCCGGCCCGTACAAGTTCGTGCAGCGCGTGCAGAACGATCGCGTGGTGCTGGAGAAATTCCCGGGCTTCTGGGACGCCGACAAGTATCCGATCCAGAAAGTCATCTTCCTGCCGATTCCTGACACCACCGTGCGTCTGGCCAATGTGCGCTCGGGCTCGCTCGACATGCTGGAGCGTTTGTCGCCGTCGGATGTGAAGTCGGTCAAGCGCGACGCCAACCTCAACTTCGTCTCCATCGACGGGCTGGGCTACTACGGCCTGACCTTCAACGTCGCGCCCAATGCGAACAAGGCGCTGCGCGACAAGCGCGTGCGTCAGGCCTTCGATCTGGCGATCGATCGCGACGCCATCAATCAGGTGATCGGTGGCGGCATCTTCACTCCGGCCAATCAGGCGCTGCCGCACTCGGGACAGTATTTCGACGCATCGATCAAGACGACCAGGCGCGACGTTGCCAAAGCGAAGGCGCTGCTGAAATCGGCGGGTTTCGAGAAGGTCGATGTGACGCTGAGCTTCGGCAACAACACGGTCTCGAATCAGATGGCGCAGATGTTGCAGGCAATGCTCTCGGAGGCGGGCATACAGTTGAAGCTGCGTCCGATGGACTATGCGGCGGCGCTCGACGCGGCGCATCGCGGTGACTTCGATGTGCTCTACAACGGCTGGTCGGGACGTGTGGACCCCGACGGCAACCTGCACCAGTTCGTCTCCTGCAAGGGCAATCTGAATTACGGCCAGTACTGTAATGCCGAAGTCGACAAGCTGCTTAACGAAGCGCGCGTGAAGTCCAGCGTGGCCGAGCGCAAGCCGCTCTACGACGCCGCGAACAAGATCCTGGCCGACGAAGATCCGATCCTCTATCTGTACGTGCAGCCGTGGCCGTACGTGCTCACGAAGAAGGTGCAGGGCTTTGTCGCGTATCCGGACGGCCTGATCCGTCTGCGCGGCGTGAGCCTCAAGGGCTAAGGGGACTGACGCCATGCTGCGCCTCGTCGTTCATCGTGCGCTGGTTGCGATTCCCACGCTCATCATCGTCTCGATGATGATCTTCGGGCTTCAGAAGATGCTGCCCGGCGATCCCGTGCTTGCGATGGCCGGCGAGGACCAGAACCCGCAGGTCATTGCCGCGCTGCGCGAGAAGTATCACCTGGACAAGCCGCTGCCCACGCAGTACGCGCTGTGGATCGGCAACGTGCTGCGCGGCGACCTCGGCAATTCGCTGCGCACCGGCGAGCCGGTGACCACACTCATCGCGCAGAAGTTGCCCGTCACACTGCAACTGGCGATGTTTGGGCTGGTGATCGCGATCGGCATCGGGATTCCGCTGGGCATTCTGTCGGCGGCCAATCGCGGTAAAGCCATCGATTACGGCTCGAACGTGCTGGCGCTCTCGGGCATGTCCATTCCGAACTTCTGGCTCGGCATTCTGCTGATCTTTCTCGTCTCGGTGCGCTGGCAGTTGCTGCCGTCGTCGGGCTACGTGCCGCCGGGCGAAGACCTGTGGATGAGCCTCAAGACAATGGTGATGCCGGCGTTCGTGCTCGGGGCGGCGCTCGGTGCGCAACTGATGCGTCACACGCGCAGTGCGATGCTCGGGGTGTTGCGCACCGATTACATCCGCACGGCGCGCGCCAAGGGGCTGCTGCGCGGCACGGTGGTGCTCAAGCATGCGTTTCGCAATGCCCTGATTCCCATCGTGACGGTATTGGCGCTGCTGTTCGGCGAACTGCTCGCCGGGGCGGTGCTGACGGAACAGGTCTTCACGATTCCGGGCTTCGGCAAGCTGGTCGTCGACGCCGTGTTCAACCGCGATTACGCAGTGGTGCAGGGCGTGGTGCTGGTAACTGCCGTGAGCTTCATCGTGCTCAACCTTCTGGCCGACGTGCTTTACGTCTTGCTCAACCCGCGCCTGCGTCGCGCCTGAGACTTCTTCGAACATGGCTGCCTTGCAAACGTCATCGACTTCATCCACTGCGTCGCAGGCTTCCGAAGGGAGCCCTGCCGGCGCAACGGCCGCGCCTGCTGTGAGTGTCACGAGTGCGGAGCGTCTACCGCGTCGCCGCCATCGCGGGCTGCGCAAATTCGCGCGCAACAAAGCGGCCGTCGCCGGCGCGATCATTGTGACGTTTGCGGTACTCGTGGCGCTTCTCGCGCCGTGGTTGTCGCCGTACGATCCGATTGCCACGAGTTTCATGACGGTGCGTCAGGCGCCGAGCGCACTGCACTGGTTCGGCACCGACGAGTTGGGCCGCGACATCCTCGCCCGCATGATCTTCGGCGCACGCGCGTCGCTGGCGGCGGGCGTGGTGTCGGTCGGTATCGCGGTCATCGTGGGTGTGCCGCTCGGCTTGCTCGCGGGATACTTCGGCCGCTGGGTCGACGCCATCGTGTCGCGACTGGCCGACGCGCTGCTCTCCATCCCGTTCCTGATTCTTGCGATTGCGATGGCAGCGTTTCTGGGCGCGAGCCTCACCAACGCGATGATCGCCATCGGGGTGTCGGCCATGCCGCGTTTCGTGCGGCTCGCGCGTGCGCAGGCGCTCACCGTCAAGGCGGAGGAGTATGTCGAAGGCGCGCGCGCCATCGGCCTCACGGATTCGCGCATCATCGTGCGCTACATTCTGCCGAACGTGCTGCCGCCGATCATCGTGCAGGCGAGCCTGACGGTCGCGACCGCGATCATTGCGGAGGCGAGTCTGTCGTTTCTCGGGCTGGGGCAATTGCCGCCGTTGCCGTCGTGGGGCTCGATGCTCAACACGGCCAAGGACTTCGTCGAACAAGCGCCCTGGATGTCCATTTTCCCCGGTATCGCCATCTTTCTGACGGTACTCGGCTTCAACCTGCTGGGTGACGGGCTGCGCGACGCGCTCGATCCTCGCGAGCAATAATCGTCACTATCCGGCAACCTTATTCCAACCATTCGAGACAGAGGTCGAAAGCGATTCCCATGACGCAATTCAACTGGCAAAACCCGTACCCGACGCCGCGCCTGCCGGTGTTCGCCCGCAACATCGTATCGACGTCGCATCCGCTCGCCGCGCAAGCCGGCTTGCGCATTCTGTGGCAGGGCGGCAATGCGGTGGACGCCGCGATTGCCGCCGCCGCGTGCATGACCATTGTCGAGCCGGTATCCAACGGTTTGGGCGGAGATTGCTTCGCGCTGGTGTGGGACGGCAAGCAGGTGCACGGCCTGAACGCCTCGGGCACCGCCCCCGCCGCCTGGAGCGTCGACTATTTCCGCAAGAAGTACGGCGAGCAGAACGGCATCGCCAGGCAACCGGTGCGCGGTCTCGACACCGTGACCGTGCCCGGCGTGATCGCCGGCTGGGAGGCACTGCACGCCAAGTTCGGCAAGCTGCCGTTCGCGGACCTGATGGCCCCGGCCATCGAGATCGCCGAGCGCGGGCATGCCGTGGCGCATATCGTCTCGCGCAAGTGGGCGGCGGCGGTGCCCGAGCTGAAGGACCAGCCCGGCTACGCGCAGACGTTCATGCCGAACGGGCGCGCGCCGACCACCAGCGAGATGATGCGCATGCCGGGCCACGCGCGCACGCTGCGCCTGCTGGCCAAGGAAGGCCCGCGCGCGTACTACGAAGGCGAGATTGCCGAGCGCATCGCCGCGTGGTCGGCCGAGCATGGCGGCGCGATGACGACGGACGATCTGCGCAACTACCGCGCCGATTGGGTCAAACCTATCGAGAAGGACTATCGCGGCTACACCGTGCATGAGATTCCGCCGAACGGGCAGGGCATTGCCGCGCTGATCGCGCTGGGCATTCTCGACAAGTTCGACGTCTCCAGCCTCGCCGTCGACCGCGTGCATTCGCAACACTTGCAGATCGAAGCGATGAAGCTCGCTTTCGCCGATCTGTACAAGTACGTCGCCGATCCGCGTTCGATGGAAGTCACGCCGGAGCAGATGCTCGACGACGCTTACCTCACCGAGCGCGCCAAGCTGATCGATCAGGACAAGGCCACGCACTTCGACTTCGGCATGCCGAAGTCCGGCGGCACCATCTATCTGACGGCCGCCGACGAGCAGGGCATGATGGTGAGCTTCATTCAGTCGAACTACATGGGCTTCGGTTCCGGTGTCGTGGTGCCGGACTTCGGCATCGCGCTGCAAAACCGTGGCTGCGGTTTCTCGATGGATCCGAAGTCGGTCAACGTGGTCGAGGGCGGCAAGCGTCCGTTCCACACGATCATTCCGGCATTCCTCACGCAGAAGGTCGACGGCAAGCACGAAGCCGTGATGAGCTTCGGCGTGATGGGTGGCGACATGCAGCCGCAAGGCCATTTGCAATCGGTCGTGCGCATGCTCGACTACGGTCAGCAGCCGCAGGCGGCATGCGATGCGCCGCGCTGGAAGGTCAACCGCGACTTTACCGTCGATATCGAGTCGACGATGGACCGCGAAACGGTCGCCGGGCTGGTGGCGCTGGGCCACAAGCTGAAGTCCATCGACGATCCGTATATGGATTTCGGCTCGGGCCAGTACATCTGGCGTCTGGATCGCAACGATCCGGAGCGCGGCTACGTGGCCGCGAGCGACAGCCGTCGTGACGGCCTCGCCGCCGGCTACTGATCTACGGAGCGGAGACTGCCTCGCCGGTAGTCTCCGGCAGGACGACTATGGACTGCACACGCAGTCCATGGCTGGTATGCGCTCACTCATCTCGGATTCCTACACGGCGGTACGGCATCGAGATAACGTGAAGCTTCTGTGGATTCATCGAATCGTCACAGTTCACCCGCAATAATCACGTCGCACGAGGAATCTACAAACTAATTCGGCGGCCGATCTACTGCGTCAAATCACGCGTGGCACCGGGCGCCGGTGCGACCCGGGGAAACGACGCAATGACCATCCGTCATCGAATTACGCTATTGGTGATCCTGACGTTTGTCGCGCTCTCGCTCATTGGCGGCTACGCGGTCTATCAGACACGCGCCAGCGCTCACAAAGTGCGCCAGGTAACGGAAGGTGTGGTGCCCAGCGCGCTTGCCTCCGCCGATCTCGTCTCGCAAGTCAAGGCGGTACAGATCGCTACGATGACGCTGGTCTACGCACCGGACGACACCGTCGTCGACCAGGCGCTCGACAATCTCAGGAAGTTGCGCGGCGAGATCGACCAGTCGCTTGAGCGGCAGGCCGAAGGCGCCGCCAGCGACGCCCAGAAGGGCCTCGTGGCGCAAGCCCGCGAGAGCGTCGACAACTACTTCAACGCCATCAACGACACCGCCAAACTCAAGCAGGCCGGCAAGACCGAGATGGCGCAGGCGTTCCTCTTCGCGATGGTCGCCCAGTACCGCGACGAACTCGAAGGCGTGGTCAACACGCTGCGCGTCGAGAAGAACCGTCAGAAAGACTCGGCCATCGCCACGCTCAACGACACGCTCTCGACCACCACGACGGCCATCGCCATCGTGACCGGCCTGGCTATCGTGCTGCTCGCGGCCATCGGTGCGTTGTTGTATCGCCAGATCACGCGTCCGCTCTCACGCATGCAGGCGATGATGAGCGAGATCGCGAGCAGTCAGGATTTCACCCGCCGCGTGCCGGTGGGCCGCATGGACGAAATCGGGCACTCCATCGTGGCGTTCAACGGCATGATCGAGAAGATTCAGGAGCGCTCCGCACAACTCAAGCAGAAGACGGCCGACATTCAGGCGATGTTGCAGAACATGCAGCAGGGCATTCTGACCGTCGTCGATGGCTCGAAGGTGCACGGCGAGTACTCGGCCTATCTCGAAGCGATCTTCGAGACGCAGGAGATCGCCGGGCGTGGCGTCATGGATCTGGTGTTCGGCGACAGCGATCTGGGCTCGGATGCGACCTCGCAAGTCGAAGCCGCCATCGACGCGTGCATCGGCCAGGACGCCATCAACTTCGCCTTCAACGAGCACCTGCTGGTCGGTGAGATCGGCAAGCGCATGCCGGACGGCCGCATCAAGCAACTCGATCTGACGTGGTCGGCGATCACCGACGAGAGCGACACGATCCTGCGTTTGATGCTGTGTGTGCGCGACGTGACGGAACTGCGCGAGCTCGCCGCCGAAGCCAACGAGCAGAAGCAGCGTCTGGAGATGATCGGGGAGATTCTGGCGGTGAGCCAGGAGAAGTTCCATCACTTCATCGAAAGCTCGTCGGATTTCATTCGCGAGAACGAGCGCATCATTCGCAAGCATTCGCAAGCCGACAGCGCGGCCATTGCCGAGTTGTTCCGCAACATGCACACGATCAAGGGCAACGCGCGCACGTACAACCTTCAGTACCTGACGAACGTCGTGCACGAGACCGAGCAGCGTTATCACGATCTGCGCCAGCCGGACGTTGCGCGTCTGTGGGATCAGGACGGTCTGATGCGCGAACTCGAACGCGTGCGCGAGGCGGTCGACACCTACGCGCACATCAACGAAATGAGCCTCGGCCGCAAGGGCCCGGGCCGCACCGCCGACGAACAGTCGATGGTGGTCGACCGTGCGCACATTCGCGCCAGCCTGCGCATGCTCGAAGCGGCCGATCCGAACGATCCGCATCAACTGGTCGCCATGCGCGACGCCGTGCACCAGACGCTGCGTCTGCTGGGCACCGAAGGCGTGGGCGAAGCGCTGGGCGGCGTACTTGACTCGCTGCCGTCGCTCGCGGGCGAACTCGGCAAGCCGTCGCCGGCGGTGCGTATCGACGACAACGGCTATCGCCTGCGCTCGCCGGCCGTGCGAATTCTGCGCGACGTGTTCATGCATTTGCTGCGCAACTCGATGGATCACGGTCTGGAGGGCGCGGCCGAGCGTCGCGCCAAGGGCAAGCCGGCGGCGGGCACGATCGACATCGAAGTCGGCCTCGATCACAACATGCTGCAAGTCACGCTGACCGACGACGGCCGCGGACTCGCCCTGCACCGGATTCGAAACATCGCCGTGCAGCGCGGCTGGATCACGGCCGAGACGTATGTGACCGACGAGCAGATCGCGCAATTCATCTTCCGTCCCGGCTTCTCGACGGCCTCGCAAGTCACGGAAGTCTCGGGACGTGGCGTCGGCATGGACGCCGTGCAGGACTTCGTGCGCCGCGAACACGGCCGCATTGAGTTGCGCTTCACGGACGATCGCAAGGGTGCGGAGTTCCGTCAGTTCCAGACGGTCGTGTGCCTGCCCGACAACCTCGTGGTCGACGGCTTCGATCTGAACAGTGTCGCAGCCGACGCCATCGACCTGCCCGCATTGGACGCTGCAACGCCGCAGATGAGCGCTGACGCCGACCTCGGCACCTCGCGCGACGACCTGTCCCAAACCGGCAAGGTCTGAAAGGTTTGAGCACGGATGCCTGTCGACTGACGCGGGCCACCTGTGCGGCAATGGGCAACACGATGGGCGAGGCGGCGCAGATCTGACCGGTCTGCGGCCGCCGCGCCGCTTTCGGAGACGAATCGAGTATGGAAGCAGTTCAATGGCTATTGGCAGGCGCGCTTGCCGGTGTCATCGGCATGGGCGTGGTGGGGTTTGTCGCGCATCGCTGGCGTATGGCGCAGGCCACGGCCCACTGGCGCGCTCTGACGAAAACGCACGACGATGCGCTGGCGCAGGCGCTCGAGCGCGAACGTCTGGCCATCCGGGATAAAGACGAATCCGCGCAGTCGCAGGACGCGGCAGTCGCTGCGCTGCAAGCGAGTCTCGCGCAGGCCGGGCAGGACTTGCAGGCTGCGCGCAAGTCGGAAGCGTCGGTGCTCGAAGCCAAAACCATGTGGCAGAGCGAGGCGCAGCGCATTGCCGGCGAAGCTGCGCGTCTGCGCGGGCTGGCGGCTACGTTCGAGCGCTGGCACGAGCAGATGATCTCGCTGATGACGCAGAACCAGGACATGCACGCGAAGAATCAGGAGCTCTCGTCGATTGTTCGTCACGTGCTGATCGTGTCGCTCAATGCGTCGATCGAAGCCGCGCGTGCGGGCGCCGCCGGACGCGGTTTCGGTATCGTCGCCAGCGAAGTGCGTGCGCTCGCCACGCGCTCGGAAGCGTTGTCGAAGAGCTATCGCGACAGCCTGCATCGCAACGATGTGACGACCACGGCGACGTTCCAGGACATTCAGGCGGGCGGCAAGATGATCGCGGCGTCGCTCTCCAGCGTGGAAGCGCTGGCGCAGCAGTTGCACTCCCGTCTTCACTAAGCGTCACTATCAAGCAGGCAGGTTTCGTTGTGATCAGCGCTCATGCACGCGACAGTTTCGAACGCATTCTCCACAAGGCTGCACGCACTCGCCTGGCCCGCTCGGCCGATGCGCCGTGCGAGATCGCACCGCTCAGAGGGCGTCAGGCCGATGCAACGTCGCCCGCGAACGGCATTGACCTGACGGTGCGTCACGCCAATGTGGCGGTGCTCACCATCTCGGGCATCGACTTTCGCATGCTGCTCCTGCTGCATTTCGACGAGGACGACGTCACCCGAACGTATTTCGTGGGAGACGATCAGGACAAGTCGTTTCGCGAAGCCTTCCTCGAAATCAGCAATCTGTGCTGCGGGGCGATCAATCAGGCGTTGCTGAACTACTTCCCCGATCTCGGCATGTCGACGCCCTACGTGCTGAGCGCGCACTGCGTGCCCCATCTCACGCAACTCAAACCGAATCATCTGGCGTCGTGGGACATCACGCTCGATGGTTCGGTCAGTCTGGCGGCCACGCTGTGCGTCTGTGCGCATGCGCCGCTGGACTTCAATGCCGAAGTCAGCGAGACGCAGGATAGCGGTGGCGAACTCGAATTGTTTTGAATCGGCCCTACGTTTTACGTAATAGGAAACTATGACAATGAACCGAAGCACCCCCCGCGAGTCGGTCAGCCAGTTTTTGATCCTCGAAGACAGCGTCGAGCACGAGTACCCCGACGCGCTTGTGCGCGGCATGATCGACATCACCGACGGCGTGTTCCGTGGCCTGTTCGGTGACATCGAAATCCGTTGCGAATCGCCCAGCGTGGTGCGCGATCGCATCATCTTCGGCGAAGTGTTCAGCCTGATTCAGCTCGAAAGCGCCTGGTGCCGCGGCTACATGATGATGCAGGCCGAGCAGGTGCCTTTCATGCAGTTTCTGGAGCACACCGGCCGTTGCGAAGGTCAGGCCGGTTTTCGCGAACTCAACGGCATGCTCGGCGAGTTGACGAACCTCGTGTGGGGGGCGTTCAAGACCCGCTACATGGGCGATCCGCTGAATGCCGACCGCACGCAAGTGCAAGTGCCGCTGCTCATCAACCACAAGCAGAAGTACGTCACGTTCGGCACCGATAACCCGCAGCTGTGTTTCGTCTACCGTCTGACGGACCCCGTCAACGGACAGATCGTCACGCTGCATCAGCATTTCGTCTTCAGTCTGAACTGGTCGCCCGAAGCGTTTCGCGAAGTCGCGCCGGGCGAGGCTGAGCCTGTCGAGACCGGGGCACTGGAACTGTTCTGAGATCCCGGCTCGTCAACCCACTCTCTCTTACACACAAGGACAACACCATGCCTAAGATTCTCGTGGTCGATGATTCGAGCACTGTGCGCGACGAAGTCGCGGGTTTTCTGCGCAAGAACGGCCTGGACGTGGACACGGCCGTCGACGGCAAGGACGGCCTGGCCAAGATCAAGGCCAGCCCGGGCGTGCGTCTCGTCATCAGCGACGTGAACATGCCGAATATGGATGGCCTGACGATGGTCGAGAAGATTCGCGGCGAGCTCGCGAACGCGTCCGTCAACGTGGTGATGCTCACCACCGAAAGCAGCCCGGCCATGAAGGAACGCGGCAAGGCCGCAGGCGTGAAGGGCTGGATCGTCAAGCCGTTCAAGGGCGACGCCGTGCTCGAGACGTTCCGCAAGCTCGCCAGCTAAGGCGGCTAAGGCAGCTTGGCAGGCGGCTGGCGCTGCCCCGGCGCCGAGGAGATCGGGGCCAGCCGGTAGCGCCGCTCATCGTCGGGATGAATCGCCGGCAGACCGTCGCCGCCGTGCGGCGGCGGCGTTACACTGCTCACTTTCCCGCATTACGCGAAAATCTGCGCATTCTCGCTTTCTCACCATGAGCGCCGTCCCCCAGAAAAAGAAGTCTGCCGCTGTGGCGTGCGTCAGTGCGGCGGCTTCGCACGACAATGTCGCGCAGGCGTTCGATGCCGACACGCCGCAGGGGGCGCCGACCGACGCGGCGGGCACGCTCGACGCGCGTCCGCGACGCTCGAAGCCGCGCCTGACCTACGTCATCGCCAGTCTCGACCGCCTGCTGCGTCGCCACATGTCGGAAGCGCTCGCGCCGCTGGGGCTCACGCTCGCACAGTTCACGGCACTCTCGGTGCTCGACGCTCGCGGCCAGCTCTCCAACGCGCAGCTCGCACAACGCTCGTTCATCACCCCACAGTCCGCCAACGAGGTCGTGAGCATCATGGCGTCGCGCCAATGGATCACGCGCCAGCCCGATCCCAATCATGGCCGCATCGTATTGCTGCAATTGACCGACGAAGGCCGCCGGGTACTCGCGCAATGTGAGGCCGTCGCCAAGGAAATCGACACGCGCATGCGTGTCGGTGTGGCCCGCGAAGACGCAGCGGCCGTGCAACGCCATCTCGAAACGTTCGTGCGCAATCTACGCGACTGACTCCCCGTTTGTCCCGACCTGCCGCCCTCAACGCAGCCCCGGCATGCCGTAACGCACGCGTGCGGCCTCGCGCATGGCGCTGATGAGCGTTTGTTCGGGCGGCGTGGGCACCGTGTCGTTGCGCCACAGAATGCCGATGGATTCCTCGGTGCCTTTCGTCGCGAAGGGCAGGGCGCACAGCACGCCCTCGGCGAGGTCGTTCTGCACGGTGATCTCGGAGGCGATCCATACGACGTCGTCGCGCAGGGTCATGGCGCGCGCGAGCGACATCGACAGCAGTTCCGAGTAGTCGTCGAGCGTGCCCACGCCGTGCGTGCGCAGGAAGCTGTCTGCCGTGTGACGCAGGATCGTGCCGTGCGGCGGCAACACGACATGATGGTTCGCAATGTCGGCCATCGATACGCTGCGCTCGCGCACGAGCGGATGCTCGGGACGCACGACCACGCACAGCGGTGTGGCGCACAGATGCTCGAAGGTGAGCCCGGCCATGCCCTCGGGGTCGGACATCCGGCCCAGCGCCACCTTGACCTGCCCGGATTTCAACTGGGTGAGTAACTGCTGATTCGCGCCGGTGTGTACCTGCACGACGATGCCGGGCCACTCGCGCCGGAACGCTTCGAGCACGGCGGGCATCATCGCGGCGGCGAGCGTGGGCAGCACCGCGATCTCGATCACCCCACCGGTCTGCCCGACGGCGCGCGAAAGCACGTCGATACCCTGACGCAACGCACTTACGCTCGCGCCCGCATGCCGCAGGAACAATTCGGCCTGCGCGGTGGGGCGGGCGCCATTGCGTCCGCGGTCGAACAGGCGCACTCCCAGCAGGCCTTCGAGCTCGGCAATCGTCTTGCTGACGGCCGGCTGCGTGATGGACAGCGCTTCGGCCGCGCGCTGCAAGCTGCCGTGCTGTGCGACAGCCAGCAGGCATTGCAGATGGCGCAGCTTGATGCGCCCGTCGAGTAGGTGTCTTTCCATGCCAAAAAGTTATGAAAAACCTAAGAAAATGTCAATAAATATATCCGTTGATTATGGATATAGTGTTGAAAAGAAGCTGGCGACCGGCCAATGTGCCTGCCACATCAGTCAACACAAAATGGAGTGAGACCATGTCGAAAACGACAACCGTCCTGCGCCCGCGCGACTGGGATTCGCATCCCAAGCTCATCGACAGCGGGTACAAGTCCACGTCGCTGCGCGGCCCCAAACAATGGCTCGTGCCCGTGAAGCAGAACCTCGCGGATCTGCGCTCGCCGGTGTATGGCAACGGCATCGTCGGGGCGCTCGACGGCGATCTCACGCGCAACGCCGTTCGCAACGGCGAGCCGCTGGGCGAACGCATGATCGTCACGGGCCGGGTGCTCGACGAAGGCGGACGTCCGGTGCCGAACACGCTCGTGGAGCTGTGGCAAGCCAACGCCTGCGGGCGCTACGTTCACAAGGTCGATCAGCACGATGCGCCGCTCGACCCGAATTTCCTCGGCGCAGGCCGCGCGCTGACCGACGCGCAGGGCCGCTACAAATTCCTGACGATCAAGCCCGGCGCCTATCCGTGGAAGAACCACCACAACGCGTGGCGTCCCCAGCATTTGCACCTCTCGGTGTTCGGCCAGTATTTCGCGACCCGCCTGGTCACGCAGATGTACTTCCCCGGCGATCCGTTGCTCGCTTACGACCCGATCTTTCAGGCGACGCCCGCGCAGGCCCGCGACCGTCTGATCGCGCGCTTCTCGATGGACATCACCGAGCCCGAATACGCGCTGGGTTACGAATTCGACATCGTGTTGCGCGGTGCCGACCAAACGCCGATGGAGTCCTGAGCCATGTCCACCACGTCTGACCTCAAGCAAACGCCGTCGCAGACCGTCGGCCCGTACTTCGCTTATGGCCTGTCGCCGGAGCAGTACCTTTACGACTTCAAGAGCGCATTCACGCCCGTGGTCGCCACTGATCGGGCTGAAGGCGAGCGCATTCGCCTGATCGGGCAAGTGATCGACGGCGCAGGCAATCCGATCAACGACGCCCTGATCGAAGTCGTGCAGGCCGATGCCAACGGCCGGTATGTGCAGACGGCGGAAGATATCGAGCGCACCGGTTTCGCAGGTGCGGGCCGCTGCGGCACCGGCACCGACGCCGAGAACCGTTTCGTCATCGAGACGATCAAGCCGGGCGCGGCCGCGCAGGGCGATGCGCCGCGCATCGACGTCATTCTGACGATGCGGGGCTTGCTCAATCATCTGTTTACGCGTATCTATTTCGACGACGAGGCAGCGGCCAACGCGCTGGACCCCGTGCTGCAACAAGTGCCGGCCGAGCGCCGTCACACGCTGATTGCGCGCCGTGAGGCTAGCGGCGGGCGTGTGTCGTACCGGTTCGACATCCGGATGCAGGGTGACGAGGAGACAGTGTTCCTCGACCTCTGACGTCGCCAGCAGTATCGACGCGGCAACACTGAAACTGGCGCGGCTTCGGGCTGCCGGCATGAAAGTGCCGGTGGCCCGTGGCCGTATCCGCATTTTTGCAACGCACCAAACATCGATCCCCCGATGATGGAACTGCTTGACTCTTTGCTGCGCGGCGGCGCCGTGACGGCGCGTTTTTCTCGCGACGCCACGCTCCAGGGCATGCTCGACTTCGAGGTGGCGCTGGCCGCCGCACAAGCCGAGGCCGGTCTGATTCCGGCCGCTGCCGTCTCTCCGATTACCGCCGCCGCCCGCGCGAGCGAACTCGACTGGCCTGCGCTGCGCGACGACGCGGCCTGTGCGGGCAACCTCGCCATTCCTCTGGTCAAACAACTGACGGCCCGCGTGAAGACGCTCGACGCCGACGCCGCCCGCTTCGTGCATTGGGGCGCCACGAGTCAGGACGCCATCGACACCGGCCTCATCCTGCAAGTGCGTGGCGCGCTCGACGACCTCGGGGCGGATCTCGACGGACTGATCGCCCAACTCACCGAACAGGTCCGGCAGCATCGCGCGAGCGTCATGATCGGCCGCACGTGGCTTCAGCACGCGCTGCCGATCACCTTCGGCCTCAAGCTCGCAGGCACGCTCGACGCGTTGCTGCACGCTCGCACCGATCTCGCGCACGTTCGCGAGCAAGTGCTCTATGTGCAGTTCGGCGGTGCGGCGGGCACCCTGGCGTCGCTCGGCACGCAAGGGCCGGCGGTCGCGGCGGGACTCGCGCGTCACCTCGGTCTGTCGGATGCGGCAACGCCGTGGCACGGCCAGCGCGAGCGTATCGTGCGCGTGGGAAGCTGGGCCGCGTCGCTCACCGGCTCACTTGGTAAGTTCGCGCGCGATACGGCGCTGCTCACGCAGACGGAAGTCGGCGAGATTGCCGAGGCGTCCGGTCCGGGGCGCGGCGGTTCGTCCACGATGCCGCACAAGCGCAATCCCGTCGGCTGCGCGGCGGTGCTTGCCGCCGCGGCACGCACGCCGCAGCTCGTCGCCACGTTGTTCGCTGCCATGCAGCAGGACCACGAGCGCGGGCTGGGCACCTGGCACGCGGAGTGGGAAACGCTGCCCGAACTGCTCATGCTGTGCGGCGGTGCACTGGCGACGGCGCGCAAGCTCGTGTCCGACTGGACCGTCGACACGCAGCGCATGCGCGCCAATCTCGACGTCACGCACGGGCTCATCATGGCCGAAGCCGTAACGATGGCGCTGGGCGAATCGATGGGACGTCTCGAAGCGCATCGCCGCGTCGAAGCACGGTGCCGCGATGCGCTTGCCCAGCAGCGTCATCTGCTCGACGTGCTGCGCGAGGACGCCGACATTACCCGCGTGCTTTGCGCCGAGGCGCTCGAACGCCTCATGAATCCCCAGCATTACCTTGGCGCTGCCGAAACGTTCGTGAGCCGTGTGCTCGCGCTTGCCGATGCGGCAATAACGGCAGTGCCGCCCTCCCAACCCGGCAGGAAATCCAAATGAACGATCAGGAACGCTACGACAACGGCATGCAGGTGCGCCGCAGCGTGCTCGGCGACGCGCACGTGGACCGCACGCTCACCCGCCGCAACGACTTCAACGACGACTTTCAGGACTTCATCACGCGCTTCGCCTGGGGCGATATCTGGACACGTCCGGGCCTCACGCGCCACATGCGCAGCATGATTACGCTCTCGCTGCTCATCGCGCTCAACCGCGGCGACGAGTTTCGCATGCACGTGCGCGCCGCGTTCAACAATGGCGTGACACGCGACGAGATGAAAGAATTGTTCATGCACGCGGCGTTATACGCGGGTCTGCCCGCGGCCAATCAGGCGATTCACGACGCCGAAAAGGTCTTCGCGGAGATGGAAGCCGCCGATCCCGGTTCGACCACGCGCGTGCGTGGCGACGCGCAAGGTTGAGGAGGTCAGGCCAATGACTGTGGAATGTCTTATTGACGTTGGCGACGCCCAACTGCGTGTGGCCCTCGACGGCGACGAACGCGCGCCCGCGCTTGTGTTGTCCAATTCACTGGGCACGACGCTCGACATGTGGGGGCCGCAAGTGAGCGCGCTCGCGCGTGAGTTTCGCGTGATTCGTTACGACACGCGCGGGCATGGCGGCTCGTCCGTCACGCCGGGGCCGTACGTCATCGACCAGCTTGGGCGCGATGTCGTCGCGTTGCTCGACGCGCTGGATATCGAGTGCGCGAGTCTCGCGGGTGTGTCGATGGGCGCGATGACGGGCATGTGGTTGGGCATTCACGTGCCGCAGCGTCTGAATCGTCTCGCCATCGTTTGCTCGTCGGCGCATATCGGCGCGCAGGACGTCTGGAACGCGCGCATTCGCGCCGTGCAGGCCGAGGGCATGAACGCCGTGACCGATGCTGTCGTGTCGCGCTGGTTCACGCCCGAGTTCGCCGAGCGGGAGCCCGTGACGATCGAGCGTATGAAGGCGATGTTTCGCTCGCTCTGCCCGACGGGTTATGCGGCCGCATGCGCTGCCGTGCGCGATATGAATCAGTTGGACGAGATCGCGGCGATCAGGGCGCCGACGCTGGTCGTTACCGGCTCGGGCGATCTGGCGACGCCGCCCGTCATGTCGACGGCGATGGTCGAACGCATTCCCGGGGCGAAGCAGGTCGTCGTGCCGGGCGCGCATCTGTCGAACATCGAGTGCGCGCCTGCCGTGACCGAGGCGCTGCTGACTTTTCTACGCGCCTGATCCGGCGCGCAGCGCGAGTCAGGACTCGTCGCCCAGATGGGCGTGTTGCGCCGTTCGCCGGAAGGCTGACGGCGTGACGCCCACGTGCTGCTTGAAGACGCGGCAGAAGTACGCCGGGTCCTGAAAACCGAGTTCGTAGGCGACGTGAGACACCGGCGCGGGAATGTAGATGAGCTTGCGTCGCGCTTCGAGCATCAGTCGATCCTGCACCAGATCGAAGGCCGATTTCCCCGCGATGCGGCGGCACAGGCGATTGAGCTTGCTCTGCGTCACGTGCAGACGTCCCGCATACGCCGGGACGGCCCACGCTTCGGTGTAGTGCGTCTCGACCAGCGCGCGAAATCGTGCGAACAGGTCCAGTTCCGTGCGCCCGGTGCGCGTGGCCGAATCGTGATGCGCGTGCAGTCGCGCGAGCAACAGCAGCACGCTGCGCGTGAGCCATCCGACCATTTCCGAATGCCCCAGTTGCGGGCGCGAAAACTCGTCCATGATGAGGCCGAGCAGCGTGTAGAGACGGTCGCGCGTTTGCGGTACTTCGGCCAGCGGGAACAGCCAAGGTTTGCGCAGCAGCGACGCCATGTCGGCATCCGCGCCGATGGCCGCATCGAACGGCACGCTCTGTGCCATCGTGAGCACGAAGCCGTGCGCACCGCACGAGAAACGGAAGTTGTGCACCGCGGACGGATGCACCGTGATGACGGCCGGCCCTTCGACTTCCCACGTCGCGTCGTCGACGTTCGCTTCGACCTTTCCCTCGAAAATCGCGAGCACCTGAAACAGTCCCAGATGCCGGTGGGTATCGATATGCCAGTCGTAAAGGCGGCTGCGCGTCTCGATCCATTCGATATGGACGAAATCGCCGCTGTCGGTTTGCGTCAACTCGCCGTACAACGAGAATTCCGGAATCGTCTCGCGCGCCGCGCGCAGCCGGGGTGACGCGCCTGACATACTGGTTTTCCCTTGATCGAAGTTGTCGGAAAAGTACAAGAAAGTCGTCAATTCATCCATTCAACGCGACGCGCGCGCTCCATAAGATATGACGCATTCGCCCTTCGTGACAAGGCGTCGGAACGGCTTTCGACATGCTCGTTTACACGCAGTCCTAAGTTGGTGCAGCGCGCGTGAAGCCGCCAAGAAATGCAATCCGCGCGCATGCCGTTTCGCTGTCGCGAAATGTCCGGTACGGGTGTGCCGGACGAGGGGGCAATGACAGGAGACAACCTATGCGCACGCATTACCCCGTTGTTATCGTCGGCGCCGGTCCCGCCGGCCTGCTGCTCTCCCATCTGCTGCATTTGCAAGGCATCGAATCGATCGTGCTCGAATCGCGCTCGCGCGCGGCAGTCGAATCGACCATTCGTGCCGGTGTGCTGGAGCAGGGCACGATGGATATCCTCAACGATACGGGCGTGGGCGAGCGCATGCGTCGCGAAGGCGCAGTGCACCACGGGATCGAGCTGGCATTCGGCGGCCAGCGTCATCGCATCGCGCTCACCGAATTGACGGGCCGCGCCATTACCGTCTACGCGCAGCACGAAGTCATCAAGGATCTGATTGCGGCGCGCGAGGCGGCACAGGGCGAAATTCTGTTCGACGTGTCGAACGTCTCGGTGCACGACATCGATAGCGCGCAACCGAGCGTGCAATTCACGGTGGGTGGCGAGGCGCGGCGTTTGACGTGCGATTTCATTGCGGGCTGCGACGGCTTTCACGGCGTGTGCCGTTCGGCCATGCCCGCATCGGTGCGCAAGGAATACCAGCGTGTCTATCCGTTCGGCTGGTTCGGCGTGCTGGTGGAGGCGCCGCCGTCGTCGGACGAACTGATCTACGCGGCGCACGAGCGCGGCTTCGCATTGATCAGCACACGCTCGCCCACGGTGCAGCGCATGTACTTCCAGTGCGATCCGAACGAGCGCGCCGAGCCATGGAGCGACGAACGTATTTGGGAAGAGCTGCATACGCGCACGCAAAGCGATGACGGCTGGCGTCTCAAGGAAGGGCCGATCTTCCAGAAGAACGTGGTCGCCATGCGCAGCTTCGTGGCCACGCCGATGCAGTACGACCGTCTGTTCCTCGCAGGCGACGCTGCACACATCGTGCCGCCGACCGGTGCCAAGGGGATGAATCTCGCGGTGGCCGACGTGTGGCGTCTGGCACGTGCGCTCGACGAGTACTTCCATCGCGACAGTGAAGCCGGGCTGCAAGGCTACTCGGAGGCGGCGCTCAAGCGCATCTGGCGTGCGGAGCACTTCTCGTACTGGATGACGCGCATGTTGCATCGTCTGGACGACGCTACGCCGTTCGAGCAGCAGATGCAGCGCTCGGAGCTGGAGTATGTGGTGAGCTCGCGCGCGGCGTCGCTCATGCTGGCGGAGAATTACGTCGGTTTGCCGCTGGCCTGAGCGGCACACCTGAACGACGTCTATGGCCGGTCATCAGGAGGCCGCCACCGGTGTGCTATAACCGCCACCGGTGGCCTCACGCATAACCGTCCGTTATGGAAGGCCTCACGAAAGATCATTTCGGCAGGCGAGTGAAAGACGTACAGTAGCGGCAGAAATCGATGCCGCTGCACCGCAATAACGTCTCACCCAAGCCGCAGCAAGACGGCCATGACGGACAGCCCGCGCGCCGCCCCCGATATACGGCCGCGCGCCGGCGGCGAGGATTCCAAAAAAATAATGGGATGACCAATGGGACTGGGGGGCACCCCCGCCCGAGGAGACAGCTTCATGAATCAGCCACGCACGGTGGACGTGCCCGCCTATATCAACGCACAACGGTTTTCCGGCTATCAATGGCTGGTGCTGATCCTGTGTTTCTTCATCGTGGCCATCGACGGTTTCGATACTGCGGCCATCGGTTACATTGCGCCGGCGCTCGTGCAGCAGTGGCACATCGACAAGGGCTCGCTCGGTCCGGTGCTCTCGGCGGCGTTGTTCGGTCTGGCGGGCGGGGCGATTTTCGCCGGGCCGCTTGCTGACAAAGCCGGTCGCAAGATGGTGCTGGTGCTCTCCGTCGTGTTCTTCGGCGTGGCGAGCCTCGCGACGGCTTTCGCACAAGATCTTCAGACACTGACCGTGCTGCGCTTCCTGACGGGGCTGGGACTGGGCGCGGCGATGCCCAACGCGGTGACGCTGATCTCCGAGTACGCTCCCGAAGCGCGTCGCGCGGTGATCGTCAACACGATGTTCTGCGGTTTTCCGCTCGGCGCATCGCTCGGCGGTTTCGTGGCCTCGTGGCTGATTCCGCACTTCGGCTGGCATAGCGTGCTGGTGCTCGGCGGCGTGCTGCCGCTCGTGCTGTCGGTGCTGCTGATCGCCTGCCTGCCGGAGTCGGTGAAGTTCCTCGTCGTGCAGAAGAAGCCGGTGGAGCGCGTGCGGCGCATTCTGTCGCGTATCTCGGGCGAATCGCTCGACGACGTGGGTGCGTTCACCGTCAATGAAGCAGTACCGAAGCGCGCCGGCTCGGCCATCGGTGTGGTGCTCTCGAAGCAATACGGCTTCGGTTCGCTGATGCTGTGGGTGACGTACTTCATGGGGCTCGTGATCTTCTATCTGCTCACGAGCTGGATGCCGATTCTGTTCAAGGACGCGGGCTTCACCATCGAGCGGGCGGCCCTCATCACGGCACTGTTCCCGCTCGGCGGCGGCATCGGCACGATTCTGTCGGGCTGGCTGATGGACAAATTCAACGCGCAGAAAGTGGTCGCCGCGGGCTACGCGCTCACCGCGGCGCTGGTGTACGCCGTTGGTCAGGCGATCGGCAACATCGGCATGCTGGTCACGTTGATTTTCCTCGCAGGCACGGCGATGAACGGTGCGCAGTCGTCGATGCCGTCGCTCGCGGCGATGTTCTACCCGACGACCGGCCGCGCCACAGGCGTGGCATGGATGCTCGGTATCGGACGTTTCGGCGGTATCGCCGGTGCGCTGCTCGGAGCCGAGCTGGTGCGCCGGCACCTGGGCTTCTCCGCGACGTTCTCGCTGCTGGCGATTCCGGCGGTGGTTGCGACCGCAGCGCTGCTTGCCAAGAACGCGTGGGAGCGCGCCAGCGGCAATCTTTCGGCGCAAAACGCCAGCGAGGCGCGCAATTCGGCCGCCACGCACTGACAGGCAGTCAATCGATTGACCGTAGCAGTCGTTGTACCTGACGCGGCGCCTTGTGCGCCGCTTTTTTTGGCGCGCGCGATATCGGCCGCGTTGTTCAGCGCTTCGCGAGCGCGTCGATCATCGCCATCGCGGCGGCCGGATTGCGCTCCTTGAAGCCGCTGATGACATAGAGAAACACATCGCGATGTTTCGCCTTGGGCGGCGCTTTGGCGATCGTGTCGAGATCGCCCGGCACGCCGCCATGCGCAAAGGTCTGCGCGCGTGCCAGCCACTGCGTCATGACTTTGGGCGCGTAGCCGAGCTTGTAGCGTGCTTCCGTGCCCATGAGACGCGCATAAACGAATGGCGCGGTGACGTCGGCGATGCAAGGGAATTTGGCGTCTCCGGCAAGCACGATCGCCATCTTGTACTTGCGCGCGAGCGCGACGAATTCGGGCACCGCAAAGCTCTCATGCCGGACTTCGAGCGCGTGACGAATGGCATGCCCGCCTGCGGTACTCGGCAGCAGTGTCAGGAAGTGCTCGAAGTCCTCGGCATCGAAGACTTTCGTCGGTGCGAATTGCCAGTTCACGGGGCCGAGCTTCTTGCCCAGTTCCAACACACCGCTGTCGAAGAAGCGCGCGACGGACTCACCCGCGTCGCCCAGCACGCGCCGGTTCGTGGCGTAGCGCGACGCCTTGACCGAGAACACGAAGTCGTCAGGCGTCTCCTCGAACCAGTGGCGAAACGTTGCAGGCTTTTGCGAGCCGTAGAACGTGCTGTTGATTTCGATGGACGTGAGGTGCCGGCTGGCGTACTCGAGTTCGCGGCGCTTGGGCCACTTCTCGGGATAGAAGGTGCCTTGCCAAGGGGCGAAATTCCAGCCGCCGACGCCAATGCGAATGCGCTTGTCGGACGCTGCGACGGCTGAGCCGGAGGCTTTGGGGGAGCGGGTCGTCGCCATCGGGGAGTCGCGCACGCGGCGGTGCGCTTTCGGTGGGATGAAGTCCCCGATGGTGGATCAACGAGGTCGCGCGCGTCAATGGTGCCGACGGCGCACCCGTGTCTGTCAGCGTTGCTGCGACGCTTCAGGACCGCTTGCGTCCCAGGTGCAGCATGCGCTCGCGCACCTCTTCTTCCGAGCGCCAATGCTCCGCCGGTTTGACCAGATCGCTGCGACTGATGATGCCGATGAGCTTGCGCGAGGCGGCGTCGCTTACCACGGGCAGACGCTCCAGGTGATGGGCCGCGAAGCGCGCCGAGACGACGCGTCCCGTCTCCGACGCCAGCGCGACGAGCGGCGGATTGACGCCATACAACTGCCCCAGGGTTTGCAGCCCTTGTTCATGCGCGCGGGTAAGCGCATGACGATCCACCATGCCGAGCACCGCACGCGAGGCATCGACGACGGGATAAGCGCGATGACGCTGCCCTGCGCCGAAAGCCTGTTGCGCCGCGTCGTCGATCGACATATCGGCGGCAAGCGCCTGCGCGTCGCGCGTCATCAATTCGCCTACGTGCAGGCGCTCGAGCGGATCGACGCCGTATTCGCGATGGATGTGACGCCCGCGACGCGCGATCTTCTCCGTCATGATCGAGCGCGGCATGATCCAGATCGTGATGCCGTACGAGATGCCGCAGGTGAGCAGCAGCGGCAGCAGCGCATTCACGTCGTGGGTGAGACCAAGCGCGAAGACGATGGCGGTGAGCGGCGCGCCGAGCACACCGGCGAGCGTGGCGGCCATGCACACGAGCGCCCACAGCGTGATGTCGCCACCCGGCAGCACCGGCGCAAGCAGCGTGCCAAGTCCCGCACCGATCATGAGCAGCGGCGCGAGTACGCCGCCGGACGTGCACGAACCCAATGCAATCGCCCAGATGAGCGCCTTGACGACCAGGAGGGCGAGCGCGGCGTGCAGCGTGAAGTGTCCCGCGAGCAGATCGGCGATCACGTCGTAGCCGACACCGAGGGCGCGGGGCTGGAGATAACCGCCAATGCCGACCGCGAGGCCGCCAATGGCGGGCCACCACATCCAGTGCACCGGCAGCTTGTGAAAGGCGTCTTCGATGGCATACAGCGCGCGCGACATCCCGGCGCAAAGCAGCCCGGCGCACACGCCGGCGATCAGGCACGACACCAGCGCAATCGGCGCGACGGCGGGTGTCGCCATGGGGAAAAGCGGACCGGCTTCGAGCAGCAGCGGTCGAGCAAATCCGGCGACGGCACACGCCACGATCACCGGCAGCAGGCTGCGCGGCCGCCATTCGAACAGCAGCAATTCGACCGCGAGCAGCACGGCGGCGACCGGCGTGCCGAACACGGCCGTCATGCCTGCGGTGGCGCCAGCGACGAGCAGCGTCTTGCGCTCCGCCGAACTCAAATGAAAATACTGCGCGATGAGCGAGCCAATGGCCCCGCCCGTCATGATGATCGGACCTTCCGCGCCGAAAGGGCCGCCGCTGCCGATCACAACGCCCGACGAGAGCGGCTTGAGCACCGCCACGCGCGGCGACATCTTGCTCTTGCCGAACAGGATCGCCTCGATGGCCTCGGGAATGCCGTGGCCGCGAATCTTGTCGCTGCCGAAGCGCGCCATCGCCCCGACGATCAGACCGCCGATGACCGGTAACGCGATGACTGCCGCGCCGAGCGTGTTGCCGGCGGGAGAGCGGGGCGCGAACGAGAGTGTCTGATAGAAGAAGAGGTTGGTGAAGCCCTGAATCAGGTTGAGCAGCAGCCACGCCGCGGGCACGCCGCAAAAGCCGATGACGGCGGCCAGCACAAGGAGACGCGGTAGCCCCGGCGCGCGTGCAAAGTCGCGCGTATGAGCGGGCGCGGCCATCGGGGGCTGTGTCGACGGCGTCGGTGTGTGGTGAGGAACGGAAGCCATGACAGTCCCGGGATTACAGATGAACGCCACGAATGTGGAAGATATCCGCGAAGGTGCTCAGCTCGTTGCGGTGTTGCGCGGCGAGACTGGCGAGACACGCTTCGCCCGCCGGGGAGAGATGCACCTCGACCACGCGCCGGTCGCTCTCGTTCTGACTTCGGGTCACGAGGCCGGCCTTCTCACAACGCGCCACGAGCGCCACCACGCTGTGATGCACGGCTTGCAGGCGCTCCGCCAATTCACTGATGGACGCCCAATCGCGACCGGGGATACCTTTCACATGCAGCAGCAACAGATATTGCTGCGGCGTGATGCCTCCCTCGCGCGCCGCGGTCTCGCTGAAATTAAGGAAGCGGCGCAGGCGGTAGCGGAATTCCGAGAGCGCTTCGAAATCGCTCTTTGTCAGCGCGCCACCGGTGATCGGCTTGTCCGATGCGGGGGACGGAGGCGCAGAGGATTGGGGCGTTGACGGCGTTGAGGCAGACATAAATCGGCGGCCAAAGAAATGGGAAAGGTCTGAAAGCGAAAAAATATATCACATCACGATATATTTGGACGGGCTTAGGGATAGTCGGGGTGACAAATCGGGGCTGGCGCGTGCAGAATCCCGAAAAAACGAGACTCAGTAGAGACTGGAACTCGATCCCCGCCGAGACGTAGCGATACGGTGTGCCGGTTGACGCATGCCGGCGCCAAGCGTCCCCCGAGCGGGCCGACCTCTGACAGGGAGGAGACATGGCTTCCACGGTCCGACGCCGTTGGCGTACGGGAACGTTGTTGTTGCTGTCGGTGGCACTCGGTTCTACCGTTGCCGCCTATCACTACGCCACGGGCTTCGAAATCGGTGGCGGCGTCTTTCAGCAGATCGGATTCGGACGTCAGGCCACGTCGTCCGGCCCGGCCGCGCGTGCGCGCGGTGCGCCGTCTCCCTGTTCGGGGAGCGATTGTCCCGACGAAGACGAGTCTCCACCACGCTGAACGATAGCCGCACCCCATTGCCGGGTGCGGCATTTCCACATTCCCGCTTGAAACACCTCACGCAGACCGACGCTCATGCGTGATGGGTCACGTCGCCTGCCGCATGATTCATTGTGGTTCGACCTTACCTGAACACCATGAGATGGCGCCCTCGAAATCAGACTCGTCCAATTGAAAAAAAACCGGGATCGAATCAGGATGCATGCTCTGAATTCCGCGGAACATTCCATGAATCGGAAGGGGAGTTGAGTCATGAGGGTTTCGAGCGCACATGGATAAATTTTCATGTGCATGAGAAATTCCTCTGCTATGAAGCGGGGGATTTAAAAGATGTCATTGGGCGGAATATTTTAATCTTGAAGAAGTAAATCAACCTCCAGGTCGGAATTTGATCGACTTCGGCGACATTTGCCGTATTGCGTGAGAGCGAAGACGCCTATCGCACATCAAGGCGATTTTACGCGCAATACGCGACCAGCCCTGCGACCCCCCGCGCAGGGCCCCCCATGGCAGGAAAGCGCGCATTTCGCGAAAGGGACTCCCATTCGCGGTCATGGGGCATCGATAGAGAGATGAATCGGCTTCGTTAGCTGACAGACGTCATTTTGCCGTCTGTTCGGTGGCGCGTGGCGTATTCGCCGATGGCGTGATTTTTACGTACGAATAAGTTAATCGAAAATTCCATATAGTCAGGGCACACAGCATGACCACTATTCAATCCTCCGGAAATTCTGCTTACTATCCTCAGTATGACGATCAGGGTGGCGACGCCGCCAGCTCATCGAATAATCCGCAGCAAAATCCGGCTGGCGCCAACAACCCTGCTTCCGAGCATACGAATGCGGCCTCGTCGGCCCCGGCAGCTCCCGCGGCGCCGACGGAAAGCGGCAGCCCGCTCGCAACACAGGACACCCCCGGAGCACCTTCGGCACCCCCAGCACCTTCGGCGCCTCCCGCGCCCTCGACCGCATCGACTCCCTCGACGTTGTCGCGCCTCATCAATGGCGATTCGAATTCGAACGGAACAACGGAGCAGCCTTCGAAAGAGGGGGCGGCATCCGATAATTTTTCCGTAAGCGACGCGCAGGTCGACTGGGACAATAAAGGTCGAATGCTGAAGGAATTGGGAAAGGCCGACGGGCAGCCCACCTTCAATATCTTTTCATCGAGAGTGACGCCGCATCCGGAATCTGAACTCGGCCGTGATCTGAATCGTGGCATTGCGGATTTCAAAGAGGCAGAGAGCGACTTATTTGCCAATAAAGATTTCGTGAGCCAGGCGAAAAAGAAGAATGCAGACATTGTTAATTTCAGGACAAATGCCACGGCTGGCTCAATAGATGGCCTGGATAGTCGCGGAATCCCTGTTGCGACCGTGTATCGCAAGGGGATGCCGGGAGAACAATCCAGCGAATGGAAACCGAAGGTCGATAGCATTTTCAATAAGTATTCCCAGCTCGAAGAAAAGTTCAGTTGGAATGGAAAGGATGATTCCGTCTCGCTCACCAAGATGCTGACGCATTATGGCAATGAGAAAAAGTTCGTGAAAAGAGGCGAGCATGCCGGCGCCTATAACTATTCGTCGGCCATGACGCCGGATCAAATCAAAAGAATCGAACACGGTATCAGGCAAGATCAGAAGGAAATCGGTAACAAGCTGTTTGACCACTATCAGAACAACGCGCAGGTCAATGGCCTTCTGAACGATGACGACAGAAGCGTATTGAACGAGTCGGTTTCCAGGCTCGAAGACAATCTCGGGAAGCCGGTACTCGATCACTTGCAGGAGAAACATCCCTTCAATGCTGGCGAAAGCGCGAAGGAATGGCTGACGCGCGCGCTGGCGTCACCCGAAATGAAGGAGTTCGGAACCTCGCTGCTATCCGATCTCAATTGGGTGGGTGGCGCACCGGGAGAGGAAACCGCACCGGGAACTCGCGAGAGTCTGGTGCTGAATGCACTGGCAGAAAAGCTCGATCCGTCAGCCGAGCACAAGGATGGTCATGTCGGTGGTTATCACATCGATCAACCGGACAATCTGGGACGCAGCTACAAAGACATCAAGTCGGACTTCGTCAAGCACTTCGATGCATCCCCCTCCCGAACACCGTCGCAATCCGCACAGGTGAAGGCGGAAATATTGAGCCCGCGTTTGCCGCCCGATTTTGCCGTCAAGGACACCCCGGCAGGTCTCCGATATGGAAGTTCGATGGAGTGGGTGAATTTCAAGCATGGTGTCAGTCTTGCCGAAGCCGCAGAACCGGGGGCATCAAAAGAGATGTCCGCGGCGGATCTGATTGCGCTTCCGGCCAAGGTGGCCTCGGAAATCGATCTGGCGCCGGAGGCAGACAAGAAGTCATTGAGCGACGTGCTGACCGAAACGCGAATGTATCCGGCGGCGCAATGGGCGGCGACGCACGGGATTCTGCCGCAAAAGGAGGTCTCGGAATACACGGACGCCGAACTTCAAACGGCAGCCGAGGCGCTGGATGCGCACGTAGACGAACACGTCAAAGCACTCGACACCATGGTTTCGCCTCCGACGCGCGCGAGCATCGCGGACGCAGAGTTCAAGCAATGGAAGGCAAACTACCCGAAGCTGACCGGCGACCTCGATCCCAAGACATTCATGATGCAGCGCATGCACACGAATGGCGATATCGGTGGCAATGGCCTGAAGTACTCGCTCTACGATCTCGCCATGTCCGGCGCGTTGAAAAAGCCTCTCAACGGTGCAACGTGGCAGCCCGTCAAGGAGAAGGGCGAAAGCCTTTCCCAAAAGATGACGCGGCAATCCATGGCAAAGGCCATTGAACATCTGGGCAACATCAACGACAAGTTCAACAGCGCCTTTGAGAAGCACATCGAAAAGGAAAAGAGTGCTTACGCGTTCCAGGTCAACAGCCTGATATCGACGCTTCCGGAGAAAGACCGTCAGATCATCGAGCGTGGCGAAGTGAGTCTGTATTCGGTACGCGACGGAAGAGCCTTCGAAGTGGGCCAGCCGGGCAAATCGTTCCTGGAAGAAAACAAATACCGTGACGGGTTCATTCTGCGTTCGAACCACGAGGGCACGGTCGACTATTACCAGATCTTCCCCGGGAAGAATTCCGTGCAAAAGGTCGAGCACGGCGCATGGCCCGACGAACTGCCCTGGCGCGAGGCGAAGCCGACAGGATTCAAGGAAGGCGCAACGCATACCCCGACACGCGTCTATTACCAGAGCGGCGAGCGCCGTGACCCGGCGACGATTCCGCTCACCGAGAGCGATTATGGGAATGCGCCAGAGGGAAAAAGCCAGGATGCCCGCGTCTATTTCAATAAGATGGGGGCCGTTTATCCGAAACACGAGGCTTCCGGAGCCGACGACACTGCGCAACCCTCAACGCGGATAAGCGACATCTCCAACTTCATCGGTCAGGAGCATTTCCTTAGCAGCGACAAGCAGCGCAAAGCGGGCTTGGCCGATGTCACGAAGAATGAGGCGGACACCAAGGCGGGGAACGAGAAGTGGGAAGCGATCACCAAAGCGGTCGTTCCGCTCTGGGGACCCATTACCGATCTTGCCTCCGGAGATCCGCGCAAGCGCGCTAATGCCGGATTGGAACTGGCCACCACTGCGGCTTCCCTTGCGGTGCCCGGGGCGAAATTTGCGGCCGGTAGTTTCAAGGTCGCAAGTACGGTCGGACAGGTTGGAATTAAGTCGGCTCTCCCGAAATTCGGTGAGTTGACGGCCAAATTGATTGCCTCGACCGCCGCCACATTGAATCCGATCGACGGTATTCCGCAGTTGATTTCCGGTGGCGTGAAGAAGCTCGGGAAAATTACCGGATCCTTGGCGTCGGAAGGGAGCGGAAACGGCGAAGTGGCGTCGCAACTCGTACGCAATGCAGGATCGAAAGAATCACCCGAGTATTTCAATTTTGACGCCGCATCGGGAAAGCCGGTAGGGCCAAAGCTGGATGTATTGCCCGCCCGGAGCGTGAATCTTCAGGGGTATCCGGCACTGGACAAGCTGCCGGACGGTGCGACACGCAAGCCCGGTAACAGTGGCATTTACGACCACCAGGGCAAAGAGTATGTGCGCACGGACGACGGGAAATGGCGGGAAACGAATTTCGCGCAGGGTGAAAGGTATATCAAGCACGCCTCGAGAATCGGCGAGAAATATCAGGTCGTCCCGTCGACTGAAGGAAGCTGGAAAGTTCTGGATCGCCCCGGCTTGAATGGTGGCGGCAAGCTTGGCGGCCGCTCAAGTGCCAGCGCAGCAAGCGGGATTGAAAAATATCATGTTGAAAAGCCGGGCAGCCTGGCAGCTTCCGCAGACCCGTACGGTGTGTACGGTTCAAATGGCCGCTCGTACGTCAACATGAAAAACGACAAATGGGTCGAGGTGCAAAAGCTTGAAGATAATCCGCCCATGTTCCAGGCCGTACGCGGCGACGGAAAGGCCGAGCACGGCCCGGTGCTGGTGAACGACGGGAAGGACAAGTTCAAGGTGATGGACAGGGACGGTGGCGTGACGTATCACAAAGCCACAGCGGAAGACTTTGGCACCTATCGTGTCGCGCAGAATCAGGTCAGCCAGATGGACGTGCCGCCATTGCACAATCCGAATGACCCGAATGCAAAGTTCTTCCTGGCTTCTTTCGACGGCACCGGAAACGATGGCGATGCGATTACCGCCGGGCGTACCAATGTCGCGGAACTTACCGAGCAGTATGGCTATGCGGCGATGAAGGATAAAAACATTCACGCCGCCTATGTTGAGGGGCCAGGCACGCAAAAGAGCAAACTGGCCGCCGGCGTCGATGCGCTGACAGGGCGCACATTCTCCGATCGCCTCGATCAGATGTATGGGCAATTGAAGACACAGGCGCAGAAATGGTATGCAGAGAATCCGAATATCAAGCTGAGCGTGATGAACGTCGGTTTCAGTCGCGGTGCTGAAGAAGCCGCCGGATTTTCTCGTCTGCTGCACGACCGCGGCCTGACGGTGACGGGGAGCGACGGCAAGGTGATCGATCTGCTCAAGAGCGATCGCCTCGATCAGGGGGTCATGCTGTTCGATCCGGTCGGCACGGGGGCGCCGTATGTTCACGACCGGAGTCTGCCGAGTTCCGTGAAAACCGGTCTTCAGATTAACGCGATCGATGAAAAGCGAGATCAATTCAGAAACACGCAGATCATCGTCAACAAGGAGCCGGCGAAGCCATTTCTGGCGGTTTCCGTCAGTGGCAGCCATTCGGATATCGGGGGCAGCTACCATTTGAACGGACTGTCTCGCATGAACGGCGGCATGGCTGTGGATTATATGAGCAAGGCCACGGGCGTGGAGTTGAAGAAGCTGTCTGTCCCGCCGCAGGGAAGTCCTCTCTATACGATTCACCATTCCGAAGAGATGGGGCCGGCTTTCCTGAAGAAAATGATCACGCGCAAATTCGATGAGGGGGGCTTCCGGGTCGGTGTGCCGAACGATGTCATTTCGCACCGCAGGTCAGCGCTGTATTACGGATACCTGCGCAAGTAAGCCGTTGGGGCGGGGCGGACGATCTCTTGGGGGATGTCGGTGGCGCGGTAATATCGCGCGATGGACTCCCTCATCGCCGCTTCCGCCCGCGCGTTGGCCGCCGGCGATCCGCTCGGGGCGCTGCGCCGCGTCGCCCTTCGTGACGATCCGCCAGCGCTTGCGGTGCGTGGTATCGCGATGGCGCAGCTTGGCGATTTTCCGCGCGCGCGCGATTTGCTCAAGCGGGCCGCTCGCGGGTTCGGCGCACACGAGGCGCTGGCGCGCGCAAGGTGTGTCGTCGCAGACGCCGAGGTCGCCCTCGCCATGCGCGATCTGGGCGGCTCTCCGCGCTCGCTGCAAGCGGCCGCTGCGTTGCTCGCGGGGCATGGCGACACCTCCAACGCCATGCTCGCGCGGCTGATTGCCGCTCGGCGTCTGTTGCTGCTGGGCAAGCTCGACGCCGCGGCGCAAGCGCTTCACGAAGCCGCGCTGCCGGACGTGCCGGCACGTCATGTCGCGGTGCATGCCCTGAGCGTGGCGGAGCTCGCGTTGCGCACCCTGCGCATTGCCGACGCCCGCAACGCGATTGCGCGTGCGCAAACCGCCGCCGCCGCTGCCGATGTGCCCGCGCTCAGTGCCGAGATCGACACGCTTCGCGAGGCGTTGGCGCGTCCCGCGGCGAGGCTGCGGCAACACGGCCGTGAGCACACGCTGTGTCTGGAGGACGTGGCGGTGCTGCTGCATTCGGACACGCTGGTCGTCGACGCCTGTCGTCGCGGTGTCGGCACGGGCAACATCTGGCGTCCGCTGGCCCGGCGGCCCGTGTTGTTCGCGCTCGCGTTGCAATTGGCGAGCGCGTGGCCGGGCGACGTGGACCGGGAGACGCTGATCGCCGACGCGTTCCGACTGCATCGCCCCGACGAGACGCACCGCGCACGTCTGCGTGTCGAACTCGGCCGCCTGCGCGCCGTGCTCAAGGGTGTGGCCGAGATCAATGCGACGCCGCGCGGCTTCGCGCTGCGAAATACCGGCACGAATGCCGTCGCCATGCTTCTGCCGCCCATCGACGGGGAACGCGCATCGCTGCTCGCCTTGCTTGCCGATGGCGCCGCGTGGTCGACGTCTGCCCTCGCGCTCGCGCTGGGCGCCAGTCAACGCACCGTCCAGCGCGCCCTCGGGGAACTGGAAGCGCAGGGCCGCGTGCGCGCCATCGGACGCGCGCGTGCACGACGCTGGATGGCGCCGCCGCTCACCGAATTCACGACGATTTTGTTACTCCCTGCTGGATGGTCGTTTGGCTAGAGTGGACTTGCGCGCCGAACGCGGCGTAACAACCGGAGCCTGATATGACGAGCAAACCGCAACGAAACTTCCGCACCGCCGCCGTGAGCGCGGCCGACATCACGGGCGAATACGGCCCCTTCCCGGGGGCCGAGCGTATTCACGGCGTGACCTTCGACGCACAGCTGGTCTGGGCCGCCACCGGCGAAAAACTTGTGGCCTTCGACCCGGCCAGCGGCGAAGTGCGCCAGACCATCGAGGCATTCAGCGATGCCGGGACCGCGTTCGACGGCAAGCATCTCTATCAGGTCGCGGAAACGCGCATCGACAAGATCGAACCGTCGACCGGTCGCGTCGTGCATTCGATTCCGGCACCGACGAACGGCAGCAACTCGGGGCTGACGTGGGCCGAAGGCAGTCTGTGGGTGGGGCAGTATCGCGACCGTCGCATTCTGCAAATCGATCCGGCCGACGGGCGCGTGCTGCGCAGTATCGAGTCCGACCGGTTCGTCACCGGCGTGACCTGGGTGAACGACGAGCTGTGGCACGGCACATGGGAAAACGACGAGAGCGAACTGCGTCAGGTCGACCCGGCCGACGGCGAGGTCCTCCAGCGGGTGCAGATGCCTGACGGCGTGGGCGTGAGCGGTCTGGAATATGACGGCAAGGGCCTTTTCTATTGCGGTGGCGGCGCCAGCGGCAAGGTGCGCGCCGTGCGCTATCCCAAGGGCTGATCGCCCCCGTCTCCCGATGGCCGCCGCCGCGCGGTCGTCGCCATAGCCGCCAGGCTATCGGTCTCGATAGTCTGGTTCAATTGCATAGATTTCAATAATCAATTTCTATATATCGATAGCATTCGGCATACTGGCAACACTTTCCACCCCGTCCAAGAGACTACGACATGCCGATCATCAACACCCAGATCAAGCCGTTCAAAGCCAACGCCTACCAAAACGGCGATTTCATCACCGTGACCGACGAAACCCTGAAGGGCAAGTGGTCGGTGGTGGTGTTCTACCCGGCCGACTTCACCTTCGTGTGCCCGACCGAGCTGGGCGATCTGGCCGACCATTACGAAGAATTCAAGAAGCTGGGCGTTGAGATCTACAGCGTCTCGACCGACACCCACTTCACGCACAAGGCCTGGCACGACACGTCGGACACGATCCAGAAGATCCAGTACCCGATGGTTGCCGACCCGACGCTGGCGATCTCGCGCAACTTCGACGTGCTGATCGAAGAAGAGGGTCTGGCACTGCGCGGCACGTTCGTGATCAACCCGGAAGGCGAGATCAAGCTGTGCGAAATCCATGACAACGGCATTGGCCGTGACGCCAAGGAACTGCTGCGCAAGGTGCAGGCGGCTCAGTACATCGCCGCACACCCGGGCGAAGTTTGCCCCGCCAAATGGACGCCGGGCGCTCAAACGCTGAGCCCGTCGCTCGACCTGATCGGCAAGATCTAAGCTTCACCCGTATCACTGCAGCAAGCGCCGCTCTTGTCATGGAGCGGCGTCTCCTGCCGGCGCGCGGGTCCCCCCCTGAACCCTGCTGCGCCGGCACCCAACCCCGAATTCCCGACGCTTACCTGCGCCTGCCCCCGGCCGACGCGGTGGACCTCGCTCACCCTATCGAGACGGAAAAAAGCCATGTTGGACGCGAACCTCAAAGCCCAGTTGCAAACGTACCTCCAGAAAGTCACGCGCCCCATCGAGATCGCCGTGTGGCTCGACGATAGCCCCAAATCGGCCGAAATGAAGGCGCTGGTCGACGAGATCGCGCCGCTGTCGGCAAAGATTGCCGTCGTGGCGCGCGACGATGCCGGTGAGCGCCGTCCGTCGTTCGCGATCGGTACGCCGGGCGAGGCACCGCGTATCCGTTTCGCCGGTCTGCCGATGGGGCACGAATTCACGTCGCTGGTGCTCGCGCTGCTGCAAGTCGGCGGCCATCCGCTCAAGCTCGACGACGACACCATCGCGCAGGTTCGCGAGCTCGACGGCGACTTCCGTTTCGAGACGTATATCTCGCTGTCGTGCCAGAACTGCCCGGAGGTCGTGCAGGCGCTCAATGTCATGGCGCTCATCAACCCGCGCATTCAGCAAGTCACGATCGACGGCGCGCTGTTCCAGGGTGAAGTCGAAGCGCGTCAGGTGATGGCCGTGCCGACGGTGTTCCTCAACGGTGAATCGTTCACGCAAGGCCGCACCAGCGTGAAGGAACTGCTCGCGAAGCTCGACACAGGCGCCACGGCGCGTGCGGCGAAGGCGCTCGAGAACAAGCCGGTCTACGACATGCTGATCGTGGGCGGTGGCCCTGCCGGTGCCGCCGCAGCGATCTATGCGGCGCGCAAGGGTATCGCGACGGGCGTAGTTGCGGAGCGCTTCGGCGGTCAGGTGCTCGACACCATGGCCATCGAGAATTTCATCTCGGTCACGCACACCGAAGGCCCGAAGTTCGCCATGGCGCTGGAGCAGCACGTGAAGGCGTATGACGTCGACGTGATCGACACCCAGCGTGCCGAAGCGTTGATCCCGGGCAAGATTCACGAGGTGCATCTGGCCAGCGGTGCGGTGCTCAAGGCCCGCGCCGTGGTGCTGGCGACCGGTGCGCGCTGGCGTGAAATCGGCGCGCCGGGCGAGCGCGAATACCGTAACCGTGGTGTGGCGTACTGCCCGCACTGCGACGGCCCGCTCTTCAAGGGCAAGCGTGTGGCAGTCGTGGGCGGCGGCAACTCGGGCGTGGAAGCGGCTATCGATCTCGCCGGCATCGTCAAGGAAGTCACGCTCATCGAATACGGCACGCAACTGCGCGCGGACGAAGTGCTTCAGCGCAAACTGCGCAGCCTGCCTAACGTGCGTGTATTGATGAATGCGCAGACCACCGAGATCGTCGGTGACGGCCAGAAGGTGAGCGGTCTCACGTATCGTGACCGCACATCGGGTGAAACGTCGACCCTCGCGCTCGAAGGGGTCTTCGTGCAGATCGGTCTGGTGCCGAACACCGAATGGCTCAAGGGCACGTTGGCGCTCTCGCGTCATGGCGAGATCGAAGTCGATGCCAAGGGCGCGACGTCGGTGCCGGGTGTGTTTGCCGCGGGCGACGTGACGACCGTGCCGTTCAAGCAAATCGTGATCGCGGTTGGCGAAGGTGCCAAGGCATCGCTCGGCGCGTTCGAACATCTGATGCTCAGTTCGGTGGAAGACGAAGTGGCAGTGCCCGAGAAAGTGGCTGCCTGACGGACGTGCTGTACCGGTTGTCATCGTTGTACCGGTCTGACGAAAAAGTCCTCACGCGTGATGCGCGTGAGGACTTTTTTTCATGGTGCGCCGGTTGCGCCCGTTGTGCAGATACGCCCGGAGACGCTTAGCCGTTTGCCGGTTTCGCGTTGAGTTTCGAGGCGAGGCCGAGCAGCGTGCCGCTCACCGCCATCGACACGACCCCCATCGCCATGCCCTGACCGATGGAGCCCTGCTCGAACTGACGCCACACGAAGATCGAGACTGTCTGCACGCCGCTGGGCGCGAGGAGCAGCGATGTCACCAGTTCGCGCGAGGCGATGGCGAACACGATCATCAGCGACGCGCCGAGCGCAGGCATCACCAGCGGCAACGTAATGCGCCGCAACGCCACACCGGCAGGTGCGCCGTGCACGCGCGCCGCCGCTTCGAGCGAGGCGGCCGTCTGACGCAAGGCGGCGCTCGTATAACGCACCGGATACGGCAGCAGCAGACAGCTGTACGACAGCAGCAGAATGCCCCAGGTGTTGTATGGCGTCACGGGCCAGAACGGCAGGTTCCACGCGAGGATCAGCCCCACGCCGACGACGATGCCCGGCAAGGCATGCGGCAGCAGCGAAAGACCGTCGATCAGCAGGCGTGCACGCATCGTCGACTTCACGACACACCACGCACACAGGAACCCCAACACTCCGGTCACGAGCGACGTGCCCAGCGCCAGCGACAGACTCGTCGCCAGGGCTTCGAGACCTTCCGCGCCTTGGCCGAGCAAGGCCGCGAAGTGTGCTGTCGTCAGGTTGCCGAACGACAGACCGCCCGAGAGCGTGCCGGAGAACGCCGTTGCCAGAATCGAGAACAGCGGTGCAACCGTTGCCAGCAGCGCCACCAGTGCGAAGCCGGACAGGGCAAGGCCTTTATATCGTCCCAGCTCACGCGGGGGTGACGCAATGGGCTTGCCGGTCTGCGTCTCGAAGTCCTTGCCCGCCGCGAGCCGGTGCTGCAACACGAAGGCGAGCAGGGCCATGACCGCCAGCACCACTGACAGAATCGACGCCCCCGGCAGATCGATCGGCCAGTCGGCAAAACGGCCTTCGATCGCGGTGACGAGCACCGAGAAGCCGGCGCGTGCGCCCAGCGCTGCGGGCGCGCCGAACTCTTCGATGGCCATGGTGAACGCGAGCAGCAAGCTGGCCGCGAAGGCCGGAAGCGCCAGCGGCAGGGTCACGCGTGCAAACGCGCGCCATGCCGACGCGCCGTGCACGCGCGCGACGTCCGCCAGTCGAGAGCCTGTGGTGGCGAGCGCGCGTGAGACTGCGAAGTAGACGACCGGGAAGATGTTGAGCGTCATCACGAAGACGAGGCCCGGTAGCGAGAACAGGAACTGCCCGGCGTCCAGCCCGGTGAGCTGCTGGGCGTAGCCGCCCGTTTGCAGCAACAGCATCCAGCCGAGTGCCGCGAGATACGGCGGCACGAGAAATGGCAGGAGGAAGCACAGATCCCAGAGCCGGGCGCCCGGTACCTGGAACAGGCCGCGAACCGCCCCCAGCGCACCGCCGACCAACGCCGTGCCGAGCGCCACCGACAAGCCGAGCCGCAGCGTGTTGGTGACGAGCGGCAGCGTGCTGTCGTGCGACAGCGTGGGCCAGACAGCGGAGAAGGGCTCGCGAAATGCGTCCAGCGAGCCCTGCGCGAGATGCGCAAAGACCGCCTGTAACAGGACGAACGCGACCGGCAACGCCACCACGACGGCGAGGGCTGCAACCGTCGCCGCGGGGAGTAGTCGGAACGATTTCACCGTCAGTGCTGGCCGTTGAGTTTGGCGAAACGTGCCAGGACTTCGGCGCGCGAGGCGCTCGACGATTGGGCGTCGCCTTGCGGCAGCAAACGCAGATCCTTGAACGACGCACGCTTGATGGCGATGTCTTCGCGCGCCGGAATCAGCCACGCTTCGGCCACCATTTGCTGACCTTCTTCCGAGAGCACGTAGTCGATGAACTGACGCGCTTCGTTTTGCTGCTTCGACGTGTTCAGAATCATCATCGGACGCGGCGCGATGACCGTGCCGCTCGTCGGGAAAATCACCTTCACGGCTTCGCCATTGGCTGCGGCGGCATAGGCGACGTAATCGACTGCACCGAACACGGCCGCCTTCGCGCCCTGGAGCACCGGGTTGAGCGCCTGGGCGTTCGGGCCCGAGACGACCATGCCGTTGTGCTTGAGATCGTCGAAGAGCTTCCACGCTTCGCCGCCCAGGCGCGCTTGCAGACCCAGCAACAAGTCGGCGGAGGCACCCGAGAGTGCGGGGTCGGGCATCGTCACGAGGTTGCGGTAGGCAGGCTTGGTCAGATCGCGCCAGTCATGCGGCTCGGGCGTGCCCGATTTGGCGTTCCACACGATGCCGAGTGCCGAGAGACCTTGCGCGACGTAGTGCGACGTCTTGAACGGTGCAGGCACGCGCGAGGCGTTGGCGCTCTGGAACGGGGCCAGCCAGCCGCGCTTTTCGAGATCCTGCGCGGTGTCCCACGAGGCCGAGATCAGCACGTCGGCGCGCGGGTTGGCTTGTTCGGCTTCGATGCGTGCCATGACCTTGCCGGTCGTGGCCTGGAATACATCGACTTTGATGCCGGTCTTCTTCTCGAAACCTGCAGCAAGCTTCTTGCTGAGGTTGCCGGGGCCGGCGGTGTAGACGGTCAGCGCATGTGCGTGTTGCGCGCCGACGCTTGCAGCAAAGGCCATGGTGAGTGTCGCGATAATTTTGCGGTGGAGCATTATGGGCTACCTCGTAATACGTTTGTCAACGCGCCCGTGGGCGAGGATCACGATCTGGTCGGCTAGCGCCTCGGCTTCGTCGCGGTCATGGGTCACATAGACGGCGGTGGTGCCAAGGCGCGAGAGCAGCGCGCCGATGTCGGCGCACAAACGCGTGCGCAGATCGCGGTCGAGGTTGGATAGCGGCTCGTCGAACAGCAGCAAGCGCGGGGCCGAGACGATGGCGCGTGCGAGAGCAACGCGCTGTTGCTGACCACCGGAGAGTGCCTGCGGGCGGCGCGAGCCGAGGCCGGCCAGGCCGACGAGCGAGAGGGCGTCTTCGACACGCTCGGCGCGCTCTGTGCGTTTCACACCGCGCATCTCAAGCGGGAAGGCCACGTTGGCGGCCACACTCATGTGCGGCCACAGTGCGTAGTCCTGAAAGACCATGCCCAGCGAGCGCAGCTCGGGAGCGTGGCAAACGCTGGCGCTGGCGATAACCGTGTCGTCGAAACGGATTTCGCCCCCGGTGGGGGCGAGCAGGCCGGCGAGCAGTTTGAGCAAGGTGCTCTTGCCGCAACCCGAGGGTCCGAGCAGAGCGGTCGTGGTGCCGGCCGGGACATCGATATCGATGCGGTCGAGCACGCGCGCCGCACCGAAGGTCTGGTGCAGCGCGCGCAGCGACACGGACACGCCCGCCAACGACGGCGATGTGCCGCCCTGCATCGCGCGAGTGTCGCTGGTCATCAGAACGTGTGCTTGATGCCGGCCATCGTGCCGAACTGGTTCTTGCCGGCGACCACGTTGGTGCCGAACCCGTTCAGACCGAGGTCGGAGCCGTTGCGGTTCACGACATAGCCCATGTTGACGTAGACGTCCGTACGCTTCGAGAAGCTGTAGTCGGCGCTGACCTGGAACGATAGCGGGTCGCGGTTCGTACCGTAGAAGTCCTGGTACATGGCCGTGGCCGAGAGGTCGAGCGCCGGCGTGGCGTGCCACGTCGAGCCGATCCAGTAGTAGCTCGACGCTTCCACCGGGCTCTTGTTCAGGGCCGAGAGGTGGATCGCCTTGGCGTTCAGGTAGCGGTAGCCGACATAGAGGTCGACGCTTTGCAGCGAGTACTGCACGGCGGCGGCGATGCGTCGGTCGATGTTGCCTTCGTAGCCACCGACCTTCGAGGTCATGGCGGCGTTCGGCAGGGTCGAGCCACCGTTCTTCTGGTCGTAGGCGACGACGAACGACAGCGGGCCGTTGGCGTAACGCACACCGGCGTCGACGACCTGGGCGCGGCGGTTGTCGCCCGGCGTGGTGCTGGCCGCACCGAAGCTCACGTCGTCGTAACCCTTCGAGTACTGGACCATGGCTTCGAAATCACCGAGCTTGGCGGTGTAGCGGAAGCTGTTGTCCAGACGGTCGGAGAACGCCGTGTCTTGCATCTTGATGGCGTACACGGCGTTGTTGAGCGGGTTGAACTTGCTCACCCAGTCAAGGAACACGCCGCCCTGACGGCCGATCGTGAAGGTGCCGTACGCCTTGTTCGACAGGCCGACGTAGGCCAGACGGCCGAACTCGCGGCCGCCCTGGAGCGACTGGCCGTTGCCGAGGTTAAAGCCGTTTTCGAGCAGGAACAGCGCCTTGTTGCCGCCGCCGAGGTCTTCGGTGCCCTTCAGGCCCCAGCGCGAACCGGCGAGGTTGCCCGAGGTGAAGCGCGTGAGGTTGACGGTGCCGCCGGAGGCGTTCTTGTCGGCGTTGGTGAGGAATTCGACGCCCGAGTCGATCAGCCCGTAGAGCTGAACGTTTGACTGGGCCATAGCGGGCACGGGCAGGCTGCTGGCGAACGCCAGGTAGCACCCGGCCGCCGCGATGCGGAGGTTGGGTTTCATTACAAGGTCCTCTTTGGGATTAAATTGAGTCGCCAATGTAAGCGGCCAACATGTCGCGAACATGACAATGCATCGTCATCCGAAAGAGGGGCGGCCGTGCAAGCGGCCGGCGATGAGCGCGCCGGCCGTCAGTTTGGGGAGGGGGAGGGCGTCGGCCGTTCAGGCCGGCTGGGCGCCCGGCAACGTGATCGTGAAGCGAGCGCCGCCGAGTGGTGAGGTCTCGACGCCGACGCGTGCGCCGTGCAGCAGCGCGATGCGTCGTACGATGGCCAGCCCCAGGCCGAAGCCGCCGGTTGCGCGATTGCGGCTGCTGTCGAGCCGGTGGAACGGCTCGAAAATACGCGCGCGATCAGCGGCGGGTACGCCTTCGCCGTCGTCGTCGACGTAGATCAGGATCTCGCCGTTTTCACACGCCTTCGCGCCGCAGACAATGCGTCGCGAGGTGTGCCGCATGGCGTTGTTGAGCAGATTCTGCACCGCGCGCGCAAGCAGCTTGGGCTCTACTTCGACACGATCCGCCCCCGGCTCGGCCGAGATGTCGAGCGCAATCGAGCGCGTCGCCAGCACTTCGGTGCAATTCGCCGCGAGACTGTCGAACAGCAATCGCAACGACACGACCTGACGCGTCGGGGGCGTGGTGATCTGGTCGAGGCGAGCGAGCGAGAGCAATTCGGTGACGAGCTCGTCCAGTTCGCGGATGTCTCCCTTGAGCGCGTTGATACGGTCGTCTGCGTCAGGTTCGTGACGTCGCTGCTGCAGGATCTCCAGCCCGAAGTCGAGCCGCGCGATCGGCGTTCGCAATTCGTGCGAGACCGCGTTGATCATGTCCTTCTGCGTCTTGATGGAGCGCTCGATACGATCGGCCATCGTGTTGAACACCCCCACCAGCGCTGTCAGATTGGAGAAGCTGGAAACCTTTGCCCGCGAGCTGAAATCGCCTTCGCCAAAGCGGCTTGCCGCGCGGTTGAGCGACTTCAGATCGGTCCAGTACCAGCGCACCCACGTCAACACGGCAATCAGCATGAGTAACGCCACCACCGCGTACGCAAGGTAGTTGATCTGTTTCATGCTCAGGTCGGTGCCGCTCTCGGACGTCAGCACCCATTGCGAGTTGCGCAGGCGCATGGCGTAGTGCTCGCCATCGGTGCCGTTCACAATCGGCAGCCCGGCTTCGAGATCCTTGCGCACGTACTCGCGCACCAACGGAAAATTCTTCAGCGGTTTGAGTTCCAGCTTGTCCTGCGTCTTCAACGAGAACTCGGCAATGAACCTGGGCCACTCGGCTTCGGGAATGTCTCCGAGCTTTTCGTTGATCAGCCATGCATAACCCGCGAGCTGGGTCTGCGCCGAGCGGTTCATGATGTCGAAGAACAAGTACCCGAACGTGTAGGTGATGATGAGAATGGCCGCAACGATGGAAACACCCACGAGCGCATACAGCTTGAGCAGCACGCGAAACATGGTTCAACTCTCCCAGGCCGACGGGCTGAACAGGTAGCCCCGGCCCCAGACGGTCTTGATACGGTGCGGCTCGCCGTCGGTGTCTTCGAAGCGCTTGCGCAAGCGGTAAATGCCGACGTCGACCGTGCGGTCGATGCCGTCGAATTCGATGCCTCGCAATTGTTGCAGGATTTCGTCGCGCGTGACGACGCGTCCCGCGCCGCGCGCGAGAATCAGCAACAGGCTGAACTCGTTGGACTTCAGCTCGACGCTCGCGCCGCGCCAGAACACCATGCGGTCGCGCGGCACGATGCGCAACTGGCCGAACGTCAGCCCGTCGTCGCTGGCGACTTCCACCTCCGTGAGCGGCACGGCGCGCCGCAGCAGCGCGCGCAAACGCGCGAGCAGCAGGCGCGGCTCGACCGGCTTCACGACGTAATCGTCGGCGCCGACTTCCAGTCCGGCGACTTGATCGTAAGTGTCCTCGCGCGCCGTGAGGATGAGGATCGGTGTAGCGCTCACCGCGCGCAACTGGCGGCAGATTTCCATGCCGTCCATACCGGGCAACATCAGATCGAGCACCACGATATCCGGGGAAAACGCCCGGAAACGCTCCAGTGCGCGTGAGCCATCGCCGACGACCATCACTTCGAAGCGATAGGCGTGCAGATATTCCGTGACGAGCGCGGCCAGGCGCGCATCGTCTTCGACCAGCAAGACACGGTACATGACCGTATTCCTTTCATTTTGTGCCGTGCCGCACAACGCTGGCGGCACTCCCGTGGAACGCATTTTACTGCGCCGGAGCCCCGCCGGGCGGGCGTTTCAAACCTGCGAACAAATGAAAACATTTGTTCACAACTCTCCTAAATCGGATAACAGCCACGCGGGTGCTTCGCGCCTACCATGCGTTCACCTTGCGATCCGTCTGAAGGTCGCATAACCCCCCCAACTACCGAAACACACTGGATTTTGTAGGAGTGCCATGAAAAGCCGTCACGCCAGTTCCCTCTCTCATGTTTGCCTTAGCCGTAATCTTCGCCATTTTCATCGCTTCGCCGCGGTGAGCGCGGCGGGCCTGCTGCTCGCTGGTGCCGCTTCGCATGCGCATGCGGTCGAACCGGCGCGTTATAGCGGCATTCAGCCCGATCAGAGTCTGCCCACGAAGGCGGCGGACAGCGGCTATGAGTTCACCCTCGGCGGTGGCGTTGGCTATTCCCCCCGTTACATGGGCAGCGACGAATATCACGTCACGCCCGCACTGAATCTCGCGCTGCAAACGCCCTACGGCGTATTCGTCGGGCTGGGGGGCGTGGGCTACCGGTTGTCGCTGCCGGCAGGCTTCTTCCTGTCGGCCGCACTGTCGTATGACGGCGGTCGCAAGGACAACCCCAAAGGGCTCGACAACGGCTCCACCAAGCTGCGCGGCATGGGCGACATCAAGGGGTCGCTCTTCACCACGCTGCAAGCCGGTTATGCGATCGGCGATCTGGCGGTCGTGAGCGTGGCGAGCGATATTCCGCTCACGCAGCGCAATCGCGGCAACGTTTATCGCTTCGCGGTGGACAGCGTGCTCTACAAGTCGGCGTCGGATTCGGTCGGCCTCGGCGCGACGGCGCACTTCGCCAGCGGCAAGTACGCACAAACCTATTTCGGCGTGACGGCCAACCAGAGCCTGAATTCCGGCTTCGGGCAATACGCGCCCGGTGGCGGTCTTTACGGCGTGAGTCTCACGGCGAACTGGACGCACAAGTTCACCAAGCACTGGAGCACGACGCTTGCCGGCGGCGTGATGCATTACACCGGCAACGCGGCGAAAAGCCCCATCGTCTTCAAGAAGACCAACTATCAGGTCGCCACGACGCTCGACTACACGTTCTGATCGGTCACGTCGCGGTTCCGTTTTCTCCAGCGAGGCCAAAGCCATGCGAATTCTCGTCACCGGCAGTACCGGTTTTGTGGGCGGCGCCGTTATCGCCCAACTTCTCAAGGATGGGTTCGGACCGTCGTTGTTGCTGCTCGTGCGTGCGCGCACCCGCAGCGATGGCCTGACCCGTGTGCGCGCCGCGATGGATCGTTTCCGGGTCGCGCCGGTGCATCGGCTCTCGCTCACGGACGAGAACATCGTGTGCGGCGATCTTGCGCAGCCGGTCACGTTCGACGACGATCCGCGCATGCGCCGCGTCACGCACGTGATTCACGCCGGGGCGATTGCGAGTTTTTCGGCGCATCCGCAACTGGAAGCGGTGAACGTGGGCGGCACCTTGGCGCTCGCGCGTGCCGTCGCAGTGTCGCCGGTGCTGGAGCGCTTCGTGCATGTCGGCACCGCCATGGCGTGCGGCGATGCGCTGTCGGGTGTGGTGCAGGAGTCGCACGATCTCGCGCTGGCCGATCATCAGGTGGTGGCCTACACGGCGTCCAAGGCCGAAGCCGAGCGACGTTTGCGACGCGAGTGGTCCGGGCTGCCGTTGGTGGTGGCCCGTCCGTCCATCGTGGTGGGACACACGCGCCTTGGTTGCGAGCCGTCCGGCAGCATCTTCTGGATGTTCCGGATGGTGCAACTGCTCGGGGCGTTCACCTGCGGGCTCGATGACCGGCTGGACGTGGTGCCGGTCGACTTTTGCGCCGATGCGCTGATCGACCTCGCGTTCCTGCCGCATCTGCGTCACGACCTTTATCACGTGTCGGCGGGCGAGGGCAGTGCCCGCACGATTCGCGAGATCGAAGCGGCGCTGGCGAAGGCGCGTGGCGTAGCGCCGCTGGGTGAGCGGTTCCGGCACATTGGCGCGGCGGAGATCGAGCGTCTGACACCTGCGCTGGCGCATCAACTGGGCCACGGCAATAGCCGTCTGATGGCGAAGGCGTTGCGTCGCTACGGCGCTTTCGCTGCGCTCGACTACGTGTTCGATAACGGCCGTCTGCTCTCGGAGGGGACGCCCCTGCCGCCGCCCGTCACCGATTATCTGGACGTGTGCGTGCGCTCGTCGGCGTCGACCTCAGTGGCCGAGCAGATGGCGTGGGATTTCAAGTGAGACAGTAGGCGGCCGGTTCGACTCGACCGTCGGGTGAAGTATTGCGCTGGGGGCGTCGTTACGTCGGTATCCCGTTAGCGTGTGACGCCCGCATCGGCGGCATCTCCCGCGAAGCATTGCGCGAGAAAGCGCTCGGTGGGACGTGACAGAGCATCCGCGTGTGGCACGAGCGCGGTCAGCAAGCGCTTGAGGCCATGCGGCGGATCGATGCGTACGGCAGCGAGTGCGGCATCTTCATGGCGCATCGACATCGCGGACACGAAGCCCACGCCCATGCCCGCGCGCACGGCTTCCTTGATACTTTCCACGCCGGCGAGTTCGAGCGCCACGCGCGGTTCGAGCCCCGATACCGAGAATGCGCGAGCCACCAGCGCCCGCACGCCGGAGCCGGGTTCGCGCATGATCAGCGCATACCCCGCGATGGTCTGCAACGAGGCGCCTTCGGGGTGTTGCGCCAGCGGATGATCGGCGCGAGCGATGGCGACGATTTCGTCGTCTCGCCACGGACGCACCGCGATCTCGGGTGACAAGCCCGGCGGCACGGCGCCTTCGATGAACGCGACGTCGAGCTGGTCGAGTTGCGTCACGATTTCGCTGGTGTTGCCATCCACGATATGCAGCGCAACCGCAGGGTAGCGCTGATGGAATTCCGCAATGACGTAAGGCAAGAGGTAACTCGCGGGCGTGGTGCTCGCCCCGATGCGCAAGGCACCGGTTTCCAGCCCGCGCAGGCCGTCTCGCAAAGCCATCGCCTGCCGATAGTCCTGACGCAGTTTGTTGGCGTACACCGCCACCTGCTCGCCCACTGCCGTGAGGCGGATGCCACGGCCGTCGCGCCGGTACAGCGGTTCGCCGAACGATTCCTGCAAGAGCCGCAATTGCCCCGACACGGCGGGTTGCGACAGGTGCAAGGCCTGCGCCGCGTGGCTGATGTTGCCCAGTTCGGCGACCGTTGCGAAGGTCAGGAGTTGGTCCGGCGTCATGTCGAATTCATCGGATATGGTGATGATTGGCTCTCATCATAGCCATTATTCGGATGATTGGCGCGGCAGTGCTTACGCGGGGCGATGGACGCGTTGGGCGATCACGAGCGCTTCGACCTCATTCCATTGCGGGGCATGTGCCCCGGTGCGGGTGCAGGCGAGGGCTGCCGCCGCAGCAGCGCGATGAAGGTGTTCGGCAAGCGGAGCGTGCGGGGCGCGCGACAGGCTGGCGAGCCAGCCGCCGATGGCGGCGTCGCCCGCGCCGACCGTGTCCGCGACGTCGACGGTGTAGGCTGGTTGGACGAACGTCGTGCCGTCGGGCATCTGCAATTGCATGCCGCGCGCGCCGTTCGTCAGCAACAGGCCGGCCTGCGGCGCGATGCGGCGGACTTCGGCCAGCGCGTCGTCGTCCGTGAGCGAGGGGTAAAGCCCGCGCAGGTCTTCTACCGAGAGCTTGAGCCATGTGGCCAGCTTCGCCATGCGAGCGAACGTCGCGAGGTAAGCCGGGCCCATCAGATTGCGCAGGTTCGGATCGAAGCTGATCGCCACACCGCGGGCATGCAACTGCGCCGCGATCGATAGCAGGGTGCCCGCCAACGGCTCTCTCACCAAACTGATGCAGCCGAAATGCGCGACGCGAGCGGCGTCTTGCCAGCCAGCAGGCAACGCCGCGGGGTCGAACGCCAGATCGGCCGCGCCTTCGCCAAGAAAGAAATACGCTGGCGGATCGTGACGATGCACCACGGCCACGAGCGGCGGCGCGTCGACCGCTTGCAGGTAGCGTTCGTCCAGCCCGGCCTCGCGCGAAAGGGCGAGCAGTTCGGTGCCGAACGGCGCATGCGTGCTGATCGCGCCGCCATAGCCCGTCGCCACACCCATCGCAGCGCACACACGCGCGACGTTCCAGCACGCCCCCCCTGCGCGGCTCACCCATTGGCGCGCGTCGCCATCCGGTTGACGGATCAGATCGGTAAGGGCTTCGCCGAAGACGAGCAAGGCGGGCAGGGACATGACGTGAAGACCTTGGGGGCAGCAAAGGCTGTCAGCATACCTGCTTGTGCGCGGCGTGCTCACCGTGCTTACCGGCTGCGCAGCAATAGCGCGATACCCGCTGCCAGCACCACGACATTCACCGCTTTGACGAACTGCTGGCGCGAGAGGCGCAGCGTGATGTGCTTGCCGAGCCACATGCCTGCGATCATCGCGGGCACGAGCGAGGCGGCCGTCACGAGCATCGAGACGTCGGCGTAGACCCCGGCGAACAGAAACAGCGCGGCGCGTGCGAGCGTGCTGAAGCCGATGAGCGTGGCCTGCGTCACGCGCATCGCCTCGACACGCTCCAGGCGGCTCGTCAGATAGATGGCGAAGACGAAGCCGCCGCTGCCGAACATCGCACCGAACATGCCGCCCACGGCGCCGAACGGAATCGCCCACGCCCGCGACAGACGCGATTTCGCGCGCGGTCCGATCAGGGCGAATACGGCGTAACCACAGACGAACCATGCGAGCGCACGCAGCAGCACTTCCGGTCGCAGATGCAGCAGCAGTGCGCCCCCGGCGAGGCTGCCCGCGAGGATGGCGGGCAGCAGGCGGCGCAGTTCGTCGAGGTCTGCGGCGCGGGCGTTGCGCACCACATTGCCGGAGGCGGCGCTGAAGTCGAGTAGCGCGAGCATCGGCACGATCTGCGCGACGGGCATCGCGTACGCGAGTACGGGGCTCGCCACCAGCGCCGTGCCGAAGCCCGCAATGCCGAAAATCACATAAGCGATCACAAGGACGGCACTCATCAGCAGCCAGTGGCCCGGTGTGGGGAGCGCGGCGAGGAGTGTGTCGAGAGACGCGGCGGGCGTGGCGAACAGCGTTGAGAACATGGTGACGATTGGGCAAGACCCTTCGGGGGCGGGCGCGAACCCTGACGGCACGCGGGTTTTCCGTCAGCATAGGGCCGCGTGCGGGTGTCGCGCCAATATAGAATGTGGCGGTGTTCGATCTCGAAACGGCATGGTCATGGTGTCGCTGCGGCAGTTGCGTTATTTCCTGGAAGTGGTCGATGCCGGCGGGTTCAGCGCGGCGGCGGAGCGTCTGTTCGTTGCGCAATCGGCGTTGAGCCGCCAGATTTCCGAGCTTGAGCGCGAATTGCAGGCGGTGCTGCTCGAACGCTCGTCGAAAGGCGTGACGCTCACGCCAGCCGGACGCACGTTCGTCGTCGAGGCGCGGCGGGTGCTCACCGAACTCGAAGGCTCCGTTGCGCTCACACGCAGCGTGGCGCGCGGCGAGCAAGGCACCGTGCGGCTGGCGCACTCCAGTTCGGTGCCGTTCGCCGGGCCCTTGCCCCCGGCGCTGTATGCGCATCTGCAAGCCAATCCTGGCGTAAGCGTCGATATCTCGACGCTGTCCTCCGAACAGCAACAGGACGAAATCGAAGCCGGCCGGATCGACGTGGGGCTCGTGCGCTTGCCTGTGCTGCGTCCGGCGCCGTCGCTTGTTTGCGAGACGATTGTGCGCGAGCGCCTGCTACTGCTCGTGCCGCAGGGACATGCGCTGGCCGGTGAGACGTCGGTGAGCGTGGCGGCGCTGGCGTCGGAGCCGTTTGTATCGCTGCCGCATCGGGAGCGCGGCGGGCTGAGTTATCGTGTGGCGCAACTGTGTCAGCAGCACGGGTTTTTTCCGGTGGCCGCAAGGGCGACATCGCGCAAGGCGACGCTCGTCAATCTGGTGGCTGCCGGGTTTGGCGTGGCCATCGTGCCGGAGAGTCTTGCCGCGCTGGCCGGGGCAGACGTGCGCCGCGTCGCGCTCAACGAGGCGAATGCCGACAGCGAAGTTGCGTTGCTGCGCCGGCGCGACGCCGGCGGGCTGGTCGTGGCGTTGGGGAGTGCGTTGCGGGAGGCGTTAGGCGCAGTAAGTCACGCGTAAGCCTTGCGTGAGAGTGTGGCTCCATCAAGTCGATGAGATCCATAAGATCTTTCAGGTCCATCGCGCCGGAGAACACGAATGGGCGAGCTGCGACAAGGGAATATTCCCTCAAGTCAGCCGAAATTTCGCCCGTTATACTCTTCGGCACAGGGTGAATACACCCGTACGTGTGGCGCAGACGTCTATCCGGCGTTTTTCGTTTCCGGCAGTTCCGGCGACCGTCCCGCCCTCGTCATAACAAGCAGATCAGCGATGCTAGGAGACTGACGATGGGGCTTTTTACGCGCTCAAGGGGAGCCGCGCATTCCGTCAATATCATGAATGAGGTGGCCGCCAACGCGGGCACCCTCGGCGTCGAGTTGTGCGATATCGCCGGTAACGTCGACGAAATTGCCGTTCGAATCAAGCGCCAGGCCGAAGTGTTTCAGGAGCTTCGCCGGGCCGCCACCGACACCAGCGAAGGCAATCAACGCATCGCCGGCGCGGCACGCGAAGCACGCGATGTGGCCGACCGGGCCAGCGCGGAAATCTCGGCGTCGCGCAGTACGGCAGACGCGTCGCTCGCCTCGATCCACGGCCTTGTCGAGGGTGTGTCCGGCATGGCGGACGAGATCTCCGGCTTGCGCGAAGCGCTCGATCACGTCGGTAAAGTGGCTGAAGGTATTTCGGTCATCGCCCGGCAGACCCATCTGCTCGCGCTGAACGCGGCCATTGAAGCCGCCCGTGCCGGGGTGGCCGGACGCAGCTTCGCGGTGGTCGCCAGCGAGGTCAAACTGCTGGCGAGCAAGACGGCCGAGGCGACGCAGCAGATCGAGCACACGCTGGCCGCACTGGCCGAGCGCACCGAGCGTCTCATGCGCGAGAGCAACACCAACGTGGCGCGTGCCAACGACGCCCGCGAAGGCACCCGCGCCATTGCCAGCGTGATCGAGACGGCCGGCACGGCGCTCGACACGTTCGACCGTCAGGCCGGACAGATTGCGCAGGCGAGCGAAGCCATCGAAAACGACTGCAGCACGCTGGCCGCTCACGTCGATGAAATGGCTGACGGTGTGGCGCACTCCGCCGATCACGTCGAGAGCGCCCGCGAGCGCATTAATGGCTTGCTGGGCGTGTCGGAGCATTTGATCGGGCTGATCGCCGAAGCCGACGTCGAAACCGAGGACACGCCGTTCATTCGCGCTGTGCGTCGCGCCGCCAAACAGGTCGGCGAGAGTTTCGAAGCGGCGCTGGCCAAGGGCAAGATCAGCGAACAGGAGCTGTTCGATCGGCGTTACGAGCCGATTCCGGGCTCGAACCCGCAACAGTTGATGGCGCGCTTCACGCGCTTTACCGACGAGACACTTCCCGCGATTCAGGAGCCGCTGCTCGGCATGAACGAGCGCATCACCTTCTGCGCGGCCGTCGACGAAAACGGCTATCTGCCGACGCACAATCGCAAATTCTCGCAAGCACCCACGAACGATCCAGTGTGGAACGCGGCGCATTGCCGCAACCGGCGGCTCTTCAACGACCGCACGGGCGCCGCTGCGGGCCGCAACACCAAGCCGCTGTTGCTGCAAACGTATCGTCGCGATATGGGCGGCGGGGAGTTTGTCGTGATGAAGGACGCTTCGGCGCCGATCTACGTCAATGGCCGCCACTGGGGCGGCTTCCGGATTGCCTATCGGGTTGCGCTCTGAACGTCACACCTTGCTCGCCGGGCATAAAAGAAACGCGCCGCCGACCTCGCAGTCGGCGGCGCGTTTTTTATTTCGGATCATCCGTCGATGCAAAGGGGCCGTCGACGCATGGTCCGTGGATCAATAGGCGTACCAGCGGCCGTGACGCCAGTAGCCGTGGCCGTAGTATCCACCATACGGACGACCGTAATACGCCGGCGGAGGACCGTAGTAGACCGGTGCCGGTGCCACGTAGACGGGCGGCGGGGCAACATAGACCGGGGGAGGCGGCGCCACGTAGACCGGTGCCGGTGCATAGACCGGACCCGGGGCGATCAGCGGTACACCAATACCGATACCGACCGACACGTGCGCCTGCGCCGTCCCGATCGCACTCGCGGCGAGCGCGACCCCGGCGATGGCAAGGGCGGCAAACTTGGTTTTCATGACATTTCTCCTGCGGACTTGGCAGCGTACTGATGACAGCGCTCGGACGGCACCATGCCGCTCGACGCGCCCGGTGCCCGCCGGCACCGTGGTTCGTCTGATTCGTTGACTTAACTGTACTGAAGTTCCGAAACGCAGGCGCAGCCCAATTGTTGCAAAGTATGCGCATTCGCCAGGTGTGGGGAACGTTCGGGCGTAGAAAAGCGGCCGCCAAACGTGTAAATCAGACCCCCATTCTATTCATAATCAACGGTTTGCGCTGGTTTTGGTTGACGTCACCCCGCACGGCAGTCGTGCCAGGCGGTGCCCGGCAGGCGACACTTGTTACATTCATTTACATGACGTCCGCCGTGTGTGGCGCAAAAACAGCGGGCGAATGCCACTTGCGCGACATTCGCCCGTTGCCGGCGTCGAGCGATATTCGCGTCAGACGCCTTCTCCTCCCTGCCTAACCCCGTGAACCGGTGAAACAAACTTTGGGAAATACCCTGTCAGGACCTGCGCTTACTGGTTGAAACGCGTCTTGGCGTCCGTCACGCAGTTGTCCTTGCTGGTGCCCGTCAGAGCGTCGCAACGCTCGAGCGCGGCTTTGTAATCGGCCTTGTTCGCGTCGGCATTGGCGTCCTGGCGGGCGGCCGACGTGTCCTTGGCCGACTCGCGGCTCGTGCGCATGACCTTGGCGTCGCCGTAAGCCTTGGTCTTGGCGGCATCGGCGTCTTTCACGCAAACGTCCTTGTCGTTGCCCTTCTTGTCGTCGCAGCGCAGCTTGGCGACGCTGTAATCGGCGTCTGCCTTCGTTACGGCGGCGTCATACCGCGCCTTGGGCGTTTGCTTGTAGTCGGCTTCCGCGTTGGCCTTGGCAATCTTTTCCTTGCCCTTTGCGTCCTCGGCGCAGACCTTCTTCGCGTTGTCCTTCAAGTCGTCGCAACGTGCGGCCGACGCCTTGTAATCCGCCTCTGCGGACTTTTGGGCGGCTTCGTAGCGATCCTTGGCGGCGGCGTCAGCGGCATTGGCTGCCGTTACGCTCAGCATGCCTGCGGCGGCAAGGCAGGCGCAGGTCAGGACGTTCATGGCGATTCGATGTGGCATCTCAGAGCCCTCCTTGGCTGGGAGTGTGACGGGCGGATGGCGCGACGCCTGAGCGTTGCCCATCGCCTAACGGGGGGACGTTGATTCAGCGCTCGGTTGCGCTACGGCGCAGCGTTACTTGTTGCGGTCGGCAGCGCCTTGAATGGCTTCGCCGCCCTTCTGGACGTCCTCGCCCGCGCCATGGATGGTGTTGCAGCCGGCCAGGCCCAGTGCGAAGCCCGACAGCAGTGCGATGGCGATCAATCGTTTCATTTTGATTTCTCCTTGGAAAGATGATGTCGTCCGCGGCGCGGTACAAGTGCGAGGGGAGGCCCGCCTCCCGGCGGGCGCGACGATGCTCGCTTACCAGATCTTGTGCTGCTTGTTCCACGTGTCGACTTCGCGTTCGGCGTCGGCCTTGGCCTTGCCGTAGCGTTCCTGAATCACGCCGACGAACTTGTCGCGATTGCCTTCGATCTTGAGCAGATCGTCGTCGGTCAGATTGCCCCATTGCTTCTTCGCTTCGCCCTTGAGCTGGTTCCACTTGCCCTTGATCAGATCCGAGTTCATAACAACTCCTTAGTGTTGGGTTGCGTTCAGGTACTTCTCGCGGGAGATTCCGCCATTCGGCACGCACAGTGCGGCGCGCGCTCAGAAACCAGAATCCGCGCCCCTTGGGGGCGGCGGCAGGTGATTCCATGGTAGGGAGTGCGAAGTGTGGGCGCTGTCAGCCGCGGGTGCGTCGCGGTGTAGGCGGAGTCGGGTTGCGCTGTCAGTGCATTCCGACCGGAGGGTGGGGGGCGAGGACGGGGAGAGGGATGCCGACGCCGGCGCACTCGCTTCGTCGTCAGCCGTGGGGTACACCGGGCATTTGCGGGCCGGCAGTCTGAACGACGGTGCTCTCGGTGACTTCGGTCGCGATTTCCGGGGCGTCGGCCGGGTTGCACAGCGGCAATACGACCTGAATCTCCGTGCCGAGACGCTGCGGCAGCGAGTGAATGTCGATGCGCCCGCCTTTGGCCGAAACTCGTTGACGCATGCCAAAAAGGCCATGGGTCTTGGGCTTGTTGAATTGATCGCGCGTGAGCCCGATGCCGTTATCGATCACTTCGAGACGCACACGCTGATCGTCGCAGGCGAGCGCCACGCGTACCGTCGTTGCACGAGCGTATTTGCCGGCGTTCGTCAGGGCCTCCTGTGCGACGCGAAACAGCACGATAGCCGTCGACTCGGGCAGGGCGAAGTCTTCTGCCGGCAGATCGAGATCAAGTTGCCAGTGTTGCTGATCGGCGGCCTCTTCGGCAAGCGAGCGCAACGCAGTGACGAGACCGAAATTAATCAGCACCGTCGGGCGAAGATTCTCGATGATGCGGCGCTTGGTCTGAATCCCGGAATCGAGATTGCGTTGCGCACGCGCGAGTTTTTCCGCGACGACCGGCTCGACGCTGCGCAGCTTGTGATGGGCCCACGTGACGTCCATCTTGCAGGCGGTGAGAATCGCGCCGAGCTCGTCGTGCAGTTCGCGCGACAGACGCGTCTTTTCGTCCTCGCTGACGTTTTGCAAGTGCGTGGCCAGTTCGTCGAGTTGTTCGGTGCGCTCGCGCACGAGCCGGTCGAGATGCGTCTGTTGCTCGTGCAATTGATCGCGTGCGAGCTGTTCTTGCCGCATTTGTCGGCCAAGCGTGCGGAACAGCAGCACGAACAGCAGGATCGTCAGCAGCGACAGCGCACCCGCACTTACGGCCGAAATCGCCTGATCGAAGCGGCCGTCGTCCTGGGCGGTGCGTGCGCGCGCCAATTCGCGGTTGTACAGATCGGTGATGCCGTTTTGCACCGGCTCCATGGTGCCGATACCGAGATTGGCCGGCGCGAGGGCTTCTTCCAGCGTCATTTCGCCCTGCGTGACAGCCGCGCGAGCCGTGTCCATGGCGGCGATGCGCTGGGAAAACAGCGTCATGACGCGCGCGAACTCGCTTGTTGCCTGCGTATCGCCCACATCCTGATAGTGCTGAACGATGAGTGCGGCGAGATCGCGAATCCGGCGCACGGCGGCGAGATACGGATCGAGATAGATGGGATTGTTCGTGAGCAGGTAACCGCGCTGGCTGGCCACCACGGTGGAGGTGCGCGCAATGATCTCGTTGAGTTCGTTGGCCGCGATCATGCCTTGCAGCGCGGCTTCGTAGGTCGACGCGAGCCGGCGGTGCGCCGATTCCAGCCCGATCAGGCTCCCGACCGTGATGACGATTGCGGCGATCATGGCGATGATCCAGCTTCGGCGACGTATCCAGGACGTAAACAATCGGGGCATTGGGGGCGGGGCCGGTGGCGGCGTTGGAGGCGTTGATGACGTCGATCTTGTTGGTCTTGTGGATCCTGCTGAGGGGATCTGCTTTCGATCATACGGCGAAAATTGCGTCATTCCGGCAATTGTCAGTCAATTCCTACGCAAAAACCAGCGTCGTCCGGGCATTCCCGTCAGCGAGGTTTTTCTACTATTCATACAGCACCCGAGAGTTTGCGCGCCGCTGTTCAGGCGGCACACCTTCCGATGGGGGTCAGGAAAGTCTCCGGGAATTGACGAAATAGACCAAGGAGAACGCCATGCTGAAGTGGGCTTTGTTGTTCGCACTGATCTCGATCGTGGCCGGCCTGTTGGGCTTCACCGGGATCGCTGCCGGTGCTGCCGGGATTGCGAAGATTCTGTTCGTGCTGTTCCTGGTGTTGTTCGTGATCTTCCTGCTGCTTGGGTTGACCGTCGCCAAGAAGATCGTGGATTAGAGGGTGCGCTGCGGCACCGCCATGAATGGCGCGCCGCAGCGACACCGCGACGCGCCGCAGCGGGCAGCTCGCGGTGCGCATGAGCCAAAGGGCCATCCCTATTGAAGGAGGTTGCGATGCTTCACTATGCCGTCGTGTTTTTCGTGATCGCGTTGATCGCCGCGGTTTTCGGGTTCACCGGAATTGCCGCCGGTGCGGCAGAGATCGCGAAAATCCTGTTCTTCATCTTCCTGGTGATCTTCTTGGTCACGCTGCTCTTCGGGGTGGTCCGACGATAGTCGCAGCGATGGCGCGAAGGGCGGCCCTTGCCGCCCTTCGCCATATCAAGCTCCATGGCGCGCAGCGATGTTCGATCTCCGAACACCGCTTACCGCGCCAAAGTCGTAAAACCGCAACAGGAGGATTCGCTAATGCATACCGCCAAGCAAGCCAAGCAGCCAGCCAAGCATCAGGGAAAGCGCACGATGACAGGCAATGGTCACGGCCCGCACGCAGGCGAGGACTTCGAAATCGACGTTCGCGCCCTGCGCGAGCGCGCTCGTGAGCATCTCGACGACGGTGCCGTCACCGAGGACTACCGCGCCGATCGCGATGCGGTCGTGCATATGCTCAACGACGCGCTGGCGACCGAACTGGTCTGCGTGTTGCGCTACAAACGTCACCATTTCATGGCCAGCGGCATTCACGCCGAGCCGGTAGCGGCCGAGTTTGCCGAGCACGCGACCCAGGAGCAGGAGCACGCGGATCGCATTGCGGCGCGTATCGTGCAACTGGGCGGCGAGCCCGATTTCTCGCCGGACAGCCTCTGCGCGCGCAGCCACGCCGAATACGTCACCTGCAACAACCTGCGCGACATGATTCGCGAAAATCTCGTCGCCGAACGTATTGCGATTGAGAGTTACCGCGAGATGATTCATTATTTGGGCGATCGGGATACCACGACACGTCGCATGCTCGAAGAGATCCTTGCGGTCGAAGAGGAGCATGCCGACGATATGCGGGATCTGCTCGACCGGGAGTGACGGCCATGGCGCGCGCCTCGAAACCATTCAAGCGCGGCCAGGAGGCCGACGGGGACAGTCTCTGGAGCTTAGATGTCACTGACAATAAAAATCCTCATTGCCGACGATCACGCGATAGTGCGTACCGGCTTCAAGCAATTCATCGCCGACGAGTCGGATATGGAAGTGATGGGCGAGGCCGCGAGCGGGGACGAGGTGATTCGTGCCGTGCGCGAAACCGCATTCGATGTCGTGCTGTTGGATATCGCCATGCCTGACAAGAACGGCATCGATACCCTGCGCGTGATCAAGCAGTTGCGGCCCGAGCAGGGGGTGCTGTTCCTGTCGACGTATCCGGAAGCGCAATATGCCGTGAATCTGCTGCGCGCCGGGGCCGACGGGTATCTGATGAAGGATGCGGCGCCGGAGGAGATCATCCGCGCCATTCGCACGGTGGCGCGCGGCCACCGTTATGTCAGCGAGGTCACGGCGGACCTGCTCGCACAGAAGCTCGACAAGCCGGTCGACGAGCCCATGCACGAGCAGCTCTCGGAGCGCGAGTTTCAGGTGTTCTGCAAGCTCGCGCAGGGGCGCACGCCCACCGAGATCGCCGATGAGTTGCATCTGTCGGTAAAGACCGTCAGCACGTATCGCGCGCGTGTGCTGGAAAAGATGCATTTGAAAACCAACGCCGATCTGACGCTCTATGCGCTTAAGAACGGTCTGATAAGTTGAGGGAGAGGCTGTCATGTCAACCGGGAACGCGGCAACGCTTTCGGGGTCCCGTTTGCCCCTCAAGGTGCTGTTGATCGAAGACTCGGCGGTGATTCGCGAGAGCCTGTCCGAAGCGCTCGGCTCGACCGGGATGCTGGAGGTCACGGGCGTGGCGGAGACGGCCGACGACGCGGTTCGCACACTCAAGGAAAATTCGTTCGACGCCGTGATCGTCGATATTCAACTGCGCCGCGGTTCGGGCATCGATGTGCTGTCGTATCTGCACGATACGGGCATGTTGCAGAAGCTCATGGCCATCGTGCTTACGAATTACGCGCTCGCGACCTACCGCAAGCGCTGCCAGCAGCTCGGCGTGCAGTACTTTTTCGACAAATCCCTGGAGTTCGACCGGGTCATTGAAGTGCTCGACGAATTCGCCACCGGCCGGCAGGCCTGAGCCCGGCCATCTCTACATCCCCAAAACGGTATAAAGAGATCAAAATTTATTATTTTCAACTATTTAGACGCATGGGCTAGAATGTCGCCTTTGCGCTAAATAGACTCTTGGCGGCGGCACTGCGAGCAGTTTTGGCAGTGGGGCTGCTATTTTTTTGCATGATCGAACTCCAGAACATTACCCAGCGTTTCGCTGGACCCAAGGGGCCGATCGACGCGCTTTCCAATATCAGCCTGTCGATCGAGCGCGGCGAAGTTTTCGGCATCATTGGCCGAAGCGGCGCCGGCAAGAGCACGCTCGTGCGTGTGATCAACCTGCTTAACCGTCCGAGCGACGGCACGGTGCGGGTCGACGGCCAGGAACTGACGTCGTTGTCGTCCGACGAACTGCGTCAGGCGCGCCGTCGCATCGGCATGATCTTCCAGCACTTCAACCTGCTCAGCTCGCGCACCGTCTACCAGAACGTGGCGCTGCCGCTGGAGCTCGCGGGCATGTCGGCCGACGAGATTCGTGCGAAGGTGCTGCCGCTGTTGGAGCTCGTGGGGCTGAGCGCGCAGAAGGATCGCTATCCGGCGCAGATTTCCGGCGGCCAGAAGCAGCGGGTGGGCATTGCCCGCGCGCTGGCGAGCGAGCCGCAGGTGCTGCTCTCTGACGAGGCCACGTCGGCGCTCGATCCGGAGACGACGCGCTCGATTCTCGAACTGCTCAAGCGCATCAATCGCGAACTGGGCCTGACCGTCGTGCTCATTACGCACCAGATGGAAGTCATCAAGCAGGTCTGCGACCGTGTCGCGGTGCTCGATGCCGGCCGTGTGGTGGAGCAGGGCGCCGTGATCGACGTGTTCCTGCGTCCGCGTCACGAAGTCACGCGCGCGCTGATCGGCGACGTGATTTCGCAGGAACTGCCTGCGGGCGTGCGCGAGCGCGTGGCGTCGCGTATCGGCAACGGTCATGACCATCTGTATCGTCTGGCGTTTTCCGGGGCGGGCGTGGATCAGCCGCTGATCTCCGAGGCCATTCGCCGCTACGAACTCGATTTCAACATCCTGCATGGCCAGATCGACGAGATCCAGGGGCAGGCGTTCGGATCGCTCGCCGTGATGGCGGGCGGCACCCCGGCCCGCGTGGCCGAAGCCATGGCGTTCCTCGCCAGTGAAGGCGTTGTCGTTGAGGAGCTGAGCCATGTGGAGTGAAATGTTCGATCTGTTCGTCTCCTCGTTCTGGGAGACGCTCATCATGGTCGGGATCTCGGGCCTCATCGGCGCCGTTGTGGGCGTGCCGCTCGGCGTGCTGCTGTATCTGACGGACCGCAACGGGGTGCTGCAGAACCTGCCGACCAATCGCATCGTCGGCATTCTCGTGAACGCCGTGCGCTCGACGCCGTTCATCATTCTGCTCGTCGCCGTGATTCCGTTCACGCGACTGATCGTCGGCTCGTCCATCGGCACGATGGCTGCCGTGGTGCCGCTCACCATCGCCGCTGCGCCGTTCGTGGCGCGTCTGGTGGAGACCGCGCTGCGTGAAGTCGACCGCGGCCTGATCGAAGCGGCGCAGTCGATGGGTGCGACGACCGCTCAGATCGTCACGAAGGTGTTGCTGCCCGAGGCGCTGCCCGGCATCGTCGCCGGCCTGACGATCACGTTCGTGAGCCTGGTCGGTTACTCGGCCATGGCCGGTGCCATTGGCGGCGGCGGTCTGGGCGACCTCGGCATTCGTTACGGCTATCAGCGCTTCCTGCCCGAAGTCATGATTACCGTGGTGCTGATCCTGATCGTGTTCGTGCAACTGGTGCAGACCTTCGGCGACTGGCTGGTGCGCCGCCTGAGCCACAAATAACATCTCAAAATAACGACTTGCCGGCGATCCGGCACGTCATTCACACGCGAGGTTTTCCATGCAACGTCGTACGCTTTTCAAGCTGCTGGCAGGTATCGGTGCCGCCACGGTTTTCGCCACGCAGTTCGCCGCGCCGGCTGCGGCCGCTGACGCCATTAACCTGAAGATCGGTGTTACGGGCGGCCCGCACGCCCAGATTTTCGACGAAGTGAAGAAGGTCGCCGCCAAGGATGGCCTGAACATCAAGGTCATCGAATTCAGCGATTACGTGCAGCCGAACGCCGCACTAGCCTCGGGCGATCTGGATGCGAACAGCTACCAGCACCAGCCGTACCTCGACGCGCAGGTGAAGGACCGCGGCTACAAGCTCGAATCGATCGCCAAGACGGTGATCTTCCCGATGGGCATCTATTCGAAGAAGATCAAGTCGTTGGCCGATCTGAAGACGGGCGACAAGGTGTCGCTGCCGAACGACCCGACCAACGGCGGCCGTGCGCTGCTGTTGCTGCAAAAGCAGGGTCTGATCAAGCTGCGCGCCGACGCCGGTCTGAAAGCCACCCCGATCGACGTGGCGGAGAACCCGAAGAAGCTGAAGTTCGTGGAACTGGACGCCGCCCAACTGCCGCGCTCGCTCGACGACGTGGCCGTGGCCGTCATCAACACCAACTTCGCGATGGAAGCCGGTCTGAACCCGAAGAAGGATTCGATCGCCATCGAAGACGCGAACGGCCCGTACGCCAACGTGCTGGTGATTCGCTCGGCCGACAAGAACAAGCCCTGGGTGGCCAAGCTGATCAAGGCTTACCACTCGCCGGAAGTGAAGGCCTTTATCGAACAGAAGTTCGGTGGCTCGGTCGTGACGGCCTGGTGAGTGCCCGGATGATGTGAGACGACGCGCCGGTTGACGGCGCCTCGTGCGAAAAACGGCAACGCTTTGCGGCGTTGCCGTTTTTTTTCGTTCTTGTGCCCATCTGGCATCTCGCTCACGCTACGCATTCCCGCGTGGCGGGACGCTGGGCGGCGTGCGTTCCCGAGATTTGTGGCAATTCCGATGCTGTCACCGTTTTGTCAAATAACGGCGATAGCCTGAATACCAAGCATAAGAGAGGGTGCCTGCGGGTACCGTCACAAGACGCGGATATGGGCCATAGAGCAGCGACCGCACGCGAAGCACGGGGAACGGGTGAGACTTCATCGGGGCGCATGGCCTGCGGTGCGTATGAGTGTGCCCGACACATGCCCGCACGACGTAAAGCTGTTTGCATGACGGCGGCGCACCGCACCGACTTACGGAGTCTCAGTTGAACCCTGTCCCGCCTGCCACAATTGCCGGGAATCCTGCAAATCCCGCCAATCCCACAAATTCAACGAATTCAGGACTGCGTCCGCCCGAGCGCTGCAACGCGCAAGCGGGAGCACGCGATGGGAAAACCGCATCGACACCCGCCTCAACACCCGCCTCAACGCCCGCGACCGGACCCTACGCCGAACCTGACGAAGCGTCGATGCTTGCCGAACTCTGCGAGGGCATCGGCCTGACCTGCGTGTTCCAGCCGATTCTCGACTTCCGGACATCGGAAATCGCCGGCTACGAAGGGCTGGTGCGCGGGCCTGCCGGAACGTCGATTTACTCCCCGATGGCGCTCTTCGCCGCCGCACGCCGCCACGGTCTGCTCGGTCCGCTCGAACTCGCCTGCCGCCGCGTGGTGCTGCGCGGCTTCGTCGAGCACGATCTGCCCGAGCGTCTGTTCCTGAACATCGGCCCGGTCATGCGGGCGCTGCCTGGCGGGGGCGTGAGCGAGTCGCTCGGCCTCGACGAAACGTTTGCCATGCTCCAGTCGTTCCGCCTCGCGCCCGAGCGCGTGGTGCTCGAACTCACGGAGCACGCACCCACGCTGGATCTGGCGAGCACGCGCGCGTCGCTCATGGCGTATCGTGCACTCGGCTTCGAAGTGGCGCTCGACGACATGGGCGAGGGTTACGCGAGCTTGCGTCTGTGGTCGGAGCTGCGGCCCGATTACGTCAAGATCGACCGGCATTTCGTTGACGGCATCGATAGCGACACCGTCAAACTCCAGTTCGTGCGCTCGATGCGCCAGATCGCGGAGACGAGCGGCACGCGTGTGATTGCGGAAGGCATCGAACATGCCGAGGAGCTTCAGGTCGTGCGCGATCTCGGCATTTTCCTCGGTCAGGGATATTTCATTGCGCGTCCCGAGGCGCAGCCGCAGCGGGCGATCACGGCGAATGTGCAGGAGGTCGTGAACGAGCGTCGTGCTTACGTGCATCAGCAGCCCAGCCAACTCGGGGCCGGCAATGTGACGCTGGAGCGCATTGCGTCGTACGTCGCACCGGTGTCGCCGGACACGCGCAGCGAAGATGTGGTCGCGCGCTTCGAAAGCGATCCGACGCTGGAGGTGCTGCCGGTGGTCGAGCGCGAGCGCGCCGTCGGGCTGATCGGACGGGCGTCGCTCATCGGCCGCTTCGCCCGACCGTTCACACGTGAGCTGTATGGGCGCAAGCCGTGCTCGGCCGTGATGGAGCCGCGCCCGCTCACGTTCGACAAGGCGGCGCGTGTGGAGGACCTGAGCCGGATGATTGCCGAAGGAGCGAGCCGGCAGATTGCGGCGGGCTTCATCGTGACGGATCAGGGACGTTATTTCGGCGTGGCGCAGGGGCATGCGCTGATGCGTCACATCACGGATATGCAGTTGGACGCGGCGCGTTACGCCAATCCCCTCACGCTGCTGCCGGGGAACGTGCCGATCGACGACTATATGGATCGCATGATCGGCGAGCGGCAATCGTTTCACGCCTGCTACGTCGACCTGGACAACTTCAAGCCGTTTAACGACGTGTTCGGCTACCGCCGCGGCGACGATCTGATTCAACTGGTCGCGCGTGTGCTCATGGCGGTACGCAATCCCGAGCGCGATTTTCTCGGGCATATCGGTGGCGACGACTTTCTGATTCTGTTTCGCAGCCCCGACTGGGAGGCGCGCTGCCGCGAAGCGCTCACGCGTTTCGGTGAAGCGGTGACGGAGTATTTCCATCCCGACCAGATCGCCGCGGGCGGCTTCGAAGCAGAGGATCGTCGCGGCATGGTCATCTTTCATCCCATCACCAGTCTGTCGATTGGCGTGGTCGCGGTCACGCCTGAGAGTTTCCCGTCGCACGTGGAAGTCTCGGCCGCTGCCGCGGACGCCAAGAAGATGGCCAAGCGTGCGCTCGGCAACAGCTTGTTCATCGAACGGCGGCGAGCGCACCGGTGACGCGGTGCGTCGTCTGCCGTCAGCCATGAAAAGAGCCCGCCGGTTTGGCGGGCTTTCGTTGGGCGACGGCGCGAGGCCGGGCGCCTGGTGATTCAGTACCCGAGCGCCTCAATACCTCAATGCGACAACGCAGGCATGCCTTCCATGCTGGCGGCATCCTGTTCGCGCTCTTCCGAGAGGTACGGCGTGCGCCAGCCGGCCTTCACGCCCCACTGGTAGAAGGCGAGCGAGAGGACTGCCACGACTACCATGTCCCATCCGTACGGCAACACGCCGAGGCCGCCGAATTCCTTGCTGCCGATGTACGAGCACAGCGCCATGCAAGGCAGATAACCGATCAGCCACCACGACGCCTTGAGGTCGCGGCCGAAGCCTTGCCACTTGTCCTTCGCCTGATAGTAGAAATACACGGGCAGCGCCACGACGACCAGCACGATGATCTGGCCCGTGAGCGGCCAACGCGCCCAGTACAGAATCAGCGACGCACACACGAAGGCGAACGGCGCGATCAGCGACAGGCCGGGCAGGCGCAGCGGACGGTGCAGGTCCGGCGCGGCGCGGCGCAGCGCCATCACGCTGATCGGACCCGTCAGGTACGAGATCACGGTGGCGACCGAGATCACGGCAGCCAGCGAATCCCAGCCGCGGAAGAAGAACATGAAGATGAACGAGATCGCGAGGTTGAACCACATTGCCTGACGCGGCACGCCATACAACGGATGCACGCGGCCGAAGATCGCGGGCAACGTACGATTGCGCTCCATCGCGTAGATCATGCGGCTGGTCGTGGCCATGTACGTGGTGCCGGTGCCGCTCGGGCTCAGGAAGGCGTCGAAATACAGCACGATGGCGAGCCAGTTCAGACCAAGGGCAATCGCCAGTTCCGCGAACGGCGAACTGAAGCTCACCATGTGCCAGCCGCCCGCCAGTTGCTCGGGCGAGAGTGCGCCGATGTATGCCACCTGGAGCAGCAGATAGATGACGGTCGCAAGCAGGATCGAGCCGACCACAGCGAACGGGATGCTGCGGCCCGGGTCGCGCGCTTCACCCGCGAGGTTCACGGGGCTCTGGAAACCGTTGAACGCGAACACAATGCCCGAGGTGGCCACCGCCGTGAGCACGGCCGACATGCCGTTCGGCGCGAAACCGCCGTGCTCTGCGATGTTGAAGTTGCCCGGGTGGAAGCCCGCGATCATCAGGCCGGCGATGGTCAGGGCCGGAATCGCGAACTTGAACAGCGTGATCGCCGTGTTGGCGCGGGCGAAGAGCTTCACGCCCCAGTAGTTCAGCATGAAGTAGACGATCACGAGCAGGGCGGATAACGCCAATCCGCTCGTGGTGAGCGTGCCGTCCACGAACAAGGCGTGCGCCCAGTCGTACGGCCACGTGCTCATGTACTGGATCGACGCTTCGGCTTCGATCGGGATCACCGAGACGATGGCGATCCAGTTTGCCCAGGCGGCGATGAAGCCGACCAGACTGCCATGCGAATAGCGGGAGTAGCGCACCATGCCGCCCGACTCGGGGAACATGGCGCCGAGTTCGGCGTAGGTCAGGGCAATGGCAAGAATGACGACTGCGCCGATGAGCCAGGCGAGCAAGGCGGCTGGGCCGGCGATCTTGGCGGCCTTCCAGGCGCCGAACAGCCAGCCGGAGCCGATGATCGAGCCAAGACCGGTCAACATCAGGGCGAACGGCCCGATGTTGCGCATGAGGGATTGGTTGTTATCCATACGATGTCTTCTCCACGCCCGGGGGGAGCATGCGGCAGCCTCACGGGGGGCGGGGCTGCACGTTGCGCGAGGGCGGACAAACTGCCGGCAGGCCGGTCGCCGTCACAAGGAGCATGACGGCGCGGGGGCGGCGCTGACGGACGCAACTTCTGTTGATCGGCTTCGCGAAGGTCAATGGGCTTCCGGCATCGGCCGCAAGGGGGCTTGCGGTACCCGAATTGGGGTCGGAGTCGCCGTTCGCGAAAAAAAGCGCGATTCTACCCGAGCCGGCCCCCCTGTGTGGGACTTTGTAACACTTTCGTGTTGGCGTCCCGTTCGGCGACGTTAGGTAAAAATGCGCGCAAGCCAGTCGCGACGCGGGTCGCGACGTGGGAAAGTGCCTATTACGAGATATTAAAGGGTCAGATCGACGTCACATCCCAGCGAGGCAGAGATACTTCATTTCAAGGTACTCGTCGATGCCATACTTCGAGCCCTCGCGCCCCAGGCCGGACTGCTTGACGCCACCGAACGGGGCGACCTCGTTCGAGATCAGGCCGGTGTTGATCCCGACCATTCCCGCCTCGATGCCCTCGGCTACACGCCACACGCGTCCGACGTCGCGCGCGAAGAAGTACGAGGCGAGACCGAAGTCGCTGGCGTTGGCCAGACGAATGCCGTCGGCTTCGTCCCTGAATCGGAACACAGGCGCGAGCGGACCGAAGGTTTCTTCCTGGGCGACGAGCATGTCGGCGCTGGCGTCGGCCACCACGGTTGGCTCGAAGAAGCGGCCGTGTAACACCTTGCCGCCGACGGTGACGCGCCCGCCCCTGGCGATGGCGTCTTCAACGTGGCGCTCGACCTTGGTAATGGCGGCGTCCTCGATCAGCGGGCCGATCACGACGCCCGGCTCGAAACCGTTCCCCACCCGCAGCTTGCTCACCGCGGCAGTGAGCTTTTCCACGAAGGTGTCGTAAATGCCGTCCTGCGCGTAGATGCGGTTCGCGCATACGCAGGTCTGACCGGCATTGCGGAATTTGGAGGCGATGCAGCCTTCCACGGCGGCATCCACGTCGGCATCGTCGAAGACGAGGAAGGGCGCGAGGCCGCCCAGTTCGAGGGCGACTTTCTTGATCGTCGACGCGCATTGCTCCATGAGTTTTGCGCCGACGGACGTCGATCCGGTGAAGGAGAGATGGCGCACGCGCGGGCTGGAGGTGAGCACGTTGCCGACGTCGGACGAGTTTTTCGACGTCACCACATTGAACACGCCCTTGGGCAGACCGGCACGCTCGGCCAGCACCGCGAGGGCGAGGGCCGACAGCGGCGTGAGTTTGGCCGGTTTGACGACGATGGTGCAGCCCGCCGCAATGGCCGGGGCGATCTTGCGGGTGATCATCGCGATGGGGAAATTCCAGGGCGTGATCGACGCGCACACGCCGATGGGCTGCTTGAGCACCAGCAGGCGCTTGCCGCTTTCGGGGGAGGCGAGCACGTCGCCGTCGATGCGCTTGGCTTCTTCCGCGAACCACTCGATGAACGACGCCCCGTAAGCCACCTCACCCTTGGCTTCGGCCAGCGGCTTGCCTTGCTCGGCGGTCATGATGGCGCCGAGATCGTCCTGGGCCTGCATGATGAGGTCGAACCAGCGGCGCATGATGCCGGCGCGCGCTTTGCCGGTCTTGCCGCGCCACTCGGGCAGGGCGGCTTCGGCCGCGACCAGTGCGCGCTCGGTCTCTTTCGCGCCGAGATCGGCGACATGGGCAATGTCGGCGTCGGTGGCCGGATCGTTGACCACGAAGGTGGCGCGGGAGTCGGCTTGCGTCCAGGCGCCGTCGATATAAGCGTCGGACCTGAGCAGTTCGGGATCTTTGAGACGTGCCAGCGCGGGATGCGTCTTGGTCGACGTGCTGGACTGTGTGCCGTGCTGGGATTGGCGGGATGATGACACGATCAGCTCCTTTCGATGGCCGGGCGGCGCTGTCGGGGGACGTTGCGCCACACGGGGACGGAAACGGATACGTCTTATCTGTCTGTCGGGTGCCAGCATACGCCTGAAAGGCGTGTCGTTCGTGACGCTCGTTCGTGACGCTCGAAAGCACAAACGCCGGCAGTCTGACGGCCGCCGGCGTTCGGCATGGCAAGGGATTGGCCAGTCTTACAGGCCGAGATCCCTATATAGAGCAGCCATGCGCGTGTCGACGTCGGCGGTCATTTCAATCGGACGTCCCCATTCGCGCGAAGTTTCGCCCGGCCACTTGTTGGTCGCGTCGATCCCCATCTTCGAGCCGAGCCCCGCTTTGGGCGAGGCGAAGTCGAGATAGTCGATGGGCGTCTGGTCGACGAGCGTGGTGTCGCGGGTGGGGTCCACGCGCGTGGTGATCGCCCAGATGACTTCCTTCCAGTCCCGGATATCGACGTCTTCGTCCACAACGACGATGAACTTCGTATACATAAACTGGCGCAAGAAGCTCCAAACCCCGAACATGACCCGTTTGGCATGGCCCGGATAGGCCTTCTTCATCTGAACGATGGCCATCCGGTAGCTACAGCCTTCCGGCGGCAGATAGAAATCGGTGATCTCGGGGAATTGCTTTTGCAGCAACGGCACGAACACTTCATTCAACGCCACACCGAGCACGGCGGGCTCATCAGGCGGCTTGCCTGTATACGTAGAGTGATAGACGGCGTTGCGACGCATCGTGATGCGCTCGATCTTGAACACCGGGAACCACTCCTGCTCGTTGTAATAGCCGGTGTGATCGCCATAAGGACCTTCCAGTGCATGTTCGTACCCGGCGGTCGCGCCTCGCGACGGGGGGGGCGGCGCGCCATCGGGGGCAACCGGTGGTCGTTCGGACGGATAAATAAAGCCTTCGAGCACGATCTCGGCGCGAGCCGGTACCCGCAGCGACTCCAGTCCCGGCGTGAGGCACTTGGCCAATTCGGTCCGGCTACCCCGCAGCAGGCCAGCGAATTGGTACTCGGACAACGTATCCGGCACAGGCGTGACGGCACCGAGCATGGTCGCCGGATCGGCGCCGAGCGCGACGGCGATCGGGAAGGGCTTGCCGGGGTTCGCCTGTGCGAACTCGCGGAAGTCGAGTGCGCCGCCGCGATGCGCGAGCCAGCGCATGATGACCTCGTTACGGCTGATGACCTGCTGGCGGTAGATGCCCAGATTCTGGCGCTTGCGGTGCGGTCCCTTGGTGATGACCAAGCCCCACGTAATTAGCGGTGCTGCGTCGCCTGGCCAGCAAGTTTGAATCGGCAGACGCGCGAGGTCGACATCGTCGCCCTCCCAAACGATCTCCTGACACACCGGGCTGCTGATTTCCTTCGGGGCCATATCCCAAACTGCTTTGGCCATGCCGAGCAGTTTGCCCGCCTCCTTGAGTCCGCGTGGCGGTTCGGGTTCCTTGAGCGCCGAGAGAAGACGGCCGATATCGCGCAGCGAGCTCAGGGCGTTGTCCCCCTGCTCGACGCCCATGCCCAGCGCCACTCGCTCAGGGGTGCCAAACAAGTTGGCGAGCACGGGCATGTCGTAACCCGTCGGCCGCTCGAACCACAGCGCCGGACCCCCCGCTTTGAGCACGCGGTCGGCGAGCGCGGTCATCTCCAGTACCGGCGAGACGGGCACGTCTACGCGACGAAGCTGGCCGGATCGCTCCAGTTGCGCGGTGAAGTCACGAAGATCGAGATATTTCATGAAACAAACCGTTACCAAAAATTTTTACGAAATTCATACGTCCAGGGAAAACGGCCGTTTGAATCCGGTAAAAGTCGGGGTGACACCCTTGTAAACGCAGGGTGGGGCAGGGCATTTTACCGGTCAGGACGACCGAACGTCACGGCAAAACGACCGTTACAAATTACTTTTAGTAATGATTTTTCATAATAATAGTATTGACGGTTTATATATCACTGCTACAATCCGCCCGTTGAATCCAGAAAGGCGGCTTCGATGACGGGTAGGCCAACCCGCTCGAGCTTAGCGACAACTACAACATCGACGTGGATTTTCAGTGGCTGGTTTTCTCACCGAGGTCGGGAAACCAGTGTTTTAGGAAGCAGCGCGAGCGATAGCTCGTCAGCGCCGGGGACCTGAACAGGTCGGCGCGCTGCGGCGGTAGCGGCATCGTCCATGACAAACACGATGCACCGCCTTGTCCATATGCCGTAAATAAGCGCTTCACGGGATGCCTGGCGGGCATACCGGCTTATTTCCTTACGCCTCGGGGCCACCCCGTGGTGACGGCGTAACCGGAGTACGTAGTATGAAGAAGTCTGGTTTATCACCCTGGCTACTGGCCGCTTTCCGTGCGCTTGGCGCGCGTGGTGCGGCAACGGTAGCCGCGGCTCGTCGCGATTGGCGTCGCCTTGCATGGCACGGCGGTCGTGTTGGACTCTATACGTCCAGCGCGGTCGGCTTGGTCGCCGTGGTCGGCACGCTGGCGCTGTGGGCCCGACCGACGTGGCGTGCCGATCTGGCATCGCACGTGGGTCCGCTGCTCGAAGCAGCCACTGGTTCGGCCAATGCGGCCAGCCAGGACACCACCACCGGCAGCACGGTCGCACAGGGTTCCCTGTCCGACTCCGCGATGATGGCGCAAGCGGCGCAGCACGTGCCGTCGGCCGCTGTCCTCGCTGCGTATATCCCGAACCAGCGTGTGGCCGCCGATGCGCGCGCCACCAAGGCGCTGGATACGCGTGAACAAATCGCCGTCGCTGATTATCTGGCCCGCCGTTATCGTGTGGCGGGCGACGTCACTGGCAACCTTGTGCGCGCAGCGTACTCGACCGGCAAGGAAGTCGGCCTCGATCCGCTGCTGCTGCTCGCCGTGATGGCGATCGAATCGGGCTTCAACCCGTATGCCGAGAGCACCGTCGGTGCGCAGGGCCTCATGCAGGTCATGTCGAAGGTACACCGGGACAAGCTCGAGTACTTTGGCGGCCCCGAAGCTGCCTTGCACCCGCTCGCCAATATCAAGGTGGGCGCGCTGATCCTGAAGGAATGCATCGCACGCGGCGGTTCGCTCGCGGGTGGTCTGCGTCTGTATGTCGGGTCGACCAGTGTGGGCGACGGCGGCTACGGCGCCAAGGTGCTCGCCGAGCGCGATCGTCTGCGTGGCGTGTCCACGGGACGTAAGGTTTCGCCGAATGAGCCGCAAGCGCCGGTGATCGTCAGCTCGGCTAAGCCGGTGACGAAGCCGGTCTCGGCCGGCAAGTCGGACGACTCGACGCAATCGCTGCCCGCACCGGCAGCATCGACGTCGGCAGGCAAGGCGGCAGCGACCACCAAGCCGCTCGAAGCGGACGACAGCACGGCGGCCTGAGCGGCCATCGACCTCGCGTGATGCGCTACGGCCGGCGCGTCCACCGGCTCGCAATGCTATCTATATAGAGACGCAGTGCGCAGCCAACGAAAAACCCATCGAAGCGATTCGGTGGGTTTTTTGCTTTCCGGGGATTTTCGGGACTTTCCGCCGGGCAAGGCAGAAAAGAGGCGCGGAGGAGCGAGGAGCGCTCAGCCTGCGGCGAACACCTTGCCGATCCGGTCCATCGCTTCGTGCAGTTGCGCGAGCGACGTGGCGTACGACAGGCGAATATACCGGCGGGGTTCGGCAAAACCAAAGTCCAGGCCCGGCACCAGTACTACATCGGCCTGCCGGAGCAGCGCCTGCGTGAGGCGATCGCTGTCGGCGGCGTCCGGATGCGCAACGCCGGTGCCATCGGCATATACGTAAAACGCGCCGTCCGGCATGACCGGCACCTTGAAGCCGATACGCTCCAGCGCGGGCACGATAAAGTCGCGGCGCTCACGGAACGCGTTCTTGCGCTGCTCGTAAATCGCCAGCGTTTCCGGAAGGAAGCAGGCCGTCGCGGCGTGTTGGGCAACGGCAGACGGGCAGATGAACAGGTTCTGCGAGAGCTTCTCGAACGTCGCCGTCATCGACGGTGGTACGACCAGCCAGCCGAGACGCCAGCCCGTCATGTTGAAGTACTTCGAGAAGCTGCTCACGACCAGAACGTCATCGCCGAAGCTCAGCGCCGTGGTGGGCTTGCCGTCGTAGGAGAGGCCCTGATAGATCTCGTCGACGAGCGTGAAGCCCCCGCGAGCGCGCACCGTCTTCACAATGCGCGCCAGTTCTTCCGTTTCGATCGATGTGCCCGTCGGATTCGAGGGCGATGCGAGCAGCACGCCCTTCGTCGCCGGTCCCCAATGCGATTCGATGCGCTCGGCGGTAAGCTGGAAGCGTTCCGCCGGGCCCGAGGGAATCAGCACCGGTTTGCCGTCGAACGTCGACACGAAGTGCCGGTTGCACGGATAGCAGGGGTCCGGCATCAGCACTTCGTCGTCCCGGCTCACGAGCGCCGCACAGGCCAGCACGAGCGCGGCCGATGCCCCAGCCGTCACGACAATGCGCGACGGATCGACATCGACCCCGTAGTCATGACGGTAGTGCTCGGCGATGGCCTCGCGCAGCGCGGGAATGCCCATGGCGCCGGTGTATTGCGTGCGACCGTCGCGCATGGCCTTCGCTGCGGCCTCGATGACCGCCTCGGGCGCCGTGAAATCCGGCTCGCCGATCCCCATGTGAATCACCCGGTGTCCCGCTTTTTCACGGAGCGCGGCCTGTTTGGCCAGCTCCATGACGTGGAACGGGGCGATGTGCTCGACACGCTGTGCGAGTGTCAATGCGGGGGCGAGGTCGGACGTGCGGTCCATGATGTCAGGCGCTTTTGCCGCGGCCGCCGTGACGATTGGCGGCGACTTCTACCGGACGCACTTCAGCGGCGAACTTGTCGAGCACGCCATTCACGAAGCGATGACCATCGGGGCCGCCGAACGTCTTGACGACTTCGACAGCCTCGTTGATGACCACGCGGTACGGCACGTCCTGAAGATGAATCAGTTCGTACGCACCGGTGATGAGCGCGGCGTGTTCGATAGGCGAGAGTTGCGCCGCCGGCCGGTCCAGGTAAGGCTGGAGCTGCTGCGACAGGGCATCCGCCTCGTTGATGCTGCCGTACAGCACAGCCTCCAGGAGGGCGTGGTCGGCCTTGTCATAGCCGGGGGTGGAGCGCAGGTGAGCGTCGATCTCCCTCGCGTGGCCGCGCGAAATCAGCCATTGATACATCCCTTGCAGCGCAAATTCGCGCGCGCGGCGGCGTGCACTCTTCATTACCGATCTTCCTCTTCTTCATCTTCGTCTTCGCCCTCCCCGTCGTCGCCACCGAGCATGTCGACGGCTTCGAGCAGGTTGGCCATTTCCACCGCCACGCGGGCAGCATCGCGGCCCTTCTCGGCGGCGCGCACTTCGGCCTGTTCGTCGTTTTCGGTCGTGAGCACCGCGTTGGCGATGGGGATGCCGAAATCGAGACCGATGCGCGAAATGCCGGCACCGCTTTCGTTCGACACCAGCTCAAAGTGATACGTCTCACCGCGGATCACCGCGCCGAGCGCGATGAGCGCGTCGAACTGGCCGCTTTCGGCCATCTTTTGCAATGCCAGCGGGATTTCCAGTGCACCGGGCACCGTCACGAGCAGCACGTCTTCGCCGTCGACACCGAGGCGGTCGAGTTCGGCCACGGCGGCAGTGCGCAATGCGGTGCAGACGGCGTCATTGAATCGCGATTGCACGATGCCCACGCGTAGGCCTTCACCGTCGAGTTCCGGCTGGTATTGTCCGATTTCCATAATGGGCTTCCTCAAAAAAGTACCGTCCAGGCGGTGCGGCCAACGTTGTGCCGGCACGCCCGAGACAGGCAATGCTCGGCAAGATAACGCCCCGCCTTCTACGGGCGGGGCATCGATACGGGAATGCTCAGGCAGTTGCGGCGCCGGGCATCGGTTGGAAACCGGTTACCTCGAGGCCATAACCTGCCATATTGGGAATCTTGCGCGGGCTCGAGAGCACTCGCATTTTACCGACGCCCAGCTCGCGCAGGATCTGTGCGCCGACGCCGTGCGTGCGGAAGTCCACCGGGCGACGCTTGGCGCGCGCGGCCTTCTCGGTTTCGTCGAGTGCTTCGAACTGATTGAACAGATGCTCAGGGGTTTCCACGCAGTTGAGCAGCACCACCACGCCCTTGCCGGCTTCGGCAATCGCCTGCATCGCGCCCGCGAGGGTCCACGAGTGCGTCGACACGCCGGTCTCGAGCAGATCGAGCACCGACAGCGGTTCGTGCACGCGCACCAGCGTTTCGTCGTCGGGGGAGGGCACGCCGCGAACGAGTGCCAAATGCGGATTGCCGCTCGGCTTGTCCCGGTAGAGCGTTGCCTGGAACGTCCCCCAGGCGGTCTGCATTTCGCGCGAGGCGACCGTCTCGATCATCGATTCGGTGCGGCTGCGATAGTGGATCAGATCGACGATCGTGCCGATCTTGATGCCGTGCTGCTCCGCGAATTCCAGCAATTGCGGCAGACGCGCCATCGTGCCGTCGTCGTTCATGATTTCGCAGATCACGGCGGCGGGGGTAAGGCCTGCCATCGCCGTCAGATCGCAACCGGCTTCGGTGTGACCGGCGCGCACGAGCACGCCGCCCGGCTGCGCCATGATCGGGAAAACGTGACCCGGCTGGACGATATCTTCCGGACGCGCGTCGCGCGAAATGGCCGTCTGCACCGTGTGCGCGCGATCTGCTGCCGAAATACCGGTGCTCACGCCCTCGGCCGCTTCGATCGACAGCGTGAACGCCGTGCCGTATTGCGTGCCGTTGCGGTAGGTCATGAGCGGCAGGTTGAGCTGCTTGCAGCGCGCCTGCGTGAGCGTGAGGCAAATCAGGCCGCGGCCGTACTTCGCCATGAAGTTGATGGCTTCGGGCGTCGCGAATTCGGCCGCCATGACCAGGTCGCCTTCGTTTTCACGATCTTCCTCATCGACGAGGACAACCATGCGGCCGGCCTTCAGCTCGGCAATGATTTCTTCTGTAGTGGCCAACGGCATAGCGACAACGCGGGGGCTGAATTTGGAAAGGCTCTATTCTACGCCAAGCCGGTGCGCGGCTGCGGCCGATCTGGTGCCCCGGCCAACGGAAATGTCGCAATACAAAGGCATTGACCTAAGTAATTGCGGCCACTATAGTCAGCCACATGACTACCCCCTCCATCCCGCTCGACCGAATCTTCCAGGCACTGTCCGATCCTACCCGGCGTGCGGTCGTCGAGCGTTTGACCTTGGGTCCTGCGTCGGTGAGCGAGCTGGCGCGTCCGTTTTCGATGGCGTTGCCCTCGTTTTCGCAGCATCTGGGCGTGCTGGAGGAGAGCGGTCTGGTCGTCTCGCGAAAGACCGGACGCGTGCGCACGTACGCGCTGGAAACCGAAACGCTGGCAGGTGCGCAGGATTGGCTCCAGTTGCAGCGCGACCAGTGGACGCGCCGCCTCGATCAACTCGATAACTACCTGCTGCAGATGAAGGAGACGTGAACATGAGCCGTGCCAACCTTTTCTCCGTCGACCCGAAGCTCGATCTAGTGCTCGAGCGCTATGTCGATGTGCCGTGTGAGCGCGTCTGGGCGGCGTGGACGCAGCCGGAGCATCTCAGGAAGTGGTTCACCCCCGCGCCGTGGCAGACGGTGGAATGCGAGATCGATCTGCGCCCGGGCGGCTTGTTCCGCACGGTTATGCGCTCGCCGGAAGGACAGCAGTTCCCGAACGTGGGGTGTTACCTGGAAGTGGTCGAGAACTCGCGACTCGTGTGGACGAATGCGGTGCTTCCCGGTTTTCGTCCGGCACCCGCACCGGTCGCCGAGCACGGCGGTTTTCACTTCACGGCCGCTGTGCTGATGGAGGCGCAAGGCAAGGGCACGCGCTACACGGCGATTGCGATGCATGGCAACGAAGCCACGCGTGCGCAGCACGAAGCCATGGGCTTCCATGACGGCTGGGGCAAGGCGCTCGATCAGTTGGTCGAACTGATGCAGTGAACGGCAACGCAGGCGTCTTCGCCGTCACATGAAAAAGGGAGATATGCCCGAAGGCATGTCCCCCTTTTTGCTTGACAGCGAGCTGCCGCGCCCCCCTGGCAATCGACGTCATCCGTAGCGAGTCTTACCGCGGCAAGCCTCGCCGCAGCGCGTGACGCCATGCGCCGGGTCACGCGCCGGGTCACGCCAAATTACGCACCGAGATAAGCACGCTTGATGTCGTCGTTCGCGAGCAGATTCGAGGCCGAATCGGCGAGCACGACGCGTCCGGTTTCGAGCACATAACCGCGATCGGCAACGTGCAGCGCCTTGTTCGCGTTCTGCTCCACCAGAAACACCGTCACGCCTTCCTCGCGGATTGCACGAATGATGTCGAAGATCTGCGCGATCACGAGTGGCGCGAGACCGAGCGTCGGCTCGTCGAGCAACAGCAGGCGCGGACGGCTCATCAACGCCCGCCCGATCGCCAGCATCTGCTGCTCGCCACCGGACATCGTGCCTGCGCGTTGCTTGCCGCGTTGCGCGAGTCTCGGGAATAGCTTGAAGACGTGGTCCATCCCGGCATCGATCTCGTCATTGGACGCAAAGAAGCCGCCCATCTTCAGATTCTCGATGACCGTCAGACTCGGAAACACGCGACGGCCTTCCGGCGAAATCGCCAGCCCCATGCGCATGATTTCGTGCGTGGGACGGCCGGTGATGTCATTGCCCTCGAACATTACGCGACCGCTCGAGGCGCGCGGCGTGCCGCACACGGTCATCATCAGCGTGGTCTTGCCCGCGCCGTTACTGCCGATGAGCGTAACGATCTCGCCCTTGTTTACTTCGATCGACACGCCCGAGAGCGCTTCGACGGCCCCGTAATGGGTATGGATCTGTTCGAGCTTCAGCATTATTCCTCCCCGAGGTAGGCCTTGATGACGCGCGGGTCGTTGCGCACCTCGTCGGGCTTGCCGGTCATGATCGGCTTGCCGTGTTCCATCACGAGAATCCGGTCCGACACGCCCATCACGAGACTCATGTCGTGTTCGATGAGCAGCACCGAAATCCCGAACTCGTGACGCAGGTTGTCGACGAGCTGCTGCAGCTCGACCTTCTCCTGCGGGTTCAGACCGGCAGCCGGTTCGTCGAGCATGAGCAGACGCGGCTCGGTAATCATGCAGCGCGCGATTTCGAGCCGGCGTTGGTGCCCATACGACAGCGTGCCCGCCTCACGGTTGGCCACGGCCGTCAGGCCGAGGCGGTCGAGCCACGTCTTGGCGCGTTCGAGCGCCGTGCGCTCGGCACGACGGAACGCACCCGTCGAGAACAGCCCTTGCAGAAAACCGCTGTGCACTCGCATGTGCTGCGCGACCAGCAGGTTCTCCACGACCGTCAACTGACGGAACAGACGAATGTTCTGGAACGTGCGCACCAGACCGCGCCGGGCCACCATATGACTCGGCAGGCCGGTGATGTTGTCGCCGTCGAGCATGATCGAGCCACCGGTCGGGCGATAGAAGCCACCCACACAATTGAAGACGGTCGTCTTGCCGGCGCCGTTCGGGCCAATGATGGCGAAGACTTCGTTCTTGCGGACGTCGAACTCGACGCCATCGACCGCCAGCAGACCGCCGAAGCGCATCTGCAGGCCGGAGAGTTTCAACAGTTCTGCACTCATTGCGGCAACTCCACATGCGGGCGGGTGGCGGGCAGCAGACCTTGCGGACGCCACATCATCATCAGCACCATCACCAGACCGAAAATCAGCATGCGGTACTCGGCGAAGTCACGCGCCACTTCCGGCAGGACCGTCAGCAGAATGGCCGCGAGAATCACGCCGATTTGCGAGCCCATGCCGCCGAGCACCACCACGGCGAGAATCAGCGCCGATTCGATGAACGTGAACGACTCCGGCGTCACCAATCCCTGACGCGCCGCAAAGAACGCACCGGCGAGCCCCGCGAACGATGCGCCCAGCGTGAACGCCGAGAGCTTGATGCGTGTGGGGTTCAGACCGAGCGAGCGGCAGGCGATTTCGTCTTCGCGCAGCGCTTCCCACGCACGGCCGATCGGCATGCGGATCAGGCGGCTGGTCACGAACAGCGTGAAGCCCACCAGCGCAAAGGCAAGCAGGTAAAGGAAGATCACCATATGCGAGCCGCTGTATGGCAGGCCGATCAACTCGTGGAATGTCGTCGCGCCTTCAACGCTGGCCGAGCGCGCCATTTCGAAGCCGAACACGCTGGGCTTCGGAATGCCCGACACGCCGTCTGGACCGCCGGTGAGGCTCGTCAGATTGTTGAGCAGCAGGCGAATGATTTCACCGAAGCCCAACGTCACGATGGCCAGATAGTCGCCACGCAAACGCAATACCGGGAAGCCCAGCAGGAAGCCGAACGTGGCCGACATGAGCGCGGCGAGCGGCAGGCATTCCCAGAAAGTCAGGCCGAAGTACTGGTTGAGCAGGGCGTACGTATAACCGCCCACCGCGTAAAAGCCGACGTAACCCAGATCGAGCAGACCGGCGAAGCCCACCACGATGTTCAGGCCGAGACCCAGCACGCAGTAGATGAGGGCGAGCGTGGCCACGTCCACCGCGCCGCGCGAGCCGATGAACGGCCACACGAGCCCGACGGCCAGCAGCACCCACATCGCGCTCAGTTGCTGACGACGCCCCATGGTGGGCATCGTCGGCAGCTTCACGGCTTGCTTCGTACGCAACAGAAACGGCTTGAGCAACTGGAAGACGAACACGATGGCGGTCGCGATCCAGACCGGACGCCAGTGTTGTTCGAGCACGACCTTGTAGCCGTCGAGTTTCAGTTGCAGGCCCAGGATCGGGGCCGTGAGAACGATCGTCACGAGGGCGGCGATGACCGCACCCTTGAGCGTCTCGCCCGCCGGTGCGCGGTTGGCGGCACCGGACTTCAGAGTGAGTTGTTGTGTCATGGTCGACCTCAGACTTTCTCGACGTCAGGCTTGCCCAGCAGGCCAGTCGGGCGGAACAGCAGCACCAGCACCAGCAGGCAGAACGCCACGATGTCCTTGTACTCGGAGGGCATATAGCCCGAGGCGAGCGTCTCCGCCAGCCCCAGCAGCACACCGCCGAGCATGGCGCCGGGAACGCTGCCGATACCGCCCAGCACCGCCGCCGTGAAGGCCTTGATGCCGGCGATGAAGCCGATATACGGATTGAGCTTGCCGATGGTCAGGCCGATCAGCACGCCGCCCACGGCCGCGAGCATGGCGCCGAGCACGAACGTGAACGAGATCACGCGGTTCGTATCGATGCCGAGCAGGTTGGCCATGCGCATATCCTCGGCGCAGGCACGGCAGGCGCGGCCCATGCGCGAGTTGGCGATGAACAGCGTCAGCAGAATCATCAGTGCGATCGTCACACCTACGATCAACATGCGAGCGTAGGGAATGGTCACGGTGAAGTCACCCATCGGGATGTCGACGGCACCGGAGATCAGCATCGGCACGGAAACATCGCGCGCGCCCTGACCGATCTGCACGTAGTTCTGCAGGAAGATGGACATACCGATCGCGGAGATCAGCGGTCCGAGGCGAGGTCCGCCGCGCAGCGGGCGATACGCCACCCGCTCGATCGCGAAGCCGTAAAGGCCCGTGATCAGCACCGATACCAGCAGCGCTGCACCCAGCACGAGCGGCAAGGGGTAGCCCGCCGCCGTTCCGATTGCAGTCAGTGTGACAAGCCCGACATACGCGCCGATCATGTAGATCTCGCCGTGGGCAAAGTTGATCATGCCGATGATGCCGTAGACCATTGTGTAGCCGATGGCAATCAACGCGTAGATCGCGCCCAGCGTCAGGCCATTGACCAGTTGCTGGGCAAGCTGTGGGAAAAATTCGTTCATGCGGGAAGCCTCGCGACAAGCGGGGGCCGAGCGCGAATGCGAGCCGCCCGCCGGGGTCGGCGGGCGGCTAGAGGGTGATTCGCTGGCCGGTAATGCGTCAGGGAATCAGTTTGCGGCGGTCTTGGTGGCGTCCTTGTGCCAGGTGAAGACGACGAACTTGAACGACTTCAGATCGCCCGCCGCGTCATACGCGACCTTGCCGATCGGCGTGTCGAACGTATTGGCGTGGAGGTACTTGGCCACCTTTTCCGAGTCCGTGCTCTTCGCACCGGCAATGCTCTTGGCGATCAGTTGCACGCCCGTGTAGGCCGGCATCTGGAACGGACCGTTCGGATCACGCTTGGCATCGGCGAAAGCCTTCACCAGTTTGGCGTTGGCCGGATCGGCGGCGAAATCGGCTGGCAGCGTCACGAGCATGCCTTCCGAGGCCGGGCCGGCGATGGCCGTCACGTCCTTGTTGCCCACGCCTTCCGGTCCCATGAACGTGGCCTTCACGCCTTGCTCACGTGCCTGACGCAGCAGCAGGCCCATTTCCGGGTGGTAGCCGCCGAAGTACACGAAGTCCACGCCCTGTGCCTTGAGCTTGGTGATGACGGCCGAGTAGTCCGAGTCACCGGCGTTGATGCCTTCGAACAACACGACCGGCACCTTGGCGGCGTCAAGATCCTTCTTCACCGACGTGGCGATGCCCTGACCGTACGACTGCTTGTCGTGCAGCACGGCGACCTTCTTCGGCTTGACCTTGTTGATGATGTACTGAGCGGCTGCCGGGCCTTGCTGGTCGTCGCGGCCGATGGTACGGAAGATGAAGTGACGCTTCTTGCCTTCGGTGAGCTGCGGCGCCGTGGCCGACGGCGTAATCATGACCACGCCTTCGTTTTCGTAGATGTCCGATGCCGGGATCGTCGAGCCCGAGCATACGTGACCGATCACATACTTGATCTTCTGGCTGACGATCTTGTTGGCGACGGCGACAGCCTGCTTCGGCTCACAGGCGTCGTCCATGAACACGGCTTCGAGCTTGTTGCCGTTCGCACCGCCTGCGGCGTTGACTTCTTCGATGGCGGTCAGCGCACCGGCCTTGACCATGTCGCCGTACTGAGCAACCGAGCCGCTGAACGGACCGGCGATGGCGATCTTGACGGTCTCTGCATTCGCAGCCGTTCCGAAGAGGGCGAGAGCAGCGGCAACGAACAGGGATTTGTGACGAAACTGCATTCTGAACATCTCCTTGATTTGTATTTTTTGACCACCCAGGTGTTCGAGGGGGCCTGATCGACTGCTGATTCTGGTCGGTATCGGATCATTCAAGCCGTTGTCGGCGGGAACGATTCGCCATAGTAGCGTAATACTCTCTCCAATAGAAACAGGTATCCTGAGTTCCCCGGAAACCCGCATGGACAAAGGGCTTCAAAGGGGTCAAAAGAAAAAAATAAGAGTCCTCACAACGATTATCCGTAGTACTACGCAGATTGGAAAAACATAAAAAACGCTTCAAATCGGCGAATCGGGGCCACGTTGAATGGTGATGAAAAATTACGCATCAGGACATTTTGGATACAATCTGTCGAAAATTGAAATCCAATCATGATGTTTTGCATCCCATCTGTTGACGGGAGATGTGATAAGCCGTTTTGCGGCCGAAATTTTCACATCGATAGCGCGTGACGCCGGTTGCGAGACTGCCGGATGCGCGCGAGAAATGCGGCGAGGATCGGTGAGTCGTCGTCGCGCCGGTACATGCAGTTCAGTTCGATCGATCGCAGCCGCTGCGATTTCAGTGGGCGATACACCACGCCGGGCAGACGCAGGTTCGCGGCCGACTCGGTCGTCACGCAAATGCCGAAGCGGCTCGCCACCAACGCAATCGACGTCACCACGTCCTCCACTTCCTGTTCCACGCGCAGCGTCACGCCTTCGGCGCGAAACGCAGCGGCGACTTCTTCCGCCAGCCCCGGCACCGGGGCGTTCGGATAGAGGATCATGCGTTCGTTATCGAGATCGGCCAGCGTCAGCGACGCGCGCTTGCACAGCGGATGCTCCTCGTAGAGCGCGACCAGAAAGGGTTCGCGATGAATCCAGTCGACGACGAGATCCGGCTCGTCCGGAATCAGACGATTGAAGCCGATGGCGATGCGCCGCTCGCGCAGGGCGGCGATCTGCGCCGTCTTCGAGAGGTTGTGCAGGCCGATCTTTACTTCGGGACGTTCGGAATGAAAGCCCGCCAGCAGTCGTGGAATGACGTTGAGAATGCCTGAGCTGAAGATGCCGACGTCGAGCCGCCCGATGTAGCCTTCGCCAGCCAGGCGTGTCTGTTCCTCCGCCCGCCGCGTGAGCGACAGGATATTCGGCACCTCCGCGAGCAGCGTCTGCCCGGCGGCGGTCAGCGTGGCGCCTTTGGGCGTGCGCAGGAAAAGCGGCGCGCCGAGCTGTGCTTCGAGCGCGTGAATGTGACGGGTGAGCGGCGGTTGCGCCATGTTCAGCCGTGCGGCGGCTCGTCCGAAATGTCCTTCCTGCGCGACGGCCAGGAAGTACCGCATTTGCTTGATGTCCATGAATTTCCCCTCCCAAGCGCGTTGTCAGTGCAAAACAGCGCAATACCGAAATGGTATCGGAAACTGAAAATTTGGTATTGGACGGTATCTTCCGGTGCACGCATGATGGCGTACGAACCCGCTTGCTCGGGCATTTTCAGGGGACAGCATCATGCCGATCGTACATATCAACCTGGTGGAAGGTCGCGACGACGCCACCGTAAAGGCCTGCGTGAAGGCCGTCGCGCGCACCGTGCACGAGACGCTCGGCGCGCCGCTCGAATCGATTCGCGTTTATGCCACGCAGGTGCCGGCCGCGCACTGGGCCGTGGGCGAGCGCACCAAGGACGAGCCGGTCGCGCCGGCGAAGGCAGGCGCGTAATGGGCGTCTCCCCCCAACGCGACGCCGCCGCGCAAGCACGCCTCCAGCAGGCCGCCGACGCGCTGCTCGAAGCCGAACGCTCGCGCCGCTTCATCGCCCCGCTACGCGACACGTACGCGCCGCTCACCATCGACGAGGCCTACGCCATCCAGCGCATCAACACCGAGCGACGCCTCGCCGCCGGACGCCGCATCGTCGGCTGCAAGATCGGCCTGACGTCGGTGGCCGTGCAGAAGCAGCTCGGCGTCGATCAGCCCGACTTCGGCATGCTGTTCGACGACATGGGCTATGGCGACGGCGAGCCGATCCCGGCATCGATCCTGACGCAACCGAAGATCGAAGCCGAGATCGCCTTCGTGATCGGGCGCGATCTGGATGTCGAAAATCCGGGGCAGCTCGATGTCCTCAATGCCATCGAATACGCGCTGCCTGCGCTGGAAATCGTGGGTAGCCGCGTGGCCGACTGGAATATCCGCATCACCGATACGATTGCGGACAACGCCTCGTCGTCGGCCTACGTGATTGGCAATACGCCGAAGACGCTCGCCGAATTCGACGTGCGCATGTGCGGCATGGTGATGGAGCGTCGCGGCGAGCCGGTGTCGGTGGGCGCAGGGGCGGCCTGTCTGGGCAGCCCGATCAACGCCGTGGTGTGGCTCGCACGCACCATGGCCGCCGTGGGCACGCCGCTCAAGGCGGGTGATCTGGTGCTCTCGGGGGCACTCGGCCCGATGGCCGCCGTCACCCCTGGCGACATCTTCGAGACCCGTATCAACGGCCTGGGCTCGGTCCGCGCCGTTTTCGAAACCGCCAGCGAGGCTGCACGATGAGTCATATTCACGATTACGCCAAGCGGCTCGACGATGCCGCGCACTTCGCCCACGAGGTCGAGCAGTTCGACACCGACAACCGTCTGTCGCTCGACGACGCCTACGCCATTCAGGCCGCGTCGCTCGCGCGCCGTGCCGAACGCGGCGAGACGCGTGTGGGCGTGAAGATGGGGTTCACGAGTCGCGCGAAGATGATTCAGATGGGGCTGTCCGATGTGATCTGGGGACGGCTGACGTCCGGCATGCAGGTCGAAGAGGGCACGGCCATCGATTTCAAGCGCTATGTGCATCCGCGCGTTGAGCCCGAGATCGCGTTCATTCTGAAGAAGCCGCTCGAAGGCAACGTCACCGGCCCGCAGGCGCTCGCGGCAGTCGAGGCGATTGCCCCGGCCATCGAGATCATCGATTCGCGCTACAAGAATTTCAAATTCACGCTGCCAGAAGTGATCGCCGACAACGCGTCGTCGAGCGGCTTCGTGATCGGTGCGTGGCACGATCCGTACGTCGACTTCTCGAATCTGGGCTTGGCGATGACGATCAATGGCCGCACCGTGCAGGTCGGCTCGACGGCGGCGCTGCTTGGGCATCCGCTGCGCTCGCTGGTGGCGGCGGCGCGTCTGTCGGCGGCCGCTGGCGAGCCGTTGCAGGCTGGCTGGATCGTGATGGCGGGCGGCGCGACGCCGGCTGAATACATCGCGCCGGGCCAGTATGTATCGGTCGAGATGGAGTCGCTCGGTCGCGTGGGTTTCCACGTCTGAGCGGGCGCAAAGTCCGGCGCGGCGGCGCTTTCCGCGCGCGCTGCATCTGTCATGCAAAACGGGGTGGGCCACACGGCTCACCCCGTTTTGTATTGTGTGCGGCGCCGCTTAGTCGCCCTTTGCGCGAGCCACCACGCGCGCCATCACGCGAAGGTCGTCTTCGATCATGCGCACGTCGGTGAACTTGAGCGCCAGTTTGTCGTCGAGCGACGTGAGCGCAGGCAGATGGAACATGCCCTGCGCCTCGCCGACGATGCTGGGCGCGAAATACGTCAGCAGTTCATCCACACAGCTCTCGCGCAGCAGCGAACCGTTGAGTTTGAAGCCCGCTTCGACGTGAATTTCGTTGAACTGACGCTCGCCAAGCGCACGTAGCAGTGCGGGCAGCTCAACCTTGCCGCTCGCGTTGGGCAGGTCGAGGACTTGCACGCCCAGATCGCGCAGCCGCGACACACGGTCCGGATCGCCGTTAGCGCAGACCACGAGCGCGTTGCCGTGCGCGAGCACCTTGGCGCCCGGGGAGATGTCCAGACGCGAATCGACGACGATGCGCAGCGGCTGACGCGTCGTTGGCACCTCGCGCACCGTTAGCGACGGATCGTCTTCGCGCACGGTGCCGATGCCGGTGAGAATTGCGCAGGCGCGCGCACGCCATGCGTGGCCGTCGGCGCGCGCGGCCGGGCCGGTGAGCCACTGGCTCACGCCGTTGTTCAGCGCGGTCTTGCCGTCGAGACTGGCGGCCACTTTCATGCGCACCCACGGCGTGCCGCGCGTCATGCGGGCGATGAAGCCGATGTTCATTTCGCGCGCTTCGTTCTCCAGCAAGCCGCAGCGCACTTCGATGCCGGCGTCGCGCAGCATGCCCAGACCGCGTCCGGCGACAAGCGGGTTCGGGTCTTCCATCGCAGCGATCACGCGCTTCACGCCCGCTTCGATGAGGCCCTTGGCGCACGGCGGTGTGCGGCCGTAGTGGCTGCACGGTTCAAGCGTGACGTAGGCCGTCGCGCCGCGCACCGATTCGCCGCGCACGCGGGCGTCTTTCATGGCCTGGACTTCGGCGTGGTCCTGACCGGCGGGCTGTGTGAAGCCTTCGCCGATGATGCGGCCGTCCTGCACGATCACGCAGCCCACGCGCGGGTTCGGCGTGGTGGTAAACATCGCGCGCTCGGCCAGTGCCAGCGCGCGGCGCATGTAAGCAAAATCCTGTTCGGAAAACATGAGACGTCGGATCGTCAGATCATCAGCGGCCGGTCGGTCAACGCATTGTCCGGTGCTGCGCCGGCATGGGCCGGCAGGGATTCGCGCGCAATGCCGCGCAGGGTGTTCAGCGCGTCGAGCACGCTCTGGACATAGCGTTCATCACGAAAACCGGCGCTCATCTGCGCGACGACGCCGTCCCATTTCCGGTCGGCCACCAGCGCATTGACACCCTTGTCGGCGATCAGCTCGATATCGTGATCGGCGATGTTGATGTAAAGCAGTATGCCCGTGCGCTCGCCCGTATGGGTCACGCCGAGATGATGAAACAGTTGAACGGCGCGTTGACGGCACGATTGCCCGTGCCAGACTGCCGCAAGCGGCATGGCCGCTTCGATCACAAGGCGTATCTCGCAGCGATGCTCGCGCTCCGATTCGCGAATGGCGGTCTCGAGCGTGTCGAGCGCCTTGTCGGGGAAAATCCAGCGGGCATGCGCACGCCAGGTGCCGGCATGACGCAGCCAGCGCGAGACGTCGTGTGGCTTGTGTTGCATCGCGAATGCCTCCTCGTGTGCGGTTGCCATCGCTGTCACCAGTTCCCCGACGAGCCGCCGCCGTCAAAGCCACCCCCACCCCCGCCGCCGAAACCGCCGCCGCTGTCTCCACCGCCGCCGAATCCGCCGCCGTCGTTGCGTCCCCAGCCGCCCAGTCCGCCAGCGATACCGCCACCCAGCCCGGCACCGAAACCGCCGGCACCGATGCGTCCGCGTTGTCCCGTGAGCACGCGCGAGCGCGGATCGCTGGGGGGAGCGCCCGGCAGTCCCGGTCCGCTGAAGCGTCGCCGGCTTTCCATGATCACGACCATCGCGATGATGAAGACGATGAAGAGCAACGGCAGGAAATCGGACAAATCTGAATGCTCGGCACGTGTCGACGGTAGGTTCGGTGCGGGCAGGGGCTCGTTGTTCATCGCCGCTTGCACGGCGGCTACGCCGGCGGCCAGACCGCCGAAGAAGTCGCCGCTGCGAAAGTGCGGTGCCATCACGTCGCGCAGGATTCGCCCGGAGATGGCGTCGGTGAGGGAGCCTTGCACACCGCGTCCGACTTCGATGCGCATCTTGCGCAGGTCGTTCGGATTGTCCTTCGCGACGAGCATGATGACACCGTCGTCCACGCCCTTGCGGCCGGCCTTCCAGGCATCGGCCACGCGGATGCTGTACTGATCGAGGGTCTCGGGCGCGGTGCTCGGCAGCATCAGAATGAAGATCTGACTGCCGCGTTGCTGCTCATATTGCGCGAGTTGCGTCTCGAGTGCGTTGCGTTGCTCGGGCGTGAGCGTGCCGCTCAGATCGGTCACGCGCGCCGTGAGCGCGGGCACGGCCACCAGCGCCTGCGCGCCGGCCGGCAGCGCCAGCCAGCACAGACTTGCCAGCGCCAGGGCGCGGAGCACCCACAGCAGACGCTTCGGCTGGATGAGCGCCATGGCCCGCTCCTCAGAACTTGACGGTCGGCGCCGTCGAAATCGCTTTCTCGTTTTCCACCGTGAAGTTCGGCTTCGGTCCGTAGCCGAACATCTTGGCCGTCAGATTGTTCGGGAACTGACGGACATACACGTTGTAATCCTGCACCGACTGGATATAGCGATTGCGCGCCACGGTGATGCGGTTTTCCGTGCCTTCGAGCTGCGATTGCAGGTCGCGGAACAGGCCGTCGGCTTTGAGGTTCGGGTAGTTTTCCGAGACGGCCATCAAGCGCGAGAGGGCACCGGACAATTCGCCCTGCGCCTGCTGGAAGCGCTTGAACGCGTCGGGGTCGTTGAGCGTTTCGGGCGTGACCGTAATGCTGGTGGCCTTGGCGCGGGCATTGATCACGTCGGTGAGTGTCGACTGCTCGTGCGTTGCGTAGCCCTTGACCGTATTCACCAGATTCGGCACCAGATCGGCGCGCCGCTGGTACTGGTTGACGACCTCGCTCCAGGCGGCCTTGACCGCTTCGTCCTTGACCTGGATTTCGTTATAGCCGCAAGCGCTGAGCAGCGACGTGAGAAACCCCAGCGCCAGCCAGCGCATGAACGACTGACGGCGCTTGATCGGCAGCAGCGTTTGCATGATGTTCCCCCTTGTTATGGCCGGAATGGCCGGACAAGCGTCCGGCGGACTACGCATGACGTGTAAAAAGCCGCGCTGCCCCTTGTGGCAGACGAGCGCGGCATGACCGACGGATGGCTCACGCAATCACCGCGAACGCGTCGCGCGCGGCGTCGAGCGTGGCGTCGATGATCGCGTCGTCGTGCGTCGCCGAGACGAAGCCCGCTTCGAACGCGCTCGGTGCGAGATAGACGCCGCGATCGAGCATGGCGTGGAAAAACTTATTGAAGCGCGCGACGTCCGAGGTCGTGACTTCGGCAAAGCTCTGCGGCACGTTGGCACGGAAATACAGCCCGAACATGCCGCCGACGCTGTCGCCGGAGAACGGCACACCGGCGGCCTGCGCCGCATCGACCAGCCCGTTCACGAGCTTCGACGTACGTTTGGCCAGATCTTCGTAGAAGCCCGGCGCCTGAATCAGCTTGAGCGTAGCGAGACCGGCGGCAACGGCGAGCGGGTTGCCCGAGAGGGTGCCGGCCTGATAGACGCCGCCCAGTGGCGCCAGATGCGACATGATGTCGCGACCGCCGCCGAAGGCGGCCGCCGGCATGCCGCCACCGATGACCTTGCCCAGACAGGTGAGGTCGGCCGTGATGCCGTAGAGCGCTTGCGCGCCGCCCAGGCCGACGCGGAAACCGCACATCACTTCGTCGAAAATCAGCACAGCGCCATGCGCCGTGCACAATTCACGCAGCGTCTGCAGGAAATGACGCGAGCCGCGCACGAGATTCATGTTGCCCGCGACCGGTTCGACGATCACGGCGGCAATTTCGCCGCCCTGGCCCGCAAACAGCTCGCGTAGCTGCTCGACGTTGTTGTACTCGAGCACGAGCGTATCGCGCGTGACTTCCGGTGGCACACCTGCCGAAGACGGGGCGTTGCGCGTGGAATCGGCGAACGTGAGCAGGCCCGAGCCGGCCTTGACCAGCAGGCTGTCGGCGTGGCCGTGATAGCAGCCTTCGAACTTGACGATCTTGTTGCGGCCCGTGAAGCCGCGTGCCAGACGCAGCGCGCTCATCGTCGCCTCGGTGCCGGAGGACACCAGACGCACCTGTTCGATGGACGGCACGAGACGGCAGATTTCTTCGGCCATCACCACTTCGGCTTCGGTCGGCGCGCCGAAGCTGAAGCCTTGCGACATGGCGCTCTGCACGGCGGCTACGACGTCCGGATGCAGATGGCCGACGATCATCGGGCCCCACGAGCCGATGTAGTCGATGTAGCGCACGCCCTCGGCGTCCCACATGTAGGGGCCTTGCGCGCGGGCAATGAAGCGTGGCGTGCCGCCGACCGAGCGGAAGGCGCGCACCGGCGAATTCACACCGCCGGGAATGGTTTGCTGGGCGCGCTCGAAAAGCGCGGCATTCGTAGTGTTTTCGGACATGACTTCAGCTTTGCGGCGATTAGGCCTATTCACCTTAATGCGTCGATTCTAGCGGATGGCGGTCAAGTCCGGGACTTCTCGCCGCGCGGGGCTTCTGTTAGATTGAAGGCAACTTTCTCAACGCCAAGGAAATTCAGGGCCCGTCGACATGTCCACCGTCAACTCGCAACGTCCTTCGATCACTGTCTCGTCTCTCGACCTCGATCGTCTCTATTCGGTCATCGAGAATGCGCCGCGCACGGCCTTGCCGTATGTGGAGGCACTCGAAACAGAGCTCGCCCGGGCGAGCGTCGTCGATCCGGAACAAATGCCGGCCGACATCGCCACGATGAATTCGGTGGTGCGCTATCGTGACCTTGCCACGCAGCAGGAGCATCGTGTCACGCTCGTGTATCCGCAGCATCTGGCGGCCACGGAAAACGGTATTTCGGTCTTGGCCCCGGTGGGCAGCGCCTTGCTGGGCCTGCGCGTCGGCCAGTCGATTCACTGGCAGGTGCCGGGTGGCAACCTGATCGAGCTCGAATTGCTCGGCCTCGATTACCAGCCCGAAGCCGCTGGCGAATACCACCGCTGATTGACATCTCCGCAGCATCATTGGGAGATTCGGATCTCCCGAGTCTCCCAACCCTTAGCTTCACCGCCGCTCTACCCCTCTCTTCCCCCCGCGCCGTTTCCGAAGTTCCCGTAGTTCCCTGAATCCCACAGTTTTCCCCGGAAATTCGCCGGTTTCCCGTATTTCAGCGACGCAGCCAGCCGCGCGCGATCGGCCACGCCAGCAACCGTCGATAAACGCCTTCGAGGATCGCTGCGACGATACGGCTGGTCTCGCGAGCGCCTGTCGTGCGCATGATGAGCGCCACGACGATCGACACGACCAGCGCGCCGACCATGTCGAGCGGCCAGTGCACGCCGAGATAAACGCGCGCCCAGCACACCGGCAGCGCACAGAGCAGCAGAAGTTTGCCGAGCATGCGCGGCGTGCGTGCGAGCGTGCCCATCAGCACGAAGGCCGAGGTGAACATGATCGCGCCATGGTTGCTCGGAAAGGCGCTCGTCGGGGCGTGCGCGAGCATATTGGTGCCGAGGCCGACGACAAACGGCCGGGGCTCGAACCACGCGAAGCCGATCACCGAATTGATCAACAGCACGAGGCCCACGCCCAACGCGCCATGCACGGCGCCTTCGCGATCGCGTCCCCCCGCAAGCCACAGCGTGACGAGACCGACCGGCAGCAGCAGGATCAGATATTTGGCCAGAAAGACGGCAACGGCCAGTTCACCTTCACTCACATTGGGCGAGGCATTGATGGCAAGAAAGAGGGCGCGGTTGAGCGAATCCATGAGCTCCGGAGGGATCGGGTGCCCGCCGGTCGCGCGCGGCGCGCGGCCATACATTCGGTACGGGGGCGGCGCCTCGACGGCCGCCGGCTGGCGGTTTGTGACGAAAACATGACAGATTCTGACCGAGCTGCCGCGCGGAGGAAAGTTCGATTTGTCATCAATTTGTAACACGTTGAATTGTCACTTTTCTTTCGACGCACTCGGGGGTAGAATCGCGCCGTCATAGCTCTCAGGAGGTCCTTCCGTGGACAGTAGTTCTAGTGGTAGTTGCCGGTCGACTGACGTCGACACCATCACCGCGAGTTAGTCCCCGGGATCTTCCCAGCCGCTAACTCGCATTGTCGGGTTGGCGCGCAACTTCAGATGTTCGCACCGAATGCCTTGCCCCTTTCTCACCGCCTTGCTGGTGACGAAGGGATGTGTTGGGCCATATCGATAGCGTCCGTCTTTCGTAGCACGCTCCCTTATTAAGTTTTACGTCTGCCGTTCGGGCTGTCCCGTCGTGCGCGTGTGTTCGCGTGGTTTTTCATGCCGTCTGCCTGATGCACCGGTCATGAAACGCGAGCCCCACGCTGGCGCCGGACGGCTGCCGTGTGGCCGGGAGATTCATCGTGTTCCGTTATTCCATGACCCTGCGCGGAGGCAATCCGCAAGCCCTGATGCTGCCGTCCGAGTGCCTGCATCACTATCACGTCGACGTGCATGCCGACGCCGCCGTTGCCAACGACGCCGCAGCGCGCGCCAGTGTCCGGGCGCGTCTCGGGCAGTGGCTGCGCACCGTCGTGCGCCGCGACAAGCGCGGCTGAGCTGACGCCTTGCCGTTTCCCGGGGCACTGGCGCTTGTCCGGTGCCCCTCAAAGCATTTTTCTGGATGTATCCGATGCAACAAGCTCTCACGCTCAGCGAGCGACTGATTGCGGTGCTTGGCGCGCGCCTCGGCCTGCGCTTTTTCCGCCGCCGCGACATGCTCGAAACGCTCGACGCGCCTGCGCATGGCCATGAGGCGCCGCCAGGTTTGCTCGAGGCTGCCCGCGATACGGGCCCTGACGTGCTCGCGCGCCTGCGCACCACGCGTGAAGGGCTGTCGAACGACGAAGCCGCCACCGTGCGCGCGCACGTCGGCCCCAACGAAGTCGAGCATGAAAAGCCGTTGCCCTGGTGGCGGCACCTCTTCAACTGCTACCGCAATCCGTTCAACCTGCTCCTCACTGCACTGGCCGCTGTGTCTTACGCGACCGACGACACCGAGGGAACGATCATCATCGCGTCGATGGTGATCATTTCCACGGTGTTGCGATTTGTGCAGGAAGCCCGCTCGAACAAGGCGGCGGAGAAGCTCAAGGCGATGGTGAGCACCACGGCCACGGTGTTGCGTCGCGAGTCGCCGGGCGTGGGCGTGGGTATGGGCGAGGCGGAGAACATGCGGCGTCTTGGTCGCATGGGCCGCGAAATCCCGCTGGCCGAACTCGTACCGGGCGATATCGTGCTGCTCGCGGCAGGCGACATGATCCCCGCAGACGTGCGTATCCTTGCGGCCAAAGACCTGTTTGTCTCGCAATCGGCGCTCACCGGCGAGGCGCTGCCCGTCGAGAAATTCGCACATCCCTGCCAGGCGGGTGGCGCCGGCGGCAGCAATCCGCTGGCATACGACAACCTCGCTTTCATGGGAACGAACGTCGTGAGCGGCTCGGCCACGGCGGTCGTGGTGGCCACGGGCGGTCGCACGTTCTTCGGCTCGCTCGCCCAGCGGGTGACGGCGCAGCAACCGAGCGTCACGTCGTTCCAGCAAGGCGTGAATCGCGTGTCGTGGGTGCTCATCCGCTTCATGATGGTCATGACGCCCATCGTTCTGCTCATCAACGGTTTCACGAAGCACGACTGGCTCGAAGCCTCGCTCTTCGCGCTGTCGGTGGCGGTCGGGCTCACGCCAGAAATGCTGCCCATGATCGTGACGGCGACGCTGGCCAAGGGCGCCGTCGTGCTCTCGCGCAAGAAGGTCATCGTCAAGCGGCTCGACGCGATCCAGAACTTCGGCGCGATGGACGTGCTCTGCACCGACAAGACCGGCACGCTCACGCAGGACAAGATCTGTCTGGAGCGTCACACCGACGTCTGGGGCCATTTCTCCGAAGACGTGCTCGAGTACGCCTATCTGAACAGCTTCTACCAGACCGGCCTGAAGAATCTGCTCGACGTGGCGGTGCTCAACCATGGCGAGCTGCATCAGCGTCTGGATGTGGTCAATCGCTATCGCAAGATCGACGAGATTCCGTTCGACTTCCAGCGCCGTCGCATGTCGGTGGTGGTGAGCGAGAACGGCGACCATCACGAGCTGATCTGCAAGGGCGCCGTGGAAGAAGTGATGGCGGTGTGCGATCGCGTGCAGCATGGCGCGAACGTCGAGCCGCTCACGCCGGACGTGCTCGCGCGTTTGCGTCGTGTGACTGCCGATCTGAACGCTGAAGGGCTGCGCGTGGTGGCGGTGGCAACGCGGCATCTGCCGCCCGTGCGCGAGCGCTACAGCGTGGCGGACGAAAGTGAGCTCGTGCTCGTGGGCTATATCGCCTTTCTCGATCCGCCCAAGGAGTCCGCTGCGCCGGCACTCAAGGCGCTGGCGGCTTCGGGCGTGGAGGTCAAGGTGCTCACGGGCGACAACGATCTCGTGACGGCCAAGGTCTGCCGCGAAGTCGGCCTGAAGGTGAGCGGCTGCGTGCTGGGCGACGACATCGAATCGATGAGTGACGCCGAACTCGCGCAAACGGTCGAGCGCGCCAACGTCTTTGCGAAGCTCACGCCCGCGCACAAGGAGCGCCTGGTGCGCATGCTGCGTGCGAACGGGCACGTCGTCGGGTTCATGGGCGACGGCATCAACGACGCCCCGGCGCTGCGTGCGGCCGACATCGGCATTTCGGTGGACACGGCGGTGGACATCGCCAAGGAAGCGGCCGATCTGATCCTGCTGGAAAAGAGCCTGATGGTGCTGGAGCAGGGCGTGATCGAGGGGCGTCGCACGTTCGCGAACATGCTCAAGTACATCAAGATGACGGCCAGCTCGAACTTCGGCAACGTTTTCTCGGTGCTGATCGCGAGCGCATTCCTGCCGTTCCTGCCGATGCTGCCGTTGCAGTTGCTCACGCAGAACCTGCTCTACGATCTGTCGCAGACGACGATCCCGTTCGATAACGTCGACGACGAACAACTGACCAAACCGCAGCGCTGGAATCCGGCGGATCTGTCGCGCTTCATGGTGTTCTTCGGCCCGATCAGCTCGATCTTCGACGTGCTGACGTTCCTCGCGATGTGGCATTTGTTCGGTGCGAACAGCGCCGAGCACCAGACGCTGTTCCAATCCGGCTGGTTCGTCGAGGGGCTGCTGTCGCAGACGCTCATCGTGCACCTGATCCGCACGCGCCGTCTGCCGTTCGTGCAGAGCCGCGCGGCGTGGCCATTGCTGCTGATGACGGGCGCGGTGATGCTGATTGGCGTGATGCTGCCGATGTCGCCCTTCGCCGAGACTTTCAGGATGCAGGCCCTGCCGCTCGCCTACTTCCCGATGCTCGCCGCGATTCTGCTGGCCTATGCCGTGCTCACACAGATGATGAAGGGGATGTTCGCCCGGCGGTTCGGATGGCAGTGACGTTTCCTCCGTAGCGCGAGACAACAAAGCCAGCGGCGAGTCGCTCACCGCTGGCTTTTTTCATTGCGATGCTTTATCGATCCACGCACCGGTCAACCCACCGCTCAGTCGTCTACCCAAGTCTCTGACGGCCGGTCGAAGTGCTGGCTGCGTGGAGCGAAGACGTCGCGTGCGTCGTCGAGTTCGAGTGTAGACGCACCGCTTCGCCAACTGAAGGATAAGGACGGAGGCCCGCCTCCAAACGGCGTTTGGCGGAGACGGCGATGCCCAGTTCCGCGTACAGCTCGTCGAGCGCTTCGCGGGTGCCGACGAGCAGCGCCGTCGTTTGTCCGCTAATGTCGGTGACAACGCTCACCAGCGTCTTGCCCTGACACGTCTCGCGCGCGGCGACGAACCGCGTCGAGGTCAGCGCAGCGAGGGTTGCGAAACGTTCGGCCTGCACGAGCCCGTTGATCTGGAACACCGGTTGCGTCGCCCCCGTGGCGCGATGCGCGAAGCGAACGTTCACGCCATCGCTGCACACGCCGAGCGCCGCGAACAGCTTTTCGCGCCCCTGCGGCCCGAGTGCACAGTGATCGCCATGCACCCATCGCGAAATTGTGTTGCCGGTGATGCCGGTCGCGTAGGCGAGCCGTGCCAGCGTGGTGCCCGAGAGCTTGATCAGCAGACGGGCGACGGTGCGGTGACGTTGTTCGATGTCATCCATGGCGAGAGTCCTGTCGTGAGTGCGGGTGCGAAATCCGGGGGCCGTGGCGGCGTTTTGTGTCAGAACGCCATCGTCACTTCAAGCTGTGCCTCGATATCTCTGCGAAGCGCGGCAGAGCAGGGCATGAGTGGGCGGCGAACCGTCTCCGTGCACAACCCAAGCGACGTGAGGGCGGCCTTGATCGCTACCGGATTCGGCTCGGAAAACAAGCGCCGGATCAGCGGCCTCATGCCGTTGAAGAGTTTTGTCGCATGGTCCGTGTCGCCTTCGCGCACGTAGCGAACCAGCTTCAGATAAAGGTCGGGACGAATGTGCGCGGCGGCCGAGATACAGCCCACGGCACCGGCTTGCAGGGCGGGCAGAATCTGCATGTCGTCGCCGCACAGCATGCGCATGGTGACTTGCGAGGGCAGATGGGTGAGCGGATGCGCGTCGCATTCCTTGATCGCGGCGAAGGACTCGTGCGACGCCAGTTCGCGAATCGTGTCCACGCCGAGCGTCACACCGGTGCGCAACGGCACGTTGTAGAGCACCAGCGGCTTGCGCGTACCGGCGGCCAGCGTGCGGTAGTGCCAGAGAATGCCCTCCTGCGACGGACGCAGGTAATACGGCGGCGGCACGAGGTAGCCGGCGAGCGGCAGGTCGTCGAGATTGCGGATCTGACGTGCAGTGTTCGATGTGTCGGCAGCCCCGGCACCGGCCATCACCGGCGCGTGACCGTGGGCGAGATGGCAGGCGGTCTCGACGAGCCAGCGACGCTCGTCGTCACTGAGTAGGGTGCCTTCCCCCGTGGTCCCGGCCACGACAAGGCCGTCTACACCGGCAGCGAGGTAGTAATCGACCAGACGCGCGAACGCGTTGCGATCGATCTGGGCGCCATTGGCGCCGGTCATGGGCGTGACGAGCGGAACCCACACGCCTTCGAAGATGGCTGTGTTCATAACCAGATGAAACGGTGTTAGCGGAGAACGTAAGAGATTTGTCGCATGTCGGCGGGAATCATGCGGCTCATGCGGCAGGGCGCAGTCGCAGCGCGCCAAATTCGGCTTCAGGCAACGACTGCATGACGACATCCATGGCACGCGAGGCTTCGATACGCGGCAACGCAATCGACACCACGGCGGCCGTATCGCGCCGGATCGGCCGAATCGTCTCGACGCGCCACGGCAGCGGCAGACTCATCGCCAGCGTGACCGCGAGCGATGAGACGGCGGCACGGCTGAGCGTGATGTCGAGCGTCGCATCGAGGCGTACGCGAGGGTTGTGTCGATTGCGTTGCCGCGCGGGGGCGAAAGCGTCGGCGGGCGGTGCGGTCTGGGTGCTGGCCGCAGATGCTGCGAAGGCAGTGCCGGCAGACGAGACCGAAGCGCGGGCGGCAGGTGCCGGCGCTGTGCTGTAAGTCGAGCCGTAAGTTGCAACGGCGGCGCGCGAGGCGTCGGTCGAGGTGGCGTTCGCACCAGGAGGTTCAAGGCTGGCGCGCTGAGCGATGGCGGGCATGGCAACGTGTCGTTTGACGACTGAAGTGACAACGAAGCCAGTCTAGGGAGGCGCAGATAAAAAAGGCGTCAAGATTTTTGACGCCTGCCGGATGCCGGGTATCGGGTATGGAACCGAAGCAATGTGAGCGTCAGTCGTGCTTCGGATATTGCGTGTCGTCGAACAGCACGCATGCGCCGTGGGGCGCGGCACCGACGTTATTGCGAAACAGACCGAACACGTTGCGCCACGGATCGAATGGCCGCTGCGGCACGGGCTCCGGTGTGCGGGCGGCGAGCGTGGCGTCGTCGACTTCGCAATGCAGGGTATTCGTCTCGCAGTCGATGCAGAGGATGTCGCCGTCCTGCACGCGCGCGAGCATGCCGCCTTGCTCGGCTTCCGGCGAGAGGTGAATGGCCGCAGGCACCTTGCCCGAGGCGCCGGACATCCGCCCGTCCGTCACCAGCGCCACGCGATGCCCTTCGTCCTGCAACAGGCCGAGCATCGGCATGAGTTTGTGCAACTCCGGCATGCCGTTCGCCCGCGGCCCCTGGAAGCGCACCACGACGATCACGTCGCGCGTCAGCTCACCCGCCTTGAACGCCGCCTGTGCCGACTCCTGATCCGAGAACACGCGCGCCGGGGCGCGCACCTTCTGGTGTTCCGGTTTGACGGCGGACGACTTGATGACGGCGCGTCCCAGATTGCCGGCGAGCATGCGCAGGCCGCCTTCCGTTGCGAACGGCCGCGACGCCGGCCGCACGATGTTCTCGTCGAGGCTCTCGGCGGGGGCCTCGTGCCAGGAGAGAACGTCGTCGCGCAGGAAGGCCTCCTGCGTGTAGGCGCGCAGACCGTGACCCATGACTGTGGTCACGTCGTTGTGCAGGAATCCGGCGTCGAGCAGTTCGCGAATGAGGAAGCTCAGGCCGCCTGCCGCGTGGAACTGGTTCACATCCGCTTTGCCGCTCGGATAGACATGAGCGAGCAGCGGCGTGACGTCCGAGAGCTCGGCGAAGTCCTGCCAGTCGAGCAGAATGCCGCCCGCGTGCGCCATTGCGACGAGGTGCAGCGTGTGATTGGTCGAGCCGCCGGTGGCGAGCAGGCCGACTACGCCGTTGACGAACGCGCGCTCATCGAGAATATGCGACGTGTTGATGCCGGACTTCGCCAGCGCCACGGCACGCGCCGTGGCGGCCTGCGTGAGCGCGTGACGCAACGGCGTGTGCGGGTTGACGAACGACGCGCCCGGCAGATGCAGGCCCATGAACTCCATGAGCATCTGATTGCTGTTGGCGGTGCCGTAGAACGTGCAGGTGCCTTCGGTGTGATAGGCGGACAGTTCGGCATCGAGAAGCGCGGCGCGCGTGACGCGGCCTGCGGCGTACTCCTGCCGGATGCGCGACTTCTCGTCGTTGGGCAGCCCGGAGGGCATGGGGCCTGCCGGGCTGAACACGGCGGGCAAGTGGCCGAACGCCTGGGCTGCGATCACCAGACCCGGCACGATCTTGTCACATACGCCGAGGAACATGGCGGCGTCGAACATCTGGTGCGAGAGCGCGACGATGGACGCCATGGCGATCACGTCACGCGAGAACAGCGAGAGCTCCATGCCCGCGTAGCCTTGCGTCACGCCGTCGCACATGGCGGGCACACCGCCGGCGACCTGGGCACTCGCGCCATGCGCACGCGCGGCGGATTTGATGATGTCGGGGAATTCGACGAACGGTGCGTGCGCCGAGAGCATGTCGTTGTAAGCGGTGACGATGCCGATGTTGGGCATGCGCTCGGAACGGATCTTGAGACGATCGTCGGCGGGCGCGGCGGCCAGCGCGTGGGCAAGGTTTGCGCAACCGATCTTCTCGCGACCGGGTTGCCCCTCGGTAGCGCGGGCCACGCCTTCAAGATAAGCCTGACGGGACGACCGGCTGCGCTCGATGAGGCGCTCGGTCACGCGTTGTACCACCGGATGCAGCGACACGTTATGAGATGACTGGGTCATGGTGATTCCGGGACGTGGTGGGGCGCCCATGCGGTCATCCATCTCAGTGCTCAGGCCTGTCGGAGGTGCCCGGCGTGCCGCATGCTGGCGTTCAATGTGCCCTGTCCGACATCTCTTGCGAGATGTAGTCAAAACACGAGATTTTGTTGAATTTAAGTGTAGTTAAACTACAATGCAGTGTCAAAGTTGCACTTTCCCAGTGACACGCGGACGTCTGCTCATGAACACGCCTTCACCCTATACCTTTGTGTTGTTCGGCGCTACCGGCGATTTGTCGCTGCGCAAAGTGGTGCCCGCCCTGTTCCGGGCCTACCGTACCGGGCAACTCGGCCCGGACGACGCGAGCGCGGCGGGCCGCATTCTCGCCGTCTCCCGCAAGCCGATGGACGACGCCGAGTACCGCGCATGGTGCGAGCAGCACGCGCGCGATCACATCAAGCCAGATGTCTGGGACGAGACCGCCTGGAAGTCTTTTTTGTCCACCATCGACTACATGCCGCTCGACCTCGGGCGTGAAGCCGAATTCGGTGCGCTGGCCGAGCGGCTGGCGAAGCGTCCCGGCGTGCGCATCTTTTATCTGGCGACTGGTCCGTCGCTGTTCATCCCCATTTGCGAAGGCCTTCGCAGCGCCAAGCTCAACGAGAACAGCAGGATCGTGCTCGAGAAGCCGCTGGGGAACGATCTGGCGTCGTCCGAGGCGATCAACAACGCCGTGGGTGCGAGCTTCCGCGAAGATCAGATCTACCGTATCGATCACTACCTCGGGAAAGAGGCGGTGCAGAATCTCTTGGCGCTGCGCTTCGGCAATGCGATTTTCGAGCCGCTGTGGCGACGCGAGTTGATCGACAGCATTCAGATCACGATTGCCGAGGAGATCGGTGTCGAAGGGCGCGGCGAGTTCTACGAGCAGACCGGCGCCTTGCGCGACATGGTGCAGAACCATCTGCTGCAACTGCTTGCCATCGTCGCCATGGAGCCGCCGCTGTCGATGGACGCCGACGCCGTGCGCGACGAGAAACTGCGCGTATTGCGCTCGCTGCGTCATCTCGACGACGAGACCGTGGCGCGCAACGTGGTGCGCGGGCAATACGGCGGCGGTGCGATCGGCAAGTCCGCGGTGCCTGCGTATGTGGACGAGCCGGGCGTGCCGGCAGACAGCCAGACGGAAACGTTCGTCGCGCTCAAGGCCGATATCGACAACTGGCGCTGGGCGGGCGTGCCGTTTTTCCTGCGCACCGGCAAGCGTCTTGGCGAGCGTGTGGCGGAGATCGTCGTGAACTATCGCGCCACGCCGTACCCGTTGCTCGGCGACGTGACCGCGCAGCCCGGCGTGAATCGTCTCGTGATTCGCCTGCAACCGAACGAATCGATGCGGCTGTACTGTCTGGCGAAGCAGCCGGGTGAGGGCATGACGCTGCAATCCGTTCACCTCGATCTGGCATTCGATCAGTTCTTCAAGGGACACCGGATGGATGCATACGAGCGTTTGCTGCTCGATGTCATCAACGGACGTCTCGCGCTCTTCGTGCGACGCGACGAGCAGGAGCAGGCGTGGCGCTGGGTCGCACCGATTCAGGCGTACTGGTCGCGTCAGCACAAGGGGCCGAAGCGCTACGCCGCCGGCACGTGGGGGCCGCCTGCCGCGAGCGCGTTGCTCACGCAATACGGCACGAGCTGGGTTGAAGAGGACAACTGAGTCATTCGAGTGATCGCAGTGATCTGAGCGATCCGTGAGATAACGATAGAGACCGATCGCCGCACGCGGCATCACGGCGTCCGGCGCATTTCGTCCACCGCCAAGGCAGGGAGGCAGACACGCATGATCCACTGGCGAACATTTCCCACGCGCGAGGCGCAGGCGCACGCACTGGCCAACGCTGTCGTGGCAGGCGTCGACGAAGCCCTGACCATTCGGCGGCGCGCGTTGCTCGCCGTCTCGGGCGGCACCAGTCCCCGAGCATTTCTCTCGCAATTGGCGCGGCTGCCCGTTGCCTGGCGCGACGTCGACATCACGCTGGTCGACGACCGCTGGCTGCCGTCCGATCATGCCGACAGCAATGCGCGTCTCGTGGCCGAGACGCTGCTGCCTGGCGCCAGCGGTGCGCGCTGGCTCCCGCTTGTCGACACGGCGACGGCGGCCACGCTGCAAGTGCGCACGCTCAACGACTCGTGGACCCATGGGGTGCCGCAGGTCTGCGTGCTGGGCATGGGCGAGGACGGCCACACGGCGTCGCTCTTTGCCGACGCCCCGCAATGGCAAGACGCCATCACCACCCACGACAAGTTCGTACTCGTGCAGCCGCAGCACGCGCCGTATCTGCGCGTGTCGTGGTCGCTCGCCGCGCTCGCGGCCTGCGACCGGCTGATCCTGCAAATTCAGGGCCCGGCCAAACGTGCCGTGCTCGAAGCGGCGCAGGCGAACGAACAGGACAACGCCATCTCCCGGCTGATCCACCGTGAAGGAGTCAAGATCGATGTCTTCTGGAGTGAGGAATAACCCGCCGCATCTGAGCGGCCCGCGCCTGCTGGCTGACATCGGCGGCACCAACGCCCGTTTCGCGCTGGAGATTGCGCCGGGCGATCTCGTCGAAATTCGCGATTACGCCTGCGACGACTATGCCGGCGTGCCCGAGGTCATTCGTGCTTATCTCGACGACGCCGATCACGCCGAGCCGGTTCTGCATGCGGCGATTGCCATCGCCAACCCGATCGAGGGCGACGAAGTCCGCATGACGAACCGCGACTGGCACTTCTCCATCGAAGCGACGCGTCGCGCGCTGCGCTTCGAGACGCTGCTGGTCGTCAACGATTTCACCGCGCTCGCGATGGCGCTGCCTTATCTCACGCCCGCGCAGCAGCACCAGATCGGAGGCGGCGAGCCGCGCCCGAACGGTGTGCTCGGGCTACTCGGTCCGGGCACCGGCGTGGGGGTTTCCGGCCTGATTCCCGCAGGGGATCGGTGGATCGCTCTGGGCAGCGAAGGCGGCCACACGACCTTCGCTGCGGCGGACGAGCGCGAAATCGACGTGCTGCGCTACGCCTGGAAGCATTTCCCGCACGTGTCGTTCGAGCGTCTGGTGGCTGGGCCCGGCATGGCGCTCGTCTATCAGGCGCTGGCCGAGCGCGCGGGCGCACGCGTCGAATCGCTGGAGACGCCGGCCATCGTCAAGCTGGCGCAGTCGGGGGACGCGCTCGCGCGCGAGACCGTCGATTGCTTCTGCGCGATGCTCGGTACGCTCGCGGGCAACGTTGCCGTGTCGCTGGGGGCGGTCGGTGGCGTGTATCTCGGCGGGGGCGTGATTCCGAAGCTCGGCAAGTTGTTCGAGGACTCGCCGTTTCGTCAGCGCTTCGAAGCGAAGGGACGTTTCGAAGCGTATCTGAAGAAGATTCCGACGTATGTCATCACGGCCGATCATCCGGCGTTTCTCGGCACGTCGGCGATGCTTGCCGAACAACTCGGCACGCATGCCGCCGGGGCGGGCGCGTTGATCGACCGTCTGCATCGCCTGCGCGACCGCTTGAGTCCCGCCGAACAACGTGTGGCCGAACTGACGTTGAAGCAGCCGCGTGCGCTGCTGGCCGAGCCGGTCGCCGAAATTGCGCGTCTGGCGCGGGTGAGCCAGCCGACGGTGATCCGTTTTTGCCGCAAGCTCGGCTGTCAGGGGCTGTCCGACTTCAAGCTCAAGCTCGCGAGTGCGTTGACGGGCACGCTGCCGGTGCGTCACGGACAGGTGCACGTGGGCGATACGGCGGCGGAATTCAGCGCGAAGGTGCTCGATAACACCGTGTCGTCGATCCTGCAATTGCGCGAGCATCTCGACGCGCGCACCGTCGAGGCCGCCGTGACGCTGCTCGACGGCGCGCGGCGCATCGAGTTCTACGGATTGGGCAACTCGGGCGTGATCGCGCAGGACGCGCACTACAAGTTCTTCCGCTTCGGCAAACCGACCATCGCGTACGGCGATCCGTACCTGTTGCAGGCGTCGGCCGGCTTGCTGGGAGAGGCGGACGTGGTCGTGGCGATCTCGGCGTCGGGCCGCTCGGCGGATCTGAACCGTGCCGTCGACATCGCGTTGGCGCGCGGCGCGCGGGTCATTGCCCTCACGTCGCGCAATTCACCGCTGGCCCGCAAGGCGACGCTCGTGCTGCCCAACGATCACGTCGAGACGATGGGCGCGCACGTCACGATGATCGCGCGGATTCTGCATCTGGCTGTGATCGATGTGCTGGCCGTGGGCGTTGCGATACGTCGCGCAGGCCCCGGGGCGGAGACGGCGGGCGAGGGCGCGCTCGACTGGCTCGGCCACGGCAGCGGCCAGGATTCGGGTACACCCGCCGCGGCTTGAGATCCGTTCGGATTCCGGTGGATTTCGTATTTGGGGACGGATGGCCGCGCAAGACATGACGGGACTATGCCGGACGCCGAATCTTCGGCGTCTTGATATCCCTAAACATGTTTAGCATAATGCGGCATATGAAAGTGTCCGATTCCGCCCAACGTTTCGGCTTTCTCGTAGCAGACATCCAGCGTCTGTTCGGGCGCCGCTTCGAGCAGTTCGCGCAACGCACGCTGCCGATGACGCGCGCGCAATGCCGCTTGCTCGCCTATCTCGCCGTGAACCGCGGCGTGAGTCAGACGGTGCTCGCCGATATTCTGGAAACCCCCGCGCAGACGCTCGCCCGTACGCTGGCGGGCATGGAAGAAGCGGGATGGGTGCGGCGTCGTTCGGACGCTCGCGATCCGCGTATCGAACGCCTGTTCGTCACGCGTGCCGCTGTCGCGCAATTGCAGATCGCCCGCAGACTCTCGGACGAAGTGCGCGACGAGGCGCTGCACGGCCTGACCGCGTTCGAAGCGGTGCAGCTCACGCAGTTGCTGCAAAAGGTGCGGCGCAATCTCGGCAACGTCGTACCCACACCGCTCGATACCGTCGTGCCCGCCACGCTGCGCCGCGCGCAGGGCGACGACACTCCGCCATCGCCCCACATCGACGGCGCCGACGACGGTACGTCGGAATTCCCCGACTTGCGGCCTCGATAGCACGCGCCTAGCATGGAAAGTCTCCCTACCAACCCCGGAGACTGGCATGAAGAATCACGTGTACAAGCAAATCGAGCTCACCGGCTCGTCGACCAAGTCCATCGATGATGCAGTCAAAGGCGCCATCGAGCGCGCGAGCAAGACACTGCGCAATCTGAACTGGTTCGAGATCACCGAAACGCGCGGTCATATCGAGGACGGGAAGGTCGCTCACTGGCAAGTCACGCTCAAGGTCGGCATGCGGCTGGAGGACTGAGCGCGCCGGCGTCCGACGGGCTGGGAGTGATGTCGCATGCTCCCAGCATGTCCCGCAGATGTCGTACAGTCGTGTCACAATAGGCGCGTACTTCGAGATCATGAAAAAGACAGAAGAGGTTTGCGTATGTCGGAACAAGAACCGGTCCATGCCACCCGATCGATCGCTGATCCGGTGGGAGCCGTCGCCTACCTGAAGACGATTTACGACGCCAATACGGCCTATCTTCGCGCCGCTTTCGAGCGCTTTTGCAAGCAGAAAGACCTGGCGCGGCGGGTGAGCGCGCATTACCCGTTCATCCGCGTCACCACCGAAGACATCACCCAGCTCGACAAGCGCCTGTCCTATGGCTTCGTGTCGGGGCCGGGCAGCTATCAGACCACGGTCACGCGCCCCGATCTGTTCGAGAACTACTACATCGAGCAGCTTCGCCGTCTCGCGCACAATCACGGCGCGGCCTTCGAAGTGGGTGTCTCCGACGAGCCGATTCCTGTGCACTTCGCCTATCAGGACGGCGTGTACCTCGAAGGCGATCTCGATCAGACGCACCTGCGTGCCATGCGCACCGTGTTCGACGTGCCCGATCTGGCCAAGATAAACGACAGCATCGTGAACGGCACGCGCGATCCGTTGCCCGGCGAGATCCTGCCGCTGGCGCTGTTTACCGCGCCGCGCGTGGACTATTCGCTGCTTCGTCTGCGCCATTACACGGCGACGTCGCCCGAGAATTTCCAGAACTACGTGCTCTTCACTAACTATCAGTTCTATATCGACGAGTTTGTCGAGTTGGGCCGCGAGTTGATGAGCGCCACCGACGACCCCGCGCTGCGCGAGTATCGCAGCCAGTACACGTCGTTCGTCGAGCCTGGCAACGTGACGCACTGGAACCAGAACATCGAGACGCGCGAGGCGCAGGGCACGCCGCTCGCGCGTCTGCCGCAAATGCCGGCGTATCACCTCGTGCGCCCGGACAACACCGGTATCACAATGGTGAACATCGGCGTGGGGCCGTCCAACGCCAAGACCATCACCGATCACATTGCCGTGCTGCGCCCGCATGCGTGGGTGATGCTCGGGCACTGCGCCGGGCTGCGCAATTCCCAGCGCCTGGGAGACTACTGCCTGGCCCACGGCTACGTGCGCGAAGACCATGTGCTGGACGACGACCTGCCGCTATGGGTGCAGGTGCCGCCCCTGGCCGAAGTGCAGGTTGCGCTTGAGCGTGCCGTGGCCGACGTCACGCAGTTGGACGATTTCGAACTCAAGCGCGTGATGCGCACGGGCACGGTCGTGACTGTCGATAACCGTAACTGGGAATTGCGCGATCATCGCGAGCCGATGCAGCGCATGAGCCAGAGCCGCGCGATTGCGCTCGATATGGAGAGTGCGACGATTGCCGCGAACGGGTTCCGCTTCCGGGTGCCGTATGGCACGTTGCTGTGCGTGAGCGACAAGCCGCTGCACGGCGAGCTGAAGCTGCCCGGCATGGCGGACCGGTTCTATCGCGAGCGCGTCGATCAGCATCTGAAGATCGGCGTGAAGGCGATGGAACTGCTGCGTGATAACGGTCTGGATCGTCTGCATAGTCGCAAGCTGCGCAGTTTCAACGAAGTCGCGTTCCAGTAACGCTCCCCGCTGCGAAATATATCGTTTTGCGATGTTTCATCGACTGAAACTCGCAGCGGCACCCCCTCTGCCCCGTATCACGGGGCGTTGCGCCCCATGCGTGCATGCAGGCGCCATCGGTAGCACAATTCCCGCACACACCGGCCGCGCGCTGCGCGCCGGTGTTCTCGTTTCTCGTCATCAAGGATCATCGTGGAGATAGTCAACCACGTCGTGCCCTGGGCAGCGCACGACACTCGCCTTCTACTGTCCTGTCTTGTCGGCCTCGTGGCCATCATCGTTTTCATCAGCGCGCTAAAGCTCTCGCCGTTCCTGTCGATTCTCATCGGCACGTTCATCGCGGGTCTTGGCGCGGGCTTGCCCCTCGAAGCGGTGGCGAGTTCGTTCAGCAAAGGCGCGGGCAGTCTGCTCGGCGACGCCGGCATGATCATCGCGCTCGGGGCCATGCTCGGTGCGTTGATGGCCGATACGGGCGCGGCCGACCGGATCGTGACCGTCTTGCTCAAGTTCGCGAAAGGCTCGGCGCTACCGTGGATGATGGCGCTCGTTGCGATGATCATCGGCCTGCCGCTGTTCTTCGAGGTCGGTCTGGTCATGATGGTGCCGATCATCTTCGTGATGGCGCGCCGTGCCAATACCCCGATTCTGCGTGTCGCGATTCCGGCCCTCGCCGGCATGACGACGCTGCACGCGCTCGTGCCGCCGCACCCGGGCCCGCTGATCGCCGTGTCGGCGTTGCACGCGGATCTGGGCATGACGATGGGCCTCGGCCTGCTGATCGCCATTCCGGCCGTGATTCTCGCGGGGCCGCTGTACGGGATGTGGCTTGCGCCGCGTCTGCATGTCGAGGCGCCGCAGCAACTGGGTGACCTGTTCACCAAGCGCGACGACGACATCGCACCGCCGCCGTTCGCCGCCGCGCTGCTGGTGATTCTGCTGCCGGTCGTGCTGATGCTGGGCCGCACGCTGGCCAAGGTCGCGCTCACGCCCGACACGCCCGTGTTCGATGCGCTGAACTTCCTCGGCGAGCCGATCATTGCGCTGGCGCTGACGGTCGTCGTGGCCATCGTCGTCCTCGGCTGGGGACGAGGCTTGCCGCGTGCGCGCGTGGGCGAAACGCTGCGTCGCGCGCTGCCGCCGATTGCCGGTCTGTTGCTGACCATCGGGGCGGGCGGCGGTCTGAAGCAGGCGCTCGTGACGGCCGGTATCGCCACGACCATCGGCAAGGTCGCCGTCGGCACGCATATGCCGCTGATTCTGCTGGCGTGGCTCATTGCCGTGGCGCTGCGTCAGGCCACGGGCTCGGCGACGGTCGCCACGACCACCACGGCCGGCATCGTCGCGCCGCTGGTGATGCATCTGCCGCCGGTGCAGGGCTCGCTCATCGCGCTGGCGATTGGCGCGGGGTCGGTGTTCTTCTGCCACGTGAACGACGCGGGTTTCTGGATGGTGCGCGAGTACTTCGGTCTCAAGCTCAAGGAGACGTTGTGGGTCTGGTCGGTCTTGCAGACCATCGTGTCCGTGGTCGGGCTGGTGATGACGCTGTTGCTCTGGCAATTGCTTGTCTGAGCCGGCTTGGCTGACGGCATAAAAAAAGCGCGCTGACCTGTCGGTCGCGCGCTTTTTTCGTCCCCGGCCCTACGTTCCGGGGCCGGGGTGCTCAGGGCTCAGGCGTTCAGGAAAACACGCGTTTGGCGTGAATGCCCAGACCCAGCGCCACGCTGGCGAGGCGATCGCCGAAGACCGGCGTGGCGTTCGGGAACGCGGCGCACATCGCGCCGGACAGGCAGCGCAGGCCGGTCGAGCCGCCGGTGAAGTAGAGCGCATCGACGTCCTGCGCACGCAGACCAGCCAGCGAGGCCGTGTGCACTGCGCCCGCCGTAATGCTCGCGATTTCGTCGCTGACGGCTTCCACCAGCCCGGCTTCCGAGAAGGCGACCGCCAGATCGCGTTCGATGAGCGATAGATCGATGCTCGTCTCGCCGCCGGCGCTCACGTCGATCTTGGCGTCTTCCGCATGGCCGACGAGGGCGTGGCCGAGGCGTTGCTCGACGGTGCGCATGAGGCGGCGGTGATGCGTCGGATCGGCATAGAGATGCGCCGTGAGCGCCAGTTCGCCCACGCGTTTGGGCGTGTAGACGGTATTGATCAGATGCCAGGTAGCCAGATCGAAATAGATCCGGTTGGGGACTTCCTTGCCGTCCGGGCCGAGGGCCTTGTAGCCGATCTCGCGCAGGATCGTCGCCAGTTCGATGCGACGGTCGAAGTCCGTACCGGCGATGTGCACGCCGTGGTGCGCAAGCACATCGTCCTTGCGATCCAGATGGCGGGCGCGATCCGGGCCGACGCGCACGAGCGAGAAGTCCGACGTACCGCCGCCGATGTCGACGACGAGCACTTGCTGTTCTGCCGAGAGACGCGACTCGTAATCGAAGGCGGCCGCAATCGGTTCGAACTGGAATTGCACGTCCTGAAAACCCACATCGCGCGCGCTTTGTTCGAGCGAGCGTTGCGCGGCGGCGTCTGCGCGCGGGTCGTCGTCGACGAAGAACACCGGACGGCCCATGACCACCTGACGCAGATCGCCGCCGTCGGCCTTGAGCGCGTGCGTGCGCAGATGGCGCAGGAACGTGGCGATGATGTCGATGTAGCGCATCGCCGAACCGTTACCGAGGTCGGTGGTGCTTTCGATCAGGGAGGAGCCGAGCAGGCTTTTGAGCGAGCGCATCAGGCGCCCGTCGTAGCCGTCGACGTAATCGGAGACGGCCTGACGGCCGAACGAAGCGCGGCCGCCTTCATCGGCGTTGAAAAACACGGCCGTGGGCAGCGTGCCGTAGCCGGCCTCAAGTTCGACCAGACGCATGGTGGCGTCGCCTTGCACGGCGACGGCAGAATTCGAAGTGCCGAAATCGATGGCGCAGAAACTCATGGCATTTGCGGCCCGCGCTGGCGAGCCGTAAAAGGTCGGCAGTGTAGCACGGCCGGACGGTCGGCCGAATTAACGCACCGAGCCGCCGCATGCGGCCCGGTCGTTCCCCGCTCAACGGTCAGACGTTTTTGCGTCCGGCTGGGCGGAGGGCAACGTGCGCAGGCTGCTCACAATGGCCGCAACTGCCGCGAACACAGCCGCGACATACAGCGACGCGCGCGTGCCGTATCCCTGCGGCGAGACACTGAAGACGAGCGCCACGAGCGCGGCGCCCGTTGTCTGCCCGGTCAGGCGCGCAGTGCCCAGCATGCCGCTCGCGCCGCCGCTGCGATGCCGGGGCGCAGACATGAGCATCGCGTAATTGTTGGGCGACTGGAAGAGGCCGAAACCGAAACCGCACAGCGCCATGCGCCAGATGATGTCGAGCTGGCTCGGTTGCTCGGGCAGCAGGCCGAGCGCGAGCAGACCCAGCGCGAAGGCGGCCATGCCGATGGCGCCGAGCAGGCCCGGTTTGTAGTACTCCAGCAGACGTCCGGCCAGCGGGGCGACGACCACGATGGTGAGCGGCCACGCCGTCATTAGCAGGCCGGTCTGCACGTGGTCGAAGCCGAGCGTGTCCTGAAGGAAGAACGGCAGCGAGACGAACGCGAGCATCTGCGCGCAGAACGATGCCATCGACGTGCAGATCGACAAGCCGAAAATGGGAATTCGCAGCAGATCGAGAGGCAGCAACGGCAAGGGCTGACTGCGCTGGCGATGCACGAAGATCGTGCCGATGACAACGGCGGCAACGAGTTCGACGGCCACGAGCCAGCGCTCCTGGCCATGACCGAAGGAATCGATGCCGGAGATGAGCAGCCCGAACGTCAGCGCACTGAGCACCGCGCCCGTCCAGTCGAACGGATGCGAGGCGCGTGTGCTGTCGGGCAGCGAGCGCACGGCAATGGCGAACGCGACGATGCCCAGCGGCACGTTGATCGCGAAGAGCCACGGCCAGTGCGCGATCGACAGCACCCCGGCGGCAATGGTCGGCCCGGCGGCAGACGAGACGGCAACGATCAGCGAGTTGAGCGCGACGCCGCGTCCGAGCCAGCGCGACGGATAGATCGTCTTCACCAGCGCCGTGTTCACACTCATGATCCCGGCCGCGCCGAAGCCCTGCGCCACGCGCGCGAGTGTGAGCGTGACGAGCGAATCGGAGAGGGCGCACGCCAGCGAGGCGACCGTGAAGAGCGCCAGCCCCACCGTATACACGCGCCGATAGCTCACGATCTCGCCCAGCGCGGCGAGCGGCAGCAACGAAATGGTGATGGCCAATTGGTACGCGTTGACGATCCAGATCGACGTGGCGGGGCTGGCGTTCAGATCGCGCGCGATGGTCGGCAACGCGACGTTGGCAATGGCGCTGTCGAGGACCGAAAGCGAGATCGAAAGCATGACGGTTGCAATGGCCCAGACCCGGGCGGGCATGGGCATTCCGTCAGAAAGTGTGTCGGACATGAGGGCGGCGAAAGACCAGACGATCGCGCATCGGTCGCGCGCGGGAATGCCGCGATGCGGATGGGCGAGGGGGAAAGCGTCATCCTGCCCGAAATCCCGAAGCGACGACGAAGGCCCGCGCAAAGCCTTGTGTTTACAGGGTTTTGTGTTTCTGGAATCGGTTTTATCTGATGAAATTAATATTTCATCAGATAAAACAAATGACTTGAGCGCAAGCGCAGCGTTCGAATGCGCCAATGCCTACGCGCAAAAGCGGGCGATGCGCACGTTCCCCAGCGGGTGATAAGCCGTGCCGCTGGCCAGCGACGAAAGATCGACGCCACTGTCGAGAATCGCGTGAACCCCGACGGCGGCAATCGTGCTGGCGGGCGAGCGTCCCGGGCAGGTGTGTGGGCCGTGTCCGAAGGTCCACGCGACGTCGTCGGGCGAGGCGCCGCCCGACGACACCGACGCCAGCACGACGAGAATCGCGTCGCCACGCGCTAACTCCCGTTCGCAGACAACGGCCGGCATGTGCAGAAAGCGGCGCGTGTTCTGCACCGGCGGATCCATGCGGATGACGTCGCTCACGGCCTTGGTCGCGACGGCGAGATCCGCAGGCGCAGGCGTTGTCGGTGCGTGCCGAGCGAGCCGTCGCACGCTGTTGGCGACGAGCCCCGCGCAGGCGTCGTGCGTTTGTGTGAAGAGACCGACGACATTCGTCGTCAGCTCGCCGAAGTCGATACTGTCGTCGCGTGCGGCGCATCGCGCGGTGTCACGCAACCAGGTGACGGAAGCCGCGCCGGTATCGAGCCAGCGGGCGGCGCGACTGCGCAATGCCGTGGCGGCGCGGTGTCCTGACTTGATCTCGTCGGCGCGTGGGGTCGATCGGGCGGATTCCGCCATCGCGGCAACGAGTCGATGGACGTCTTCATAGACTTCGGTCCACTGCGCAGGCGGCACGCCGAGCCACGCCGCGAGTCCGTAAATCGGCTGGCGGAAGACGAAATCGTCGAGACGGGCGGCGGGCGTTTCGCCGCAGGCGAGGTAAGCGTCGGCGCACGCGGCCTGACTGGCGTCGCGCAGCCGGGCGAGCGTATCGCGGTCTGCGCGCAGGGTAGCGAGTTGTGCCTTGAGCCATGGCTTGATCGCGGCGTGTGCGGTGCCGTCGTTCATGCGCATGAGCGCGCCGAACCAGTCGCCTGCCGGGCCGCTGGCCAATGCGGTGGGTACTCTCGCACCCGCGGGGCGCACACCGCAAGCGGCATGACGCAGCACTTCGGCTGCCGCCTGCGGCCCGGCAGCGACCCACATACCGAGCGAAGCATCGAAGTCGAAGGGACGCCGCGCGGCAAGCGAGGCGTAATAGGGATAGGGATCCGGATGCACGACGGCGTCCAACGGATTGGCGGGGCGCAGCGTTCGCTGTGTGCTGGGGGAATCGACGGTGGCGACTGACATGACGGGGTGCCCTTGGCGAATGTCTCGATGATGCCCAGCATGCGCCCCGACACGACCGGCATGTTTCACCGTGTCATGAAGTGTTGCGCGCATCGCCGGGCCTATACTGCGATGCATGTTCCTCACAGGAGTCCCGCTGTGGATATCGCACGAGATCCCGCGCCCGGTGTCAGCTCGCTAGCGGCGCTTCTGGCCGATGCCGGCCGCATGACCATGCTTTGGGCATTGATGGACGGCTCGGCACGTCCGGCGGGCGAGTTGGCGCTGGTTGCCGGGCTATCGCCGTCCAGTGCGAGCGGGCATCTTGCGCGGCTGGTCGACGGCGGCGTGCTCGCGCAGGCGTCTCGCGGACGCCATCGTTATTTCCGGATTGCCACGCCAGAGACGGCCGCGGCTATCGAGGCGCTCGCCAGCGCCGTGCTCGCCACGCGCGAACTTCGTCCGAGGCCGGTGCCGGTCAGCCGCGCGACGCCCGTCCCCTTGCGTCACGCTCGCACCTGCTACGACCATCTTGCCGGCGAGATCGCCGTCGACCTCTTCGCCCGGATGCATGACCATCGCTGGCTTCGAATCGATGGCAGCGACGTGGCGCTGACCGACGCGGGTGTCAGCGGGCTGACGGCGCTCGGCGTCGACCTCACTGCGGCTCGTGCACGTCGACGTCGCTTCGCGTGCACGTGTCCCGACTGGAGCGAGCGCAAGCCGCACCTCGGCGGCGCTTTGGGCGCGGCACTTCTGAGCGCCTGTCTCGATGCCAAGTGGCTTGAGCCGACGCGCGAGCCGCGCGCCTTGCGCGTCACGCCGCTCGGTGAGCGCAAGCTCTCGCGCATCGCGCTCTGATCCGTAGGTCGTGAGCACCGGGTACTGACTATCGGTCTGGACGAGCGAGCCTTGCGCGTCGATCAGTGCCTGACGCACCTGAGCGCGCGGCACCGTCAGCCTTTCGCTATACACGCGCGATTGCCAGAAGAGGTTTCGTTCGGATATCCATTGCCGCCGGTGCCTGCGAGCGCAGTTGGGACAGCGACCGAATCGCCTCGAAACCCTCGTGAAATAAGCGTTTCAAGGCATCGGTCGACACAGGGCAATGTCGAATAGCGCTTCTAATGAATAAGTTAATAAAAAGGATTCCGATAGGATGTGGAAGTCCAGAGTCGGCTTACGTGCGGGGTCAGAACTTGTAGCCGACGCCCGCGAGGAAGATGTCGCTGTCGCGGTCGTAGCCCGTCACGACACGGTTCCATGACACGCGCGCGACCCAGTGGTCGGCGAAGCGGTAGGCAGCGCTCATCGTGAGCAGGCCAGCCACGACATTCTGGGCGCCGTCCGCTTCACGATTCTGCTTGTACTTGTTCCACGTGACGTATGGCCCGAAGCCCAGACCAAGACTGAAGCGGCTGTTGAAGAAGTCGTTCTTGACCCATGCCTGAGCGGCCACGCCCTGGCGGTTGCCGAGGTTGCTGTGTCCTTCGTTGATGAGAGAGACGGTGCCGTCGAAGAAGCGGCCGAAACCGTGCCGGTATTCGATCGCTTCGGCAGCAGCGTTCTGCGAGTCCAGACTGTTGACGATAGACAGGCCCGCCATCACGGAGAGCACATCGCCTGTCGGTACGGCTTGCGAATTGCCGCCCGTGAGTGGGCCGGCGGACGCAGGTTTTTCGAGCTGATAGCCCACGCCGAGCAGATACGTCACGGTATTGATGCTCGATGGCGACTGGACATAATTCGCACGCGCCTGGAGGTACCAGCGGCTCTCGAAATACCACGTTGCGGCGACCGATAACATCGCGCCCCAGCCGTGATCGTCCTGATAGCGGTTGCCGCGATTGGCGGCGACGGTGTCGTAATAGCGATAGGGGCCGACACCCACCGCGAGGTCGAAGCGCCGGTCGAAGAATGGCTGGTGCGCCCAGAATTGCAAGGCAAAACCGTCACGATGATGGTCCGGCACGTGTCCTTCGTTCATCCACGTGAAGCTGGCGGCGAAATGCTCGCTCAGCGCCTGTCGATAGTCGAATCCCCACGAGTAAGTGTGCGCATTGTCGTCGTTGCGAGCGTTCATGCCACCTGCGAACACCGTTGCTTCCTGTGCCTGCGCAAACGCCGAGGCACCGCAAAACACGCCAGCCAATGCCGCGTGTTGCCACCACCGATAGTTTTTCATATCTTCCCTTACAAAACGCACGGCCGTATGTGTCTTCCATCGCGACGCGGGACCGCCTGACATGGAAAATGCTAGCAATTGCGCGCGACGGCGGGGGCTTTCAGAGGACAAGGAAAGGGAGAAACCGCGTTACGGATTATTACGCAGCTTGCTGCTTCGGTGTGCCAGAAATTGCGATTGACCTGCTCGCGATACAACACCGTACGGGTGTCGGCAGGTCAAGCCTATGAAAGTCGGGCAATGGCAGGCTCAGGCGCGTTCCTCTGTGGCGGGGAAGGCTGACACGTCTGTCAGTAATACGGCGAGATTGGTGATGACCCGACTTTGCGGTGTGGCGGGGAGCGCTCGCGGGGGCAGGCAACGCTACGGGATGCCAATGGTCCGCTGAGCGCCTGGCGAACGCCATGGCTGGGGCCATTCGCATGCTTGAGCCGTGTGACTTCGCTCAGGGGAATGGCGCACGCGTCCGGCCTGGGCGACGACGCGTGCGTTTGTCTTCTCTTTGCTGCGGCTTACTTTGCCAGTTCGGCGTCGATGGCGGCCACGAGACGCGGGTCGTCGGCCTTCACATCCGGCGAGAAACGCGCCACGACCTGACCGTTACGGCCGATCAGGAACTTCTCGAAGTTCCACAGCACGTCGGCAGGGTTTTCCCGCTCGACGCCGAATCCTTTCAGACGCTCACGGAATGGGCCTTCGCCAATCGCTTCGGGCTGTGCCGTGACGAGCGCCGTGTAAAGCGGGTGACGGTCGTCGCCCAGTGCCGAGAGCTTGGCGAACAGCGGAAACGTGACGTTGTATTGCGTGGTGCAGAAATCGAGGATCTCCGCGTCGGTGCCCGGTTCCTGGCCCTTGAAATTGTTCGCGGGGAAGGCCAGCACTTCAAGACCGGCGGCGCGCTTGTCTTCATACAGACGTTCGAGGCCTTCGTACTGCGGCGTCAGACCGCACTTCGATGCCACGTTGACGACCAGACGCACTTTGCCGGCGTAGTCGCCCAGCGTTGCGGCGGAGCCGTCGTTACGATTGAGGGCGATGGTTTCGATGTTCGTGCTCATGGGAATTCCCTGTCTTTGATGAGTCCGGCGAGTGTAGCGCAAGCGCGCTCGACGCGTCAGGTCTCGCGAACCAGCGCTGCGATGGCCTCCGGGAGCGTGACGTCGCCACGCAAAGCGTATTTGCCGTCGTCGCGGAATCGGAAGGTGCCGTCGTTGAAGCCGTCCAGCATCTGAATGCGTGGCAGCGGGTTGCGCATGCCTTGGGCGCGGAACAGCGGATCCCAGCCGGCGTGCGGTACCGCCTCGGCGCGCACGTCTCGCACCAGCGCGCGTGCCAGCGCTGCGGCGATGTCGTCAGGGGAATAATGCTCGGGGCCTTCGATCTCCCAGATGCGTTCGTCGCTGAAATACTCCTGCATGGCGCGCGCGGCGAAGTGGCCCACGTCGTTGGTCGACACCATCGGAATGGCGCGATCGACTGGCGCGAGATAACTCGGCAGCTCACCGCGTTCGCGCGCGGGCGCAATGTCCCAGGCGAAGTTTTCCATCAGCCATGCGGGACGCAGAAAAGTCACTGGCAGATTCAGCGACACCATGGCCGTCTCGAACATGCGCAACGCGCTGAGCAGGCTCGGCGCTTCACAATCGGCGCCGATGCTCGACAGGCACACCACACGCGCCGGACGGGTTGCCGCGAGCGCCTGGCGGACGGCGTCGATCAGGTGCCGCGCGTGGGAGAAGTCCGGCTCGGGATCGGCGTTCGGGGGGAGCATGACGAAGACTGCCTCGCTGCCGTGAAAGGCGTTGGTGAGCGCATCGACGTCACCGTTCTCGGCGACCGCGATTTCACCGCCAAGCGTCGCCCATCGGCTCGATTTGACGGGATCCTGAACAATGGCCCGCAGCGGCAGCCCTGCCTTGAGCAAATCGTGGCCGATAACACCGCCAACCCGGCCCGTGATACCCATTACGGTGTACATGGTCACTCCTAGCGCGCAGTCACGTTACCGTAAAAGTAACACGGGAGGGCGGGCGTCTCACAGAGGCATGGCGTCGGCGGTGGTATGTATGGGCGGGGGCAGGGGGTGGCGACGCGCGTTGAGCAACGCAGCGCCGGCGTCGGCGAGACGAACGGCTTCTCGTGCGCGCTCGCACATGTCGCGCTCGTACGTCGCGATAGCCTGCGACAGCGGGGTGCGCCCATGTGCGACGGCCTTGAGATGCGTGGCCAGCCGGGCCGCGTCGCGCAACGCGGTGTTGGCGCCGAGTCCGCCCGCGGGACTCATGGTGTGCACCGCGTCGCCCAGCCCGGTCACGCCGTCGATCTGCCAGGGCAGCGGGCAGGTTGTGCTGCGCACCGGCATCGTGCGAATCGTCTCGGGAACGGCATGCGCGAACAGCGAAGTGAGGTGCGGATGCCAGGTGTGCGTGAGCGCGTCGATGCGAGCAACGGGAGAGATCCCAGACATGCCCGCGCTGGTGTGAGGGGCGCCCAGCAGCGTTTGCGCGGGGCCGATGAACGCCCAATAGAGGTAGTCGGACACGGGCGTGAGCGGCATGCGCCCGGGGGACGTGTCGGGCGGCGTCGAGGCAAGTGTACGAGTCGGGCGAAGTGGACGAAGTGCGCCAGGCGCACCAGGTGCACCAGGTGCACCAAGCGGGCGGCGGAACAGCATCGCCTCGATGACGACGGCGAATCCGTCGGCAAACACCACGGTGCTGCCTTCCATCGTCGTGGCTTCGCCGTGCGCGTCCATCAGCACGAGCAACGCGGTGGACACCGGCGTCAGGCCGTAGATGCAAACATTGCCGGTGTCGCGCGGCGCCATGCCCGGCAAGAGGTATTCGCGCACACGCGAGTGCGTGCCGTCGGCGGCGACGACGAGGCCCGGTGCGCTCTGGGAGCCGTCGTCGAAATGCGCGATGCGACGGCCGTTTTCGGCAGTGGTCGTGCGTGAGAAGGACTTCCCGAAATGCACGCGATCGAGAATGCCGTCGAGCAGGATTTCGCGCAGCGTTTGGCGATGCAAGCTGACGTCGCCCGGAATTTCAGGCAAATGCGGCGCCGGACGTGCCGCAACGCTCGCGGTGCGACGGCGATGCGCACTTACGCTCGTATCCATGTGGGCATCTTGCCAACTGGGGGGCAGGACGACGTCGGCATCGTCCAATTGAGGCGTGACGAAGCGTCCGCCCGTGCGTGCGACGGCCGCGCGCTCGCGCACCCGATCGACCTGGCCGCCGGGCAGGCATTGGGTCAATGCGTCGAGGCCGTCGGCGTCGATCCGCAGGCGGTACCCCTGGAAGCGGGCTTCGGGCGCTTCGTCGCGCTCATAGACATCGAACGAGATACCTGCGCGACGCAGGCCCTGGGCCAGGCACAGGCCGCCCAGACCCGCGCCGATAATGGTGACATGCAAGGCTGACATGATTTGAAAGGACGCCCGAAGGCGCCTGCAGTGGCACTGCATCCATTGTCTGCGTGGCGCGGGCTGACCTGATAACATTGTTTGGTCATAAAACAATGCCAATCGGACAAAGCTATGCGCATCGATCCTTCGCGAAATAAGCCGGGCGTATCCACGATGACGCTGGAGGATTCGCCGTTTGCGCGTTACAAGCCCAACGACCGGCTCGACGGGCCGCCGGTCTGGGCGTTTGGCGGCAGCGACCATGAACGCAGTCTCTTCAGGATCGGCACACGTGAGCTGGACTGGCATTCGCACGTGCGGGGTCAGTTGTTTTGCATCCACTCGGGGCTGGTTCATGTGCACACGCCTTACGGTGCGTGGGTATTGCCGCCTTACCGCGCGGGATGGATTCCGTCGGGGGTGACGCATCGCGTGTCGTTTGCCGGCGTGGTGAGCGGATGGATCGTGCTGGTCGCGCCGAGCGCCGCGCAAGAGCTGCCGTCGGCGCCTTGTGTGGTGGGCGTCTCGGAGCTATTGGCGGCGCTCGTCAAACGGGCGGTGTCGTGGGCTTCGCGTGACGTGCTGGCGGAGGACGAAATGCGTCTCGCCCAGGTGTTGATCGACGAGATTGCGCGCGCGCCCGCCGAGCCGCTCGGGTTGCCCATGCCGATCGACGCGCGCGTGGTGCGGGTGGCGCGCGCGGTGCTCGACGATCTGGGCGGACAGGCGTCGCTCGAAATGCTGGCGCAGCGCGCGGGGGTGTCGTCGCGCACGGCGCGGCGGCTTTTCGTCGCCGAGACGGGGATGGGATTCACCCATTGGCGGCAGCAGGCGCGTCTGGTGAGTGCGTTGGAGCGACTCGCCAATGGGGAGCCTGTCGGCACCATTGCCGACTCGCTCGGGTACTCCACGCCGAGCAATTTCATTGCCATGTTCCGTCGCGCTTTCGGTGAGTCGCCCGGACGATATTTCCGGCAGATCGGGCCACGCATGCAGCCGGATGAAGAGGACGCGACATGAGCTGGCGCGAGACGGCATCGCTGCGTCACGTCGACACGCTTGTGGTCGGTGGCGGGCAGTCGGCACTGGCGACGGCGTATTTCCTGCGCCGCTGGCAAGTGAGCTACGCCGTGCTCGACGATCAGGACGCGGCGGGCGGTGCGTGGCAGCGCGCCTGGCCGTCGTTGCAACTCTTTTCGCCCGCGCAGTGGAGCTCGTTGCCGGGATGGCCGATGCGCGGTGGTGAGCAGCACTATCCGTCGCGTGACGAGGTCGTGACGTATTTGCGTGAGTACGAGGCGCGTTATTCGGTGCCGGTGGAGCGTCCCGTGCGTGTGACGGCGGTCGTCGCCGAGCCTGATGGACTGCGCGTGCAGACGGACCGTGGTCACTGGTTGGCGCGCACGGTAATCAGTGCAACGGGAAGCTGGCGCTCGCCGTATTTGCCGTCGTATCCCGGACAGACGTCGTTTCGCGGCCGTCAGATGCATTCGGCGGATTACGCCGGTGCACAGGCTTTGCAAGGACTGCGCGTGCTGGTCGTCGGCGGGGGCAACTCGGGTGCTCAGATATACGCCGAGGTATCGCGTGTGAACGAGGCGACCTGGGTCACGCTGAGCCCGCCGTCGTATTTGCCGGACGATGTCGACGGCCGTGTGCTGTTCGAACGCGCGACGGCGCGATGGCAGGCCGCTCAGCGCGGCTTGCCCGATCCGTACCCCGACAATGGACTGGGGCACATCGTCATGGTGCCGCCGGTGCGCGCGGCGCGTGGGCGCGGGGTGTTGCATTCGGTGCGTCCGTTTGTGCGATTTGTCGACGACGGCGTGATATGGGAGGACGGCACGCATTCGCCCGTCGATGTCGTCATCTGGTGCACCGGATTCCGGCCATCGTTGGCGCATCTGACGTCGCTGCCGATTGCGCAGGCGGACGGACGGATTCGTCTGGCGGGCACGCGTTCCGTAGATGAGCCGAGGCTGTGGCTGGTCGGCTATGGCGAGTGGACGGGGTACGCGTCGGCCACGTTGATTGGCGTGATGCGCAGCGCACGTGCGACCGCGCAGGAGGTCGTGGCTTACCTCGACGCGCCGGCGGCAGCAACTACGTAGCGCCGAAACGGCGGAGCGACGGGTAGAGTGGTTCCCATGCAGTGACGAGAGCTAACGGTTCGGGCGCGTGTGACCCGAAAAATACCGGGGATTTGATACGAAACCTCTTGCGCTGCACATCGTTTTTCAACGCGTTGACGTCTGCGAAGTGAGTGCGAAGACGCGGCAGAAGGTGCAGATGAAAATGGGAACACTCCGGAAAATTGACTCACGTGTCGCGCGTTCGAAAGCGAGTCACGGCGATGCCAAAGACAAGCACGACGAGATGCTGTTGCACGAACGTATGACGGCCATCGAGGCGGTACTGCCTAAGCTCGCGACGAAGGAGGATCTGGCCAGAGAGATCGGGACCGTGTGTGCCGAAATGCATCAGCAGAACGGCGGGTTGCGAGCTGAAATGCACGAAGGCTTTGGCAGCTTACGGGTCGAGATCCATGAGAAGCACGGTAGCTCACGAGCCGAAACGCATCAGGGGTTCAGTAGCCTGCGCACTGAAATGCATCAGGGGTTCAGTAGACTGCGCACTGAAATGTATCGGGAGCTTGGCGGTTTGCGAACTGACATGCATCGGGAGCTTGGCGGTTTGCGGAAAGAAATGCATCAGGGGCTCGTAGCCTTGCAGGATGAGATGCATCGGGGATTCAGTAGCTTGCGGACTGAAATGCATCAGGAAATCGGAGAGGTGCGCAGCGAGGTTGCGCGAGAGATCACCTCCGTGCGTCACGATATGGCGGCCGAGTTCGTGGGCGTGCGCAAGGACATCAGCGAATTGCGCTCCGACTTTCAGGGGCTTGGTGTGGGCTTGCACCGAGAGTTGCATTTACTGACGTGGCGCCTGATTGGAACCATCGTGACGGTTGGCACAGCATTGGTCGCCGCCACTCACTTTCTCTCGAAAGTCGCTTAGCCATGTACAGCCGGTGTGGGACGGCTAACGTCTTCCGGCACGCGGAGCTAATTCAAGGCGGGTTGACGGCCCGTCTTTGCCGACGGGCCGTCAATTCGAACTACCCCATCAGCTTCGGCCGTTCTCCGGGGCCGGGTGAATGGAGGACGCGACAGGGACTGATGAACTTGTGGCACGCGATAGCCGCCTGCGCGAACGTTTCGAAGTAAATCGCATGATCGGCATCCGTGACATGCGCTCTCTCGATCTCCGCCGCCGATTCATTCCATGCCAGCCCCAGGTACTCACCGTGCTCATGGAACCACACGACATATCCCGTTCTTGCCAGCGAGGTCGGTACCTTCCGTATCCCGTCGACCTTGCGCCTCTCCTTCGTGACAGTGTCGCGAGGTTTCACGATGTCGTCGTTCGAGTCACTCATCTGTCTCTCCCTGGTCGAGTCTGCGATTGAAAATCGGGGGGGTGTTTTCATCATCGCAGGCGTGAAGTGACTTGAGTTTCAGCAACGTCCGAATAAAAGATTTGAGAGGCCTGTGCTCGAAAGACGTTGGTCGTTTCCCAAATGGATGTGGGGACACGGACTTTGCTTGGTGCTATGTGCTAGGCGGTTTTCGCGAGGGATCGTGGTATTGCCTTCAAACGGCAAGACGTTGTGGGGCGAGAAGGTTCAGCGACGAGAGTTTCGGAAATCCCGTACTGTTATGACGAGGAATGCGTTGGTGAAATGCTGTGTCCGATGGCCGCTCTGACGTTATCGAATGAGATTGGGGTGGCGACATGGATGCCGGCGGACGGGGCGAAGTTCTTGCGCTTGGTGTCAGGCTGCAGACTTTAGATCCGTGGTGTTTCCTGCGGCGTTCAGGACAGATGCGCGAACATCGGATTCGGAGGGATACCGCCGCACGTCGAGTCGGACAAAGCGTACATCGATGGCTTTCATCACGACGCCCTTCTTCGCGTCGCGCGCGCGTTGTTGCGCGCGGTCATGCGATTGGTCGCCATGGTGATGGAAAACGCCACTGGCTGCGATGACGGCTGGTGGCGGATCGTGCGGGCGCTTGTGTATCAGTCGGATGTCGCCGGCGAGATATTCGTTTTGCCGCGCGGGTATGTCACCGACCTTGGTGCCTCGGCTGCCGCTGGTGTACTGGCTGACCGGCGGCACGTCGAACGAGGCAGCCGTCGTGCACGACTGGCTGTACACGACCAAACCAGTTGATCGTGAGACAGCCGACCATGTTTTGCGCGAAGCGTTGTCAGTGACGTGCGTACCGGCTTGGCGCCGTTGGCTGATGTATTGGGGGGGACGACTTTTCGGTGCCGAGCATTGGTAATGACGTCGAAGGTGCGGGTGATGTTCTGAGAGTGAAAGCTAATTTTAATGAGTAAAACTTAGAAAAATATAGTTATGGCTATCTTTTCCCGGGCCTTAATCGTTTTTTCGCTGAACAATTTTCACCTTGGTATTTGCTCTGCTTGCACCTGATTCGACGCTTTGCTTTCAGTGTAATATGGCATCCGAAAATAATGAGTCGAGAAAAACTAAGTGAATAGCAATCCGGGGAACGTCCGTGCCCGTGCGTATCGGGCGGACATTGACGGACTTCGCGCAGTAGCGGTGTTGTCGGTTCTGGTGTTTCACGCTTTTCCGTCGGGGCTTCCCGGAGGGTTTGTCGGTGTCGACATATTCTTCGTGATCTCTGGCTATCTGATCACGTCGATCCTAATCACCCAAATCGACGCCGGTTGCTTCAGCATCTTCGATTTTTACGCTCGCCGCGTACGGCGCATCTTCCCCGCGTTAGGTCTAGTTCTAGCGGCGAGTCTTGCGTTCGGCTGGATTTCATTGCTTCCCGACGAGTTTGCAGCACTCGGTCGGCACGTCGCTGGCGGTGCGGCATTCATTTCCAACTTTGTGTTGCGTGGCGAGACTGGGTACTTTGATACGTCAGGAGAGATGAAGCCATTGCTTCATCTGTGGTCACTTGGGGTAGAAGAGCAGTTCTACCTCGTCTGGCCGCTCATGCTCTACGCTGTGTGGCGTATTCGCATGCCGCGATATCTCATGCTGCAGCTCGGACTTGTAACGTCGTTCGCGATTAGCGTATGGCTCACGTACCGCAGCCCGGTGTATGCCTTTTACCATCCGATCCCTCGATTTTGGGAATTGCTGGTGGGAGCTGCATTGGCGTGCGCGCCGCGCTTCTCGTCGGCGCTTCGTGAAAATTCGAGGCTGGTAAATATCGCCACCGTGCTTGGAATTGCCGGGATTGTCGGCGCGATTGCTTTGTTGAAAGCAGACAGTGTATTCCCCGGGTGGCGCGCGCTGTTCCCTGTGGTTGGTTCTGCACTCGTTATCGCTGCAGGCCCCGAAGCGTGGCTGAATAGGAAACTGCTCGCTCACCCCGTTGCCGTATTCATCGGCTTGATCAGTTACCCGCTATACCTTTGGCATTGGCCACTGTTGTCGTTCGCGAACATACTTTTTGCTGGGCCGCCGCCTGTTGCTGTTCGAATAGGATTGCTGGTCGTGGCACTGGTTCTCGCATACCTCACGTATCGGCTGGTGGAAGTGCCCTTGCGATCCAAGCCTCGCATCCTCGCGAGGCCGGTGGTGCTTTGCGCCATCGTCTGGTTCTGTGGTGCTGTCGGCTTCGGTGTGTTGACGGATGGCGGGGTAGCTTCAAGAGCAGTCACTGCCATCAACGCGGAAAACACGGTCAACGCAGATCTGGCTACCGCCAGCCTCGGTAAGGGGAATGACCTTGTCGAACCCGGATGCGGTGTGCCCGCAGCGGACGCGGGGCTCTTTCTATGGTGCTATCACGATAAACGGCAGGTGCCAACCGCCGCTGTTTGGGGGGATAGCCATGCCAATGCGTTGTACTGGGGAATCGTGCGCGAATCGGACCCGTCTATGAGATGGTTGCATATCGGCCGCCCGAGTTGTCCCCCGATGATCGGTGCGAACATCGATCCAGACTGTGATCGTGCGAACCGGGTGGCGCTAAACGCGCTGATCCAGGATGAAAATATCAAGCTCGTGCTGATCACTGGTGCGAAGTGGGCTATATCGGATAAGCGATACCCAGCCCAGGGCAATGGGCGGCGTGCAACCGATTCGGGTGAAGCTGGGCTCGCGGCCACGGTGGCCGCGTTGGAAGCTGCCCATAAGCGCGTCGTATTCACAATCGACAATCCAGAACTCGCAGATCCGAAGCGGTGCATGACGTCGCGTGAGACGTCATCAACAGTGTTCAATCATCTGCTGGCCTACCGAAAGCCCGCGACATGCTCGATGACGCTCGAGGAGTTCTACAAGGACACGAAGGGATATCGTGCGATGGTCGCTCGTTTGAAAGACAGCTTTCCCAATGTTCTCGTCTACGACCCGACGCCGGTTCTTTGTGACGTTGCTGCCGATGAGTGCTCGATGTGGCGCGGCCGTGCGTTCCTATACAGCTATGGCGATCACATTTCCGATGTATCGAACGGATTGATTGCGTCGAGTCTGCTGCCTTTGATTCGAACTTTCGTGGGGCAACCCACGGCAAGCTAGGCAGTTAGCGTCTGCGCCGTACCTCCGGCTCTGGCTTCTCCCACCACTCATCCCAACCCCCTTCATACCGGAACTCGCTCAGCTTAGGTGCGCGCTTGAGCAGGGCGGGGCCGTCCATTCTCGGGTTCACTTCGGATCATGGCTCGTGTCAGTCGATGCGACCGCTTATCGGGGCGGTGCTCCAGGAATTCGCGGGGATTCCCGCTTGGTCGTCCTACGTTCCCCAAGTAGCGCCTTGAGGCATTCCAGCGCAATCAGGGTGCTACCTACCTCCTCCCGCCATGCTTGGTGGATCACCACGTAAAGCGTCTCAACTTCCCGCAGCACCTCGTCCTTTCGCTGAGCTTCCCACCGGCAAAACGCGACTTCTTCGAGCGCACGCCGGACGTCCGGATCCTTGTTTGTGAGCCACAAGCTGCGCAACTGGTCGATGGTCTGTTTTGACGGACGGGGATTGAGAGGCATAGTATGCCGCAGCATGCTCGTCGATCGCCGGAATTCGACCGTGCTGAAAGAGGGCCTTCGGCGATTCCATCGCCCCGGTGTCGGGGTCGAGCAGGACTTCGTAGGCGGCCACGCCGACATGACGTTCGCGCATCGAATGAGCGACGCGCACCGCGCCGACGCTTGTGCCGGCCGGACGCACCTCGACGGGCAGCAGATCGCCACCAGCCCCTTTGCGGAAGGGGATGATGATGAAATGGGTGAGGTGTGACGCTCGCATGGCGGCCTCCCTCGTGGAGCTAGTGAGGGAGGTGAACCAGCATGAAATACTGTGCAAAAACACAGAAATTAAAACAAAATCAGCAACAAAAAGAGCCCGTATTTAACGGGCCTTCTGTATTTACGGCATCGACATCGGCTACCGATGTGATCGTCGAGCCGACGGAAAAAGTTTGTCAATAGACGACGCCGGCGCGAGAAGCAAGTGTCTAGCCAAACGCGAAAAAGAGTCCATTAGGACAAAAGACGCGGCTATCGGGACGATATACACGAACCAACCGCCTGAATTAGTCATCATGGCTTGACGAAGAACATCGTTCGTCTTTTTAAAAACCGATCGTATTACAGGATTCTCCGCGTTCAGCACTTTGTTCAAATGCTCAACAAAAATACGTTCGCGCTCTTTATCCTGCTCGACTACGCTCTGAATCTTTCGGCTGCGATCAATGGTGATGCCTGGCAGTCGGTTGAGAAAATTGTTAATACCAGTGTGTACAAACCAAAAGGCCGCTTGATCATCTTTCGATAACTCGGATTCCTGAACTTCGCGAAGCTCGTCACGAAGCGCAAACAGCCTATTCCGAAGGTGCTGCCGAATCGAAGGGGCGATTATGCCGTCGTACACGTAATGCCACATCGCCAACACCATCGCGATTAGGATCAACGTTTTCATGGCTTATCACTAGATTTGTATGGAACGCCTGTTACTTGGGACTGGAGTCGCGATTTTTCGTTCCCAATACGGTCGAACTCGTCGCTGCTGATCTTTCGCATAACTTTGGCGTGCCAGAACCATCCCAAGGCCAAGAGGCCAGACACAATGTATGCGATCAACTCACCTTGCTTCAGGCAGGCAAGCAGCTCAAACACGAGACGAGACACGTCCTCTGCGGGCATCTTCAATACCAGAACTACGATGATGAAGAAGAACCCAAACAGCGGTAGTTGCCCGCGATTGATAGATGCTGTAACCATGTCTCGGACAGCCTGTGCCCATGAGACATTTGCGCGTTGTTGCTTCTTCCCCGTGCTTCCGCCACCTCGTGATGGCTTTGCTATTGGTTTGCTCATCGCTTATATGCATGCGCTGTGTAGTCCGATCGTATCAACGAACGCGCATCAATACAACGCGAAACCGCGCATGCGTCAAAATTTTACGACGACCCACAGCTACTATTAGTTGCGGAATATTCCGCAATGATGAATATTTTTGTTAGCGGGTACTACCGAAAAAACTCGCATGCTGCTTGGTGCCCAGGGCCGGAATCGAACCGGCACGCCTTGCGGCGGGGGATTTTGAGTCCCCTGCGTCTACCAATTTCACCACCTGGGCAGGTGTGCGTGCACCGAGCGGTGCCGCAGCGTGACTCGTTCGATAAACCTTGAGGCTCACCGGACGAAGGCGAGATTATGACCGAAATTTCCCTCGGCCACAAGCCCGCCTTGTTTGCATCCAATGGCCTCTGCTGTTGGGTCGCAAGCCAACCCGACAGACGCCATGAGGTATCGACCCGGAATCAATCAGAAACGTACACGAACTTGCCGTTCTTGATCTGCCCCATCACCCCCGCGCGCTGATCCAGCCCCACGTGATCCTGTGGGCTCAGATTCATGATGCCGTTGGGGATTGCGAGGTTATGCGTCGATTCCAGTGCGTTGCGCAGCGCCACCCGGAATGCCGGGGTGCCGGGCGATGCGGTCTTCGCAGCGCGCGGCACGGCGTCGTTGAGCAGGTCCCATACGCCGTACGCATCGGCAGCGAACTGCGTCACGGTATCCGCGCCGTACTTGGCTTCGTACTTCCTGGTGAACGCCAGTGCAGCCGTGCGCGCCGGATGCCCCGCCGGCAACGTCTTGGCGACGACCCCCGGCTGCGTCGGGAAGAGCGTGCCTTCCACGTCCTTGCCGCCCACACGCACGAAGTCATACGTGGCGATGCCGTGCGTCTGGTAGATCTTTCCGGTGTAGCCGCGCTCTTGCAACGTGCGCTGCGGCAGTGCCGCCGGCGTGCCTGACCCGGCGACCAGGATGGCGTCGGGTTTGGCCGACATCAGCTTCAGCGCTTGACCGGTCACGCTCGTGTCCGTGCGGTTGAATCGCTCCTGCGCGACGATCTTCAACTTGCGCAGCTCGGCGAACTTCGTGAATTCCTTCAGCCAGCTATCGCCATACGCGTCGGCAAAGCCGATGAACCCCACCGTCTTGACGCCGTGATTCGCCATATAGCGCGTCATCACATCCGCCATGGCCGAATCGTTGGCGGCCATCTTGAATGCCCAGCGACGCTTGGCGTCCTGCGGCTCCACGGCAACGGCCGAGCCGATCAGCGTGATCATCGGCGTTTCCGACTCGGAGATCGGGTCGAGCATGGCCAAAGCGCTCGGCGTGATGTTCGGGCCGACGATGACGTCTACCTTGTTCTCGCTGATGAGCTTGCGCGTGTTCTTCACGGCGGTGCCGGGATCGGAGGCGTCATCCAGGAAGATGTAGTGCACCTTCTGGCCGCCGATCTGGTCGGGCCAGAGCTGCATGGCATTCTTGCTGGCGATACCGATGGCTGCCGCCGGGCCCGTCGAGGACAGATCGATGCCGACGGTGAGGTCGGCATGGGCAGCCGTTGCAACGCCGGCCAGGGCCATGGCAAGCAATACACCCGAGAAGCGGATGCCGCGAAGAGGTGAGCGCATGGGGTCTCCTTTTGATCGAATCGCGTAAGCATACCGCACGGGTTGCGTTCGGCTAACAGAGAAAAATACTTCCCTGGCGGACCCGTTGCGATCCGTGCTTCTCGCGCCCTGCGACGCACCTCGTATCGGATATTTCGATGCCCGAATCGCTCATCGATTCGTGGAGCGTGGCGCCAGCGTTCGACCACGGCACAGCAGGACTTTCTTTTCTGCTTTCGTGACAACGCTTTCGGATTAAGGCGGGTCTCGGGAAGGTATTTCCCGATTCGCCATTCAGACGAACTGGAAGGGGAACGAGGTATTGACGAGGCGGGTCATTCGTAGCGCACAGCCCAGTGACAAACCCACCGTTGCGCATTTTCCCCTGAGGTTTGATTTCGATATCTGCAAGCATGAGACTCTCTCCCCAAGCCGCGCCATCATTCGCCCAACAAATCGCCGACGCGAAGCAAGTCATCGACAGCGCCACCGCGCCGCACTCGCTGAACAGTCACGGACGTGTCAGAACGAGCGCCTTCAAAGCGATGTTCAAAGCACTGAGCAATGTCGACATCCAGGGTTACAGCTTCGATCGGGCGGATACGAAGACTGTCGACAATCTGAAGGCAATCAACACGAAGCTGCACGATCTTCGCGTCATGCACCGTCTTCACGAGCCGATGATTTTCGCGAGTAAATTCGAGCGAGTGGAGAATTTGCAGAAAACGTTCCGGGACATGCTCAAGGGCGCTTCGGAAGCGCCTCCGGCACTGAGGCCGTCGCCCGTGACTCAGATGGAGTTGGCGAAATTGCGAAAGGCGGTTGGCCCGGTAGCGGTACCTCCTCATCCCGTCACCCGCGAACTATCCCAGGAGAGTCCGCAGATGAAAGGATGATCCCGTCAGGGCTCACGACTCAAAGCTCGTAGCTCTCGTGCTCACCCCGCAGCGCCTGCTCAACCAGCTTGCGGGTCAGAATCGGTGAAAGCAGCTCAACCATCGTGAAGACATATCCGCGCAGATAGGCCCCCTGCTTGAGGGCGACGCGTGTCACGTTGGTCCCGAACAGATGTCCCACCTGAATCGCCCGGAGATTGCGATCGCGCTCCGGGTCGAACGCCACGCCGGCGAGAATCCCCACCCCCAGCCCCAGTTCGACGTAAGTCTTGATGACGTCGGCGTCGATGGCTTCGAGCACGATGTCCGGTTGCACATGACGCAACGCGAACGCCTGATCGATCTTGGCGCGGCCGGCGAACTGCGGGTCATAAGTAATCAGCGAATACTTCGCCAGATCCTCGATGCCGACGGACGACAGTTGCAGCAGCGGATGGTCGGGGGGGACCACCGCCACGTGCTGCCACTGATAGCAAGGCAGCGACACCAGATCCTTATAGCCGGCGATGGCCTCGGTCGCGATGGCCAGGTCGGCCTGATCGTGCAACACCATCTCGGCGATCTGCGTCGGGCTGCCCTGCAATATGGAGAGACGCACTTTCGGGTAGCGCCTCTTGAACTCGGCCACCGCGTGGGGCAGCGAGTAGCGCGCCTGCGTGTGCGTGGTGGCAATCGTCAGGCTGCCCTGATCTTGCGCGGCATAGTCTTTGCCGATCCGCTTGAGGCTTTCCACCTCCATCAGGATTCGCTCGACAGACTCGAAGATGATGCGCCCGGGCTCGGTCAGATTACGGATGCGCTTGCCGTGGCGGGCAAAGATATCCACACCGAGCTCTTCTTCAAGCTCGATGATGGCCTTGGACACGCCCGGTTGGGAGGTAAATAGTGCCTTGGCGGCCTCCGTCAGATTGAAATTCTGGCGGACGGCCTCGCGCACGAAACGAAACTGGTGCAAGTTCATTTGTATAACTTTAGAAAATATACAAACAATTTTTAATTCGTTTGAAGTATATAGCCTTTTCATTACAGTGGGTGCCACTGTTTCGATAACGTTATTCCCTGCAGTCATTTAGGAAGCACCAGGAACGTCATCCATGTCGCTGTGGCTCGAACCCCTTTCCGGATTTGGCGTCGGCCTGCTGGTCGGTCTGACCGGTGTAGGCGGTGGCTCGCTGATGACACCTCTGCTCACCCTATTGCTGGGTTACGCTGCGCCGGTCGCGGTGGGCACCGATCTCGCGTTCGCCGCCATCACGAAGAGCTTCGGCACGGTGGCGCACCGCTCGCACGGCCACGTGAAGTGGCACATCGTGCGGCGTCTCACGCTTGGCGCATTGCCGGCGGCGCTCGTAACGATCCTTTTCCTGAAACGCCTGGGCGGCATCGACGATTCGGCGCTGCACGTCATCAAGTTGACGATTGCGGCGTCGGTCCTGCTCACGGTGCTCTCGCTACTGTTTCGCGCGAAGCTGCTCGCGACGCTGCGCGCACATCCCACCTGGCAATTGACGGGCCGCTCGCAGATCGTTGCCACCGTGGTGGTAGGCGCAGTGATCGGCGTGCTAGTGACGATTTCCTCGATTGGCGCCGGTGCCGTGGGCGCGACGCTGATCCTGATGCTGTACCCGCAGTTGGAACCGGCCGAAGTCGCCGGTACCGATATTGCCTACGCGGTGCCGCTCACGGCCATTGCCGCGCTGGGTCATATCTGGCTAGAGACGGTGCACTGGGCCCTGCTCGGCAGTCTGTTGATCGGCTCCCTGCCCGGGATCTGGCTGGGCGCGAAGCTCACTCGTCATCTGCCCGAGCGCATCGTGCGCGCGGCGCTGGCGGCAACGCTCACGCTCGCGGCCGTCAAGCTGGTCGGCTGACATCCCACCTATAACAAGGAGTTCGCGAAATGCGAAACGAATCGCGCTGGGAACCCACCCCGGCAGCCGTGCCGTCGAACGTGGCCGATGCCGAGCATCAGAACATGGCGCTGCTCGACGAAATGGAAGCCGTGCTGGCCGAGCGCCTCGCACGCATCGCGGCTTCGCATCGTAACGTGAAGTTTGCGAGCAGCCTCGCCGCCGAGGACATGCTCCTCACGCACGTGATTCTGCGTCAACAACTCCCGATTACCGTCTTCACGCTCAATACCGGACGTCTGCACGACGAGACGCTGGGCATGATCGACAAGATCAAGTCGCGCTATGGCTATGACGTCGCCCAGTACGCGCCGCAAGCCGACGCCGTCGAGCAGTACGTGGCCGAGCACGGCGCGAACGCGTTCTACGAAAGCGTGGACCTGCGCAAGGCCTGCTGCCAGATCCGCAAGGTCGAGCCCCTGGGCCGTGCCCTGGCCGATGCCGATGCCTGGCTCACCGGCCAGCGCCGCGAGCAGTCGGTCACGCGCGGCGAACTGGCGTTCGCGGAGCAGGACGACGCCCGTGGCATCGCGAAGTACAACCCGCTGTTCGACTGGACCGAAGCGCAGGTATGGGCTTACCTCACCGCGCGCGATGTGCCGGTCAACCCGCTGCACGCGCGTGGCTACCCGAGCATCGGCTGCGAGCCGTGTACGCGCGCCATCCGCCCTGGTGAAGACAGCCGGGCAGGGCGCTGGTGGTGGGAGTCGCGCGACAGCAAGGAATGCGGGCTGCACGCGGGCAACCTGAGCAAGATCCCGGTCTCGGTGCAGTCGAGCTGAATCGGACGCACCGGCTGGATAGTCGGGCAAACAAGATAGATGGCGATGTGACGGCGCAACTGCGACGGCACATCGCGGCAAACCGAATCTCGGAAATCTCGGAATCGTCAAGGAAGGGAACACTATGGGTGCGATGCACGAAGTCGCGCAGGCCAATGGCTCGCGAATGGATCATCTGGACTGGCTCGAAGCCGAATCGATGTACATCCTGCGTGAGGTCGTGGCGGAGTGCCGCAAGCCCGCGCTGCTGTTCTCGGGCGGCAAGGACTCGGTCGTGGTGCTGCATCTGGCGCTCAAGGCGTTCGGCCTCGGCCCGGGCCGCAAGACCGAACTCCCGTTCCCGCTCGTGCACATCGACACCGGCCACAACTATCCTGAAGTGATCGAGTTTCGCGACCGTCACGCCAAGGCACTCGGCGCCGAGCTGGTCGTCGGGCACGTGGAAGACTCGATCGCGCGCGGCACGGTGCGTCTGCGTCGCGAGAACGATTCGCGCAACGCCGCGCAGGCGGTCACGCTGCTCGAGACGATTGCCGAACACGGCTACGACGCGATGATCGGCGGCGCACGTCGCGACGAAGAAAAGGCGCGTGCGAAAGAGCGCATCTTCTCGTTTCGCGACGAATTCGGTCAGTGGGATCCGAAGGCGCAGCGCCCGGAACTTTGGCATCTGTTCAACGCCCGTCTGCATAAGGGCGAGCATCTGCGCGTGTTCCCGATTTCGAACTGGACCGAGCTGGACGTGTGGCAATACATCGCGCGCGAGAACCTCGATCTGCCCTCGATCTATTACACCCATGAGCGCGAAATCGTGCGCCGTAACGGCCTGCTCGTGCCGGTCACGCCGCTCACGCCCAAGCAGGACGGCGAGTCGAGCGAACTGGCGTCGGTACGTTTTCGCACGGTTGGCGACATCAGTTGCACCTGCCCGGTCGCGAGCGTTGCGTCGAGCCCGGTGGAGATCATCGCCGAGACGGCCGTGACCGATATCACCGAGCGCGGCGCCACGCGTATGGACGATCAGACGTCCGAGGCGGCCATGGAGCAGCGCAAGAAGCAGGGGTATTTCTGATTTGGCAACGCGATGGAAGCCTTTGAACCCTTGAAGCGCTTCGATCGCCACGGCCATCAGTCCCACGTTCAGAGACACCGGCCCGCAGGGCGCGCGCACCGTCACGGAATTGCCGCCCCGGGCCTCGCAATCGAGTTGAAAAGATCATGAGCCTCACCCCGCATCAGGAAGACCTCGGCGTGCTGCGTTTCATCACGGCAGGCAGCGTCGACGACGGCAAGAGCACGTTGATCGGCCGTCTGCTGTACGACAGCAAGTCGGTGCTGACCGACCAGCTCTCTGCCCTCGCACGCGCCAAGAACAAGCGCACCGCGGGCGAAGACATCGACTTCTCGCTGCTCACGGACGGCCTCGAAGCCGAGCGCGAGCAGGGCATTACCATCGACGTCGCCTACCGTTACTTCACGACGGCTCGCCGCAAATTCATCATCGCGGACACGCCGGGCCACGAGCAATACACACGCAACATGGTCACGGGTGCATCGACGGCGCACGCCGCCATCGTGCTGATCGACGCTACGCGCGTGACCGAAGTCGATGGCCGCACGGCGTTGCTCGCGCAGACCAAGCGCCACAGCGCCATCGTGAAGCTGCTCGGCTTGCAGCACGTGATCGTCGCCATCAACAAGATGGATCTGGTCGATTACAGCGAGACGACGTTCGACGCCATTCGCGCCGCCTATCTGGAACTCGCGCACCGCCTCGGCTTGCAAGACGTTCGCTTCGTGCCGGTCTCGGCGCTCAAGGGCGACAACATCGTGTACGCCAGCGAGCGCATGCCCTGGTATCAGGACGAGCCGCTGCTCGACGTGCTCGAATCGCTGCCGGTCGCGCAGACGGGCGGCGAGCTGCGCTTCCCGGTGCAACTGGTGGCGCGTCAGGACGGCTCGCAGGCCGACGATTTCCGTGGCTACATGGGCCGCGTGGAATCGGGTACGGTCCGTGTGGGCCAGACGCTGCGCGTGCTGCCCGCCGGACGTACGGCGACGGTTGCCGAAATCGTCGGACCGCGCGGTCTGCTCGAAGAAGCATTTGCCGGATTGTGCGTGACGATTCGTCTGACGGAAGACGTGGATGTGTCGCGCGGCGACACGTTCGTGAGCGCGGAGTCGGTGCTCGAACCGTCGCGTAAGCTCTCGGCGGACGTTTGCTGGTTCGACGAAGAGGCCCTCGCGCCGCAGCGCAAGTATCTGCTCAAGCAGGCCACGAGCACGGTGTATGTGAAGGTCGGCAGCGTGGATACGGTGCTCGACGTCAGCACGCTCTCGCACGGCACCGACAAGACGACGCTCGCCATGAACGATATCGGCCGCGTGCAGTTAAGCCTGCAAAAGCCGGTCGCCGCCGACACGTATGATGCGAACCCCGCCACGGGTGCGTTCGTGCTGATCGACGAAGCCACGCACCACACGGTCGCCGCCGGTATGATCCGGGCGTTGGCGGCCTGATGGCGGCTCGATAGCAATGTGACGGCGGCTTCGGCGCGTTTCGATCCGCATCACGCCAAAACACTTTTTCGCATGACATGACATACGGCGCACGCGACGGCGCCGATGTCGATTCACTGAACAACGGCTGCATCATGACGACGACGCTTTCACAATCTGCCTCGGCGCCCGGCAAGGTCTATCTGGTCGGTGCCGGTCCCGGCGCTGCGGATCTGATTACCGTGCGCGGGGCGCGTCTGCTCGCGCAAGCGGATGTGGTGCTGCACGACGCCCTCGTCGAGCCGGAAATGCTGGCGTTGTGCCCGCAGGCCAAGCTGATCGCGGTGGGCAAGCGCTGCGGCAAACAGTCGAGCGCGCAGCACTTCATCAATAAGCAACTGATCGATCACGCGCTGACGCATGCGGTTGTCGTGCGCCTGAAAGGCGGCGATCCCATGCTGTTCGGGCGGGCGGACGAGGAGTTGCGCGCGCTGGAGGCGGCCGGGATCGAGGTTGCCGTCGTGCCGGGTATTACGGCCGCGCTGGCGAGTGCGGCGACGCTGGGGCGTTCGCTGACCTTGCGCGGCGTGGCGCGCAGTGTGGCGTTCGCCACGCAGAGCCGCGCCCCCGAATCGGCGGAGATCGCGGCGCAGGCATCCGCGGACTCGCTCGTCTACTATATGGGACGCGATAGTGCGCAACGCATCGCAATGGCGCTGATGGCGGCCGGCAAGCCGGCGTCGACGCCTGTGGCGATTGTCGAAGCGGCAACGACGTCGCGCGAGCGGCGCGTGCGGCTCACGCTGGACGATCTGGGACAAGGGCTGGCGGCCTCGTGGTTCGACGCCTCGCAGCCCAGCGTGCTGCTCATCGGTGAGGCGTTCGCCAACGCGGATGCCGTGGCGTTGCATGATGGGGCGCAGCAGGCGGTGAGGGCGGCCTGACGACGAGGGCTGTCCGTTGGCGACACGTTCGTCGTCGTTCGTACGCGTTCGAATTCGCTGGTATTCGCTGGTATTCGTCGACCGAATCGATCGAAACCATGAAAAAACGGCGTCACAGATGACTGTGACGCCGTTTTTCGTTTTCAGCTTGCGCTTACTGCCCGTCCATCATTCTTGCGCAGTAGTTGGCCAGGGCGTCGAGCACCTGATCGTCTTCGCCGATGGCCGCGCTCACGCGCAGCGTGAGGCCGGGGTGGGCGGCGCGGCACGCCTCGGCGAGCGCGGGCAGATCACGCCGCACGTGGCCGCCTTGTCCCAGAAAGACCGGCACCAGCGTGATGTCGGTCGTGCCTTGCGACGTCATGGCGCTCACCGCGTCGGCCAGATTCGGCGTCATCAGCTCCAGAAAGGCGAGCCGGACGTCCGCCGACGGACGCTGCGCGCTCAACTTCTCGCGCAGTCGCTCGAATGGCTCGGCCCAACGCGGATCGCGCGAGCCGTGTGCAAAGAGGATGACGCCGGGGCGATGACTCATGATGGGCGCCTCAGTGCTTGTCTACCCAGCGCAACGCCCCGATGGCGAGCACCAGATAAAGCAGGGACGGTAACGCTGCCGTGAACCACGCGGGCCAGGTGTTGAGCAGCCCCAGGTGCGAGAACAGGTTGTTGAGCAACTGGAAGCTCATGCCGAGCATGATCCCGCCGAACACCTTCAGGCCGATGGCCCCGGCGCGCGCGTGCAGATAGGCGAACGGCAGCGCCAGCGCCATCATCACGAAGACGGCGAACGGATAAAGCAGCTTCTGCCAGAGCGCGAGGGTGTAGCGGTCGGTGTTCTGCTGGTTTTCCTTCAGGTGGCCGATGTAGCGGTACAGGCTGCCAATGGCCATGTTGTCCGGCGAGACCATCAGCACGGACAGGATCTGCGGCGTGAGCTCCGAGCGCATCTGCACCGTGTCGATGTGCACCTGCTTGCTCTGCACGAGCGCGCGCAACGGGTCTTTGCTCGCCGTGGTGTCGTCGATGGCGCTGAAAACCGTCTCCGACACGTCGGTCAGTTTCCAGAAATTCGGCGCGTCGAACTGCCCCAGCTTGGCCAGACGCACGCTGTCGAGTCGCAGTTTGTCGTCGAACTCGTAAATGCGAACGTTGGCGATGGTGTTATCGGGGTTGAGCGTGCCGACGTTGATGAAACGGGTGAGGCGCTGGCCATCCTGATCGACGGTGTCCTTGACCCAGACGCCCGAGCGGAAACCCGCCGAGACCGAGCTGCCGAGTGCCTCGAGGCGAATCTTCTGCGCAAGCTGCTCGGCGTTCGGCGCGATGTACTCGCCTATGACGAAGGTCACCAGCACGATCGGAAAGCCGATCTTCAGCAGCGAGCGCAGCGCTTGCCCCGTCGACAGGCCGGAGACACGGAAGATGGTGAATTCCGAGTTGCCGGCGAGCTGCGCGCAGACATAGATGGCGGCGATCAGCGAGGCGACCGGAATGATTTCGTACATGCGCTGCGGCGCGAACAGCAGCACGTAGGCCAACGCATGTTGGAAACGGTAACCGCCCCGGCCCACGTCGCCGAGCTCGCTCACCAGATCGAAGAAGACGAACAGGCCGACGAACGCGAGCAGCACGAACAGGAACGCCAGATAGATCTGGCGCGCAAAGTATTTCTCATAGACGCGCATCAGCGAGCCCCTCCCGATGCGCCCATGCCGCCGGATGCGCTATTGCGGCGCCGCCCGAACAGGCCGCGGAAACGCACGCGACGCACGTAAAGCAGCACGATGATGCCAAGCGCCAGCGCGTGCAGCAGCCACACGCCGATGGCGAGCGGCATGCGCTCCTGCGCCACCCACGCCTGCGACAGGCTCAGCAGGTTGGTGTACGCCAGATAGATGAGCACGGCCATGACGAGGTTGACGGTACGTCCATGCCGCGGGTTCTGATAGGCGAGGGGCACGGCGAGCAGCACGAGCGCGAGCGCGAGCAGCGGCAGACCGATACGCCAGACGATTTCGCCGCGGAAGATCGGGTTCTTGATCTCGCGGAACAGGCGCGCCGTCGGCACGCCTTTGGTCGGGGTGTTGTCGGTGTCGGCCGCGGCCGGGTTGTCGATCTTCACGCCGTAGCGCTCGAACTCCATCACGCGGTAGTCGGGCTGGCCCGGCACGCCGTCATAACGGCGCCCCTTTTCGAGCACGATGTAGCGGTTGCCGTCCTTGGCCGTTTCGATATGACCGTTGTTGGAGACGACCACGTTGACCTTGCCGTTTTCCGTGCCGGAGACGAAGACGTTATGCACCTTCGTGGAATCCGGGGACACTTTCTCGACGAAGAACACGCGATGGCTCGCTGCGCTTTCGCGGAACTGACCGGGCGAGATCATCGAGACGTCGTCGCGCTGGGCGAAGCGCGCTTCGAGCAGGGAGATCTGCTGATTCGCCCACGGCCACGCGACCAGGGCGCAGAAGGTGACGACAGCCAGATAGGGCGCGGCGAAGCGCAGCACCGGTTTGATGAAGTCGGTGATCGACAGGCCCGAGGCAAACCACACGACCATTTCGGAGTCGCGGTACCACCGGGTGAGCACGAACAGGATCGAGACGAACAACGTCACGATCAGAATGACGGCGAGGTAGCCGATCACGGCCAGGCCGATAAGCACAAGAACGTCGCGCGGATCGGCTTTCCCCGACGCGGCGAAGCCCAGGATACGGATCATCATCGTGGTGAGCATGACGGTGATCAGCACCATGAAGACGGCCCCGGCGGTGTAGTTCAGCTCGCGCTGCAGGGAACGCTGAAAAATCATGTGGTGACGGTTGGGGTGCTCTCGCGGTTGGGCGAGCGCGGAAAAAAGCGGATAATTGCGGCTCGTACGAATTTTACCCGAGGAAAGCGCGATGGACTTTAGCACAAAAGCCTTCGATTCGACCAAGGCGGGCCAGGCCGGTCTCGCCAACGCAAAGACCGAATGTCTGGTGGTTGGCGTGTTCGAGCAGCAGCCGCTCGCAGGGCTCGCCAAGGCGCTCGACGCCGCGAGCAAGGGCTTGCTCGCGCGCATGGTCAAGCGTGGCGAGCTCGACGGCAAGCTCGGCAGCACGCTAATGCTGCACGAAGTCGCCGGCTGGAGCCCGGCACGTGTGCTGTTCGTCGGTCTCGGCCGTGAAGACCAGCTCTCGCAAAAGGGCTTCGGTGAGGCTACCCGCGCCGCCGTGCGCGCCGTGCTCGCCTCGCGCGCGGCCGACGCCCTCTGGACGCTCCCGCAAGCCAAGGTCGTCACCCAGGACGCTGCGTGGGCCGTGCGCGCCTCGGTGATCGCGCTGCGCGAGGCGACCTACCGCTTCACGCAGATGAAGAGCAAGCCCGAGGCCGCCAATACGGCGCTGCGCAAGGTCGTCTTCCCGGTCGCACCGCACGATCTGAAGGCCGCCAAGCAGGCCGCCAAGCACGGCGAGGCGATTGCCAACGGCATGACGCTCACCAAGGATCTCGGCAACCTGCCGGGCAACGTGTGCACGCCGACGTATCTGGCCGACACCGCCCGCAAGCTCGCGCGCGAATTCAAGCTCAAGTCGGAAATCCTCGGGCCGAAGCAGATCGAGGCGCTCAAGATGGGGTCGTTCCTGTCGGTCGCGCGCGGTTCGGTCCAGCCGCCGCAGTTCATCGTCCTCAAATATGAAGGCGGCAGCGCCAAGCAGGCCCCGATCGTGCTGGTGGGCAAGGGCGTGACGTTCGACACGGGCGGCATTTCGCTCAAGCCGGGCGAGGGCATGGACGAGATGAAGTACGACATGTGCGGCGCAGGCTCCGTGTTCGGCACGATCCGCGCCGTCGCCGAAATGGGCCTCAAGCTCAACGTCATCGCCATCGTGCCCGCCACGGAGAATATGCCGAGCGGTCAGGCAACGAAGCCGGGCGACGTGGTCACCAGCATGTCCGGCCAGACCATCGAAGTGCTCAATACCGACGCCGAAGGCCGCCTGATCCTGTGCGACGCGCTCACCTACGCGGAGCGCTTCAAGCCGGCGGCCGTGATCGACGTCGCCACGCTCACGGGCGCGTGCATCATCGCGCTCGGCCACGTGAACTCGGGCCTCTTCTCGAAGAGCGACACGCTGGCCGACGAACTGCTTGCCGCCGGGCGCACGACGGGCGACACCGCCTGGCGTCTGCCCGTCGAAGACGAGTACCAGGAGCAGCTCAAGTCGAATTTCGCCGACATGGCGAATATCGGCGGGCGTCCGGCCGGTAGCGTGACGGCCGCCTGCTTCCTGGCGCGCTTTACCGAGAAGTACGAGTGGGCCCACCTGGACATCGCCGGTACGGCATGGAAGAGCGGTGCGGCCAAGGGGGCGACGGGCCGTCCGGTGCCGTTGCTCACGCAGTTCCTGCTGGATCGCGAAGCCCGGTGACGCGCGTCGACTTTCATACGCATGTGGCGAACCGGCTCGATTACGCGTGCCGGTTCGCGCGCAAGGTCTACGGGGCCGGGCAGACGCTTGTGGTCGTCGGGGAACCCGACGTGCTGCGCGCGTTCGACCAGACCCTGTGGACGTTCTCGCCGTTGGAGTTCGTGCCGCATTGCTTTGCCCGCGACCCGCTCGCCGCTCGCACGCCCGTCGTGCTGGCCGGTCCCGACGAGCAGGCCCAGCATCATCAGGTGCTGCTCAATCTGGCGGGGAGCGTGCCGACGCACTTCGCGCGCTTCGAGCGTGTGGTGGAGATCATCGGCGACGCGCCCGAGGACCTGTCGGGCGCTCGCGAGCGTTACCGTTTCTACCGCGACCGTGGCTACACCCTGAATAACTACGACCAGCGAGGTTGACCGTGACGAACGAGCCCGAGCGCAACGATCCAGGCATTCCCACGCTGACCGAAGTGCTCACGCCCGGCGAGGTCGCGCCGTCGCCCGAAGCGCTCACCGGCGCAACGACGCAGGCGGTCGAACAGGACGGGGTGCCGGCCGACGTTGCGGTCTTCGCCGAGCGGGTGAGCGCGCGGCTCACGCGGCAACTGGCCGATGAAATGACCGCGATGGTGGAGCAGCGCTGTCACGACGCGTTGATCGATCAGACGTCGTGGCTGGTGCAACTCATTGGCCGGCAGGTCGCCGACACCTTGCAGTCGCAATTGCCGGACCGCATCCGGCAGGCCGTGATCGAAGAGGTCGCGAAGCAGGTCCGCTCACAGGGGTAGCACAGGGGTAGCACAGGGGAGAATCGCTTCGTGGTGTCCGGGTCGGGCAACCTGGACCGTCCGGCGCCCGAGCGGACCTCTGCGTCACGACCGTGACGGATGCGCCATCCCGAGAATCCACTGCGCCAGCCGATTCGCCTCGCCAGGGGCGAGTTGCAGACTGGCCGGCATCGGAATACTTCCCCATTTCCCCCGGCTGCCGTCCGCAATGGCGCGGGCGAGCTCGTCGGCAGCACCGGGTTGTCCGGCGTAGCGTCTGGCGATGTCGCGGTAAGAGGGCGCGAGCAGGGTACGGTCGGGGGCGTGACACGTCATGCAGTTGCGCGCCCGGGCAAGTTTTTCCATGGCGCGGGTGTCTTGCACCGCCGGTAAATCGGGGGCGGACGGCTCGCTCGTCTGCGCGAAGGCAGCGCCCGCCACGACCATCAGCCACACGCTCGTCATTGCCCCGGCACACGCGCCGGCAAATCCCTTCATTCGATACTCCCCGATCGTTGACGGATTCCGATGCAAGGCTGCGGGAGACGGACGTCTGTGGGGGGCAGGTGCATCGACGCGCCATTATACGATCGCAAGCCGAGCGCCCGGCGCGGCACGACGACGCACGAAAAAAACGGCACGCCCGCCAAGTGAGCGGGACGTGCCGTTGTGCGGTTTGCCGCGGACTTGCGTTCATCGCGTCGATTCGTCGGCATCAACCGACTTCAAGCGACTTCAAGCGACTCAAGCGATATCAACCGGTCGCACCGCCCTTGTTGGCCGGTTGCGCGAGTGCGGCGTACTTCGCCAGCACCCCTCGCGTGTAACGCGGCGCAGGGGCCTTCCATGCTGCCCGACGCCGCGCGAGTTCATCGTCGGCCACGTTCAGTTGCAGCAGCAGCTTGTGGGCGTCGATGGTGATCGAGTCGCCTTCGTGCACGAGCGCGATGGTGCCGCCGACGAACGCTTCCGGCGCAACGTGCCCCACGACCATGCCCCACGTACCGCCCGAGAACCGGCCGTCGGTGATGAAGCCGACCGACTCGCCGAGACCCTTGCCGATGATGGCCGAGGTCGGGGCGAGCATCTCCGGCATGCCCGGGCCGCCCTTCGGTCCGAGATAGCGCAGCACGAGAATGTCGCCCGCCTGAATCTTGTCGCTCAGAATCGCTTCCATCGCGCTTTGTTCGTCGTCGAACACGCGCGCCGGGCCGGTGATGACCGGGTTCTTCAGGCCGGTGATCTTCGCCACCGCACCGTCTTCGGCCAGATTGCCCTTGAGGATGGCGAGGTGGCCTTCCTTATAAAGCGCGCGCTCGACGGGGAAGATCACGTGCTGATCGGCGCGCGGCACCGACGGCACGTCTTTCAGTTCTTCGGCGATGGTGCGTCCGGTAATGGTCATGCAATCGCCGTGCAGCAGGCCCGCATCGAGCAGGATCTTGAGCACTTGCGGAATGCCGCCGGCCTTGTGCAGATCCGTCGCCACGTATTTGCCCGACGGCTTCAGATCGCAGATGACGGGCACGCGGGCACGAATGCGTTCGAAGTCCTCGATACTCCACTCGACCTCGGCAGCGTGCGCGATGGCGAGATAGTGCAGCACGGCGTTGGTCGAGCCGCCGGTGGCCATGATGAGCGCGACGGCATTCTCGATGGACTTGCGCGTAATGATGTCGCGCGGCTTGAGGTCTTGCTTGACGGCCTCGATCAGCACCCGCGCCGATTCGGCTGCCGAGTCGACTTTCTCCTGATCGGGGTTGGCCATTGTCGACGAGTACAGCAGGGACATGCCCAGCGCTTCGAACGACGAGCTCATGGTGTTGGCCGTGTACATGCCGCCGCAAGAGCCGGTCGACGGACAGGCGTTCTGTTCGATGCCCTTGAAATCGGCCTCGGTCATGCGGCCGGCGGTGAATTCGCCCACGGCTTCGAACGACGAGACAATGGTGAGATCCTTGCCTTTCCAGTTGCCCGGCTTGATCGTGCCGCCGTAGACGTAAATGCCTGGCACGTTGATGCGCGCCAGCGCAATCATGCCGCCCGGCATGTTCTTGTCGCAGCCGCCGATGACGACCACGCCGTCCATCCACTGACCCTGCACGGCCGTCTCGATACAGTCGGCAATGACTTCGCGCGAGACGAGCGAATACTTCATGCCCTCGGTGCCCATCGACATGCCGTCGGAAATGGTCGGGGTGCCGAAGGTCTGCGCGTTGGCCTGATGGGTTTTGATAGCGTTTACCGCGGCGTCGGTCAGACGCTGCAATCCCGCGTTGCACGGGGTGATCGTCGAATGGCCGTTGGCCACGCCGATCATCGGATTGTCGAAGTCTTCTTCCTTGTAGCCCAGCGCGTAGAACATCGAGCGGTTGGGCGAGCGTGCCACGCCTTGCGTGACATGACGCGAACGACGGTTGAATGCCATGACGTCTCTCTCCTGTGGGGATGCGCCACGCCACTGGCTGTCGCAGCGTCGCGCATAGGCGTTGTTGTATCACGCTCTCTCGTCGGCGGCACCTCCGGAGGCCGGGGCGCTGCCCAATGTCAATCCTGTCACTGCTGCATCGCGCGTTTTTCACGCTTCACGACTTTGGTACTGCACGGGCGGGGCCGCTCGCATGACGCGTGCCGCCCCGCCCGTTTCAAGCGATTACCGCCTTCGCCGACAGGCTCATCCGCGCTTGGCCAGCTTCAGTTGCGACAGATCGCGCACGGCGCCACGGTCGGCCGAGGTGGCCAGCGCGGCGTAGGCTTGCAGCGCCTGCGAGACAACGCGCTCGCGGTTCACCGGCTGCCAGGCCTGATCGCCGCGGGCTTCCATTGCGACGCGGCGGCGGGCCAGTTCCTCGTCCGACACGGCCAGATGCATCTTGCGCTGGGTGATATCGATCTCGATCACGTCGCCGTCTTCCACCAGACCGATGGTGCCGCCTTCGGCCGCTTCCGGCGAGGCGTGACCGATCACGAGACCCGACGAGCCGCCCGAGAAGCGACCGTCCGTGAACAGTGCGCAGGTTTTGCCCAGGCCCTTGGACTTCAGATACGACGTCGGGTACAGCATTTCCTGCATGCCCGGGCCGCCCTTCGGGCCTTCGTAGCGGATCACGACCACGTCGCCCGCCTGCACCTTGTCGCCCAGAATGCCTTCGACGGCGTCGTCCTGGCTCTCGAACACGCGTGCGCGGCCGGTGAAGACCCACTGCGATTCGTCCACGCCGGCCGTCTTCACAATACAGCCCTTCTCGGCGAGGTTGCCGTACAGCACGGCCAGACCGCCGTCCTTCGTATAGGCATGTTCCTTGTCGCGGATGCAGCCGATTTCACGGTTCAGGTCGAGCGACGGATAGGTCGACGACTGGCTGAACGCGATGGTCGTGGGCACGCCGCCCGGGGCGGCGCTATAGAACGTATGGGCGCGGTCGTTGGCGCTGTCCTTCACGTCCCACCTGGCGATGGCTTCGCCGAGCGTGCCGCTGTGGACGTTGCCGCACGACGTGTCGAGCAGCCCGCCGCGCGCGAGCTCACCGAGAATACCGATGATGCCGCCTGCGCGGTGCACGTCTTCGATGTGGTACTTGTCGGTCGCCGGCGCGGCCTTGCACAGGCACGGCACGTTGCGCGAGATGCGGTCGATGTCGGCCATCTTGAAGTCGACGCCCGCTTCCTGCGCGGCGGCGAGCAAGTGCAGCACCGTGTTGGTCGAGCCGCCCATGGCGACGTCGAGCGTCATGGCGTTTGCGAACGCGGCCTTGGTGGCGATGTTGCGCGGCAGGACCGAGGCGTCGTCTTCCTGATAGTAGCGGCGGCACAGATCGACCACGAGGCGGCCGGCCTGCTCGAACAGCCCGCGACGCCAGGCGTGCGTGGCCACAATGGTGCCGTTACCCGGCAGCGCGAGACCGATGGCTTCGGTCAGGCAGTTCATCGAGTTGGCGGTAAACATGCCCGAGCACGAACCGCACGTCGGGCAGGCGCTGCGTTCGACTTCGGCCACTTCGGCGTCGCTGATCTTCGGATCGGCGGCCTTGATCATGGCGTCGATCAGGTCGATCTTGGCGATGACCTGACCGTCGCCCGACTTGACCTTGCCCGCTTCCATCGGGCCGCCCGAGACGAACACGACGGGGATGTTCAGGCGCATGGCGGCCATGAGCATGCCCGGGGTGATCTTGTCGCAGTTGGAGATGCAGACCATGGCGTCGGCGCAGTGCGCGTTGACCATGTACTCCACCGAGTCGGCAATCAGTTCGCGCGACGGCAGCGAGTACAACATGCCGCCGTGCCCCATGGCGATGCCGTCGTCCACGGCGATGGTGTTGAATTCCTTGGCCACGCCGCCGGCTGCCTCGATCTCCTTGGCCACGACGGCGCCCAGATCGCGCAGGTGCACGTGACCCGGCACGAACTGCGTGAAGGAGTTCACCACGGCGATGATCGGCTTGCCGAAGTCGGCGTCGGTCATGCCGGTGGCACGCCACAGGGCGCGGGCGCCGGCCATGTTGCGGCCGTGGGTGGAGGTGCGGGAACGGTATTGAGGCATGGTCGTGTCTGAAACGCTGTGCTTGTGGGATGAACGAAAACCGGGGCCGTCGGCGCCTTTTTACGCGATTCGCACATTCGCAGATTCGTCGAATCGGGTGCGGGTGCTGGCGGGCAATGCCGCGCTACGCGTCGCAAGCGGTGCCATCCGGCCGGACGTCAAGATTCGTCTTTCCTTGGATGCTTGTCAAATATATTATTTGACTCGGATTGAGTCGAAAAACATATCATGGACTTACGTCAATTCAGATACTTCGTGGCGGTAGCCGAAGAGCGACATTTCGGACGCGCCGCCCAACGGCTCTCGATGACCCAGCCACCGCTCTCGCAGCAGATCCGGGCGCTGGAGGCGTCGCTCGGGGCGCCGCTGTTCGTGCGCACCAACCGGTCGGTGGAGCTAACGGCCGTCGGGCGGCAACTGCTGCCCGAAGTGCGCCGCATTCTGGCGGACGCCGACGCGCTGCCCGCGCTTGCGCAGGGGCTTGCGCACGGGGAGGTGGGTACGCTGTCGCTGGGCTTCGTCTCGACGGCGGACTACGGCATTCTGCCGCCGCTGCTGCGCGAGTTCGGCGAGCGCTATCCGCGCGTGCGTCTGCAACTGCTCGAAGCCACGAGCGATGTTCAGGTCGAGGCGCTGATGGACGGCCGCATCGACGCAGGCCTTTTCATTCCGCCGGTGCCTGCGCGTTACGCGAACGAGTTGTCTTACCTGCCGATCGTTCGCGAACCGCTGATGCTGGCGTTGCCCGCCGGGCGTGACGACACGGGGCACGAGAGCCCCGGGCAAGTGCAGACGGCACAGACGCAGGGCCTGCCCGGTGCGCCGGTCAGTCTGGCCGAGTTTGCGCACGAGCCGCTCGTGATCTTCCCGCGCCGGGTGGCGCCGGCGTTCTACGACATCATCATGGGATGCTATGCGGCGCTGGGTCTGACGCCGCGCGTGGGACAGGAGGCGATCCAGATGCAGACCATTGTGAGCCTCGTGTCGGCGGGCATGGGCGTGGCGCTGGTGCCGCAGTCGCTGTGTCATCTGCGACGCACCGGCGTGACGTACCGGGCGCTGCGTGAGACGAGCACGTTCATCGAGACGGGCCTGCTCTGGCGCACCGCCGAAGTCACACCGGTGCTCGAAGGCTTTCTCGAGACGGCGCGCGGGGTCGCGCACACGCCGCCGGGGGCCACGCTCTCGGCCTGAGCGTCGCAATGATGGAGCCTGCGCTCGCGTGCGCCGCGAGGTCGTGCGCTCGTGGTATCGTGCTGCCCAACCCATAGCTCGGCGGGGCCACGTCTCACCTGATGGCACGGGCCGTGGCCGCAATCGCTTGCGACGGCAGTGCCTTCACCCCCTGGCGGAACTTTTGTTCACGAATCGATTCTTCTGATCCATGCTGATTCATCCTCAATTCGACCCGGTCGCGATTCATCTCGGCCCGCTCGCTATCCGCTGGTACGGCCTGATGTATCTGGTCGGCTTCATCCTGTTCCTGCTCGTGGGGCGTCTGCGCGTGCGTCAGCCGTCCATCGCAGCGCAAGGCTGGAAGCCGCAGGATCTCGACGACATGCTGTTCTACGGCGTGCTCGGTGTGATTCTCGGTGGACGACTGGGCTACGTGATCTTCTACAAGCTGTCGTTCTATCTGGCAAACCCTCTCGACATCTTCAAGGTGTGGGAGGGCGGCATGTCGTTCCACGGCGGCTTCCTCGGCGTGCTGGTCGCGATGTGGCTGTTCACACGTCGCCGCGGGCACTCGCTGCTCGAAGGCACCGATCTCATTGCGCCGATGATTCCGCTGGGACTCGCTGCCGGCCGGCTGGGAAATTTCATCAATGGCGAGTTGTGGGGACGCGTAACGTCGCCCGATTCGCGTTTCGCGATGCTGTTCCCGCAAGCGGCGGCCGAAGACGCGCAGTGGATGTTTGCACATCCCCAGGCGATGGCCGATAACGCGATGGCGATGGTCTTCGCGCAATTCCACGGCCTGCCGCGTTATCCGTCGCAACTGTTCGAATTCGCGCTCGAAGGCGTGGCGCTGTTCCTGCTGCTGTGGTTCTTCTCGCGACGTGCGCGTCCGGTGGGCGCCGTGTCGGGCATGTTCCTCGTGGGCTACGGAGCGTTCCGTTTCCTCGCCGAATTCACGCGTGAGCCGGATGCCTTCCTTGGCCTGCTGTCGTTCGGTCTGTCGATGGGGCAGTGGCTCTCGATGCCGATGATCGTAGCGGGCGTGATCATGCTGGTGTGGTCGTATCGCCGCAAGTCCGCGACGTCGGCCGCGTGATGCCGATGGATGCGCTGAAGAACGCGTCGACCTGACGTTCTACTGCGCTGCGAACGAAGACGGGCCGCCGGAGAATCCTCCGGCGGCCCGTTGTCTTTTATGGCGATACGACGGCCCTCAACTCGCCTTGCGCTCAAGCGCGGTCAACGACGCCATCAGATCGGCAAAGCGTTCGCCCTGCACGGTGACGTGAGCGCGCAGGTGTTCCGATGCGGCGTTCGCGTCACCCGCCTCGATGGCGTGGAACACGGCGTCGTGCTCCGAGAACGAATGCTGCGGCCGGTCGCGCACCCGCAGTTGCAGGCGGCGATACACGCGCAGCCGCCGATGCAGTTGCAACGCCGTCTCCTGAAGATAGGTGTTATGGCTCGCCTGATAGATCAGCGCATGGAAACGGGCGTTGACTTCGTAATACGTGTCGATGTCCCGGGCCTCGGCCGCCGCCCGGCTGGCCTCGTGCGTGCGACGCAGTTCGTCCAGTTCCTCCTCGGTAATGCGACGCGCGGCGAGCCGTGCGCACATCGACTCCAGCTCGGCCATCACTTCGAACATCTCGCACAGACGCTGCGGGTCGATTTGCGCGACGACCGCCCCCCGGCGGGGCCGGATCTCGATCACGCCAGACGACGCCAGTTGAATCAGCGCCTCGCGCAGCGGCGTGCGCGACACGCCGAACGTGGTGGCCAGTTCGACCTCGTCGAGTCGCATGCCGGGCGGGTATTCGCCCACGGCAATCTTCTCCTCGATGGCCTGTCGCAGCGCTTCCGATCGCTTCGGTTTCACGCTCATGAGGCGCTCGCTCGGTCGGGGGACGATCCCGTCATACGGGGCTGTGTGGGGTTCATGGTTGCCAAGGTAACGCGTGAATCCGCCGCTGAAGATCGGGGTAAACGCGGGAGATGTATTTTTTAACGTGTCAATTTGTATACACGGCGATGGATTAACTATACGATTTCATTCCGAGAGCGGCAACTCGCGCCCTCGAAACATCAAAACAAAGCAGTCATCCGTACATGCAGTGCCGGCGAGCCGGCGGTGCACCCGGTGCCGGTCTTCAGCGCTTTAGCGCACCGGTGCCGGGCGATGTCAGGCACCGGGCTTCGCTGGTTCATCGCTGACAAAAAGTGACAGGAGACGCCATGGAGACAACACCTTCCCCGCTGCGGCGGCAACTCATGCTCGGTGCCGCTTCGGCGCTGGTCACCGGCGGGCTGGCCAGCCCGTGGGGCGGCGCATTCGCACAATCCGGCCCGCTCAAGATTTCCCACCAATTCCCCGGCGGCACGCTGACCGAAGGCGACTTCCGCGACCGGCTGTGCCGCAAGTTTGCGCAGGAAGTCGAGAAGCGCACCCAAGGCGCGCTGAAGTTCCAGATCTATCCGGGCAGTTCGCTCATGAAGACCAACGCGCAGTTCTCGGCGTTGCGGCGCGGCGCGCTCGATCTGTCGCTTTATCCACTGCCGTACGCGGGCGGCGAAGTCCGTGAGCTCAACATCGGTCTGATGCCGGGACTGGTGACGTCCTACGCGCAGGGCGCCGCCTGGCGCAACGGCGAAATCGGCAAAGTACTCACGGACGTGCTCGCCGAGAAGAACATCGTGATCGTCAGTTGGGTCTGGCAGGCCGGCGGTGTCGCGAGCCGGGCCAAGCCGCTCGTCACGCCTGAAGACGCCAAGGGCCTGAAGGTGCGCGGCGGCAGTCGCGAGATGGACATGATGCTCAAGGAAGCCGGGGCGGCCGTGATCTCGCTGCCGTCGAATGAGCTGTACGCGGCCATGCAGACGGGGGCGATGGACGCGGCGATGACGTCGTCGACCAGCCTGATGTCGTTCCGTCTCGAAGAAGTCTCGAAGCATCTGACGACGGGGCGCAACAAGTCGTACTGGTTCATGCTCGAACCGCTGCTCATGTCGAAGCAGATTTTCGACAAGTTGCCGAAGGAGCAGCAACAGGTGATTCTGCAAGTCGGCGCGGAACTGGAGTCGTTCGGCACGGAAGCGGCCAAGGCCGACGATGCGCAGATCGCGAGCGTCTACACCAAGGCGGGCGCGAAGGTCTACGACCTTGATGAAGCGACAGTGATGAAGTGGCGCGACATTGCGCGGCGCACCGCGTGGAAGGATTACGCGAGCAAATCGGACACGTGCGCGAAGCTGCTCGCGATGGCCGAGAAGGTGCCTGCATGAGCGGGGCCGTTGCGAGCGCGCCACCGGAGCTCGCGCGCTCCCGCGCGTTGCGCCGGCTTGACGCCCTGTTGCAGGGCGTGAGCCGTCTGCTCATGGGCGTGTGCATGCTGGCGCTCGTGGGCGCCGCGCTGGTGCTCACCTACAGCGTGTTCGCGCGGCATGTGCTCAAGCTCGCCACCGATTGGCAGGACGAAGCCGCCGTGTTCCTGCTGGTCGGCGCCACCTTCGTCTCTGCCGCCCACGTCCAGCATCTGCGCGGACACATCGGCATCGAAGCCATTACGACGTTGCTCTCGCCGCGCGTGAATCGCGTGCGGCGCTGGTTCGTCGACCTCCTGACGTTCGCGTTCTGCACATTCTTCGCGTGGAAATCGTGGACGCTCTTCTGGGAAGCCTTTGTCGACGGCCAGACGAGCAGTTCGACGTGGGGCCCGCCGCTGTCGATTCCGTACGGGCTGATGGCGTTCGGCATGACCTTGCTGACGGTGCAGTTGTTGCTGCAAGTGGCGATCGGGGCTTGCGAGATGCGGGCGGGCGCGGGGGGCAACGCGGGACAGGGCACGTCACAGACATCGAATCGCACGGGAGGGCACGCATGAGCGAGCTCGGTATCGGATTGCTGTATGGCGGCGCAACGCTCGTCGTCATGTTCTCGGGCATGCCCATCGCGTTCGCCCTCGGGAGCGTGGCGGTGGTGTTTATGTTCGGCTTCATGCCGGCGTCGTCGCTCGACACGGTGACGCAGAACGTCTACGAGGAGATGGCCAGCATCACGCTGCTGTCGATCCCGCTATTCATTCTGAAGGGCGCGGCCATCGGCAAGTCGCGCGCGGGGCAGGATCTCTATCTGGCGCTGCACGCCTGGATGCGACGGATTCCGGGCGGGCTGGGCATCGCCAACGTCTTCGCCTGCGGCTTGTTCGCGGCCATGGCGGGGTCGAGCCCGGCCACCTGTTCCGCCATCGGCAGCGCGGGGATTCCGGAGATGCGTCAGCGCGGCTACTCGCCGGGGTTTGCCGCCGGGATCATTGCGGCAGGCGGCACACTGGGCATTCTGCTGCCGCCCTCGATCACGATGATTCTCTATGCTGTGGCGGCCGAGCAGTCGCTGGGACGTCTGTTCCTCGCAGGGATCGTGCCTGCACTGCTGCTCGTGGCGCTGTTCTCGTGCTACGCCGCGTGGCGCTACCGCAAGGAGTACGGACGCGCACAAGCGGCGCTCGCGCGCGACGGCACACCATCACCGTTCCCGAGCGAGCCGCCGGCAACGATGCGCGAGAAGCTGGCGCTGCTGCCGCGCGTGCTGCCATTCGTCACGCTGCTCATCGGGGTGATGGCGGCGCTCTATGGCGGGTACGCCACGCCCTCGGAGACGGCCGGGCTGGGCGGCCTGCTCGCGCTGGGTCTCATCGCGGTGATCTACCGGATGTGGCGTCCGCGCCAGTTGGCGCCGATTCTCACGGGCACGTTGCGCGAGTCGACGATGTTGATGTTCATCATCGGCATGTCGCTGCTCTATTCGTACGTGATGAGTTATCTGCATATCAGCCAGTCGGCCGCGCAATGGATCGTGGGGCTGGCGTTGTCGCGCTGGGTGCTGCTCACGGCCATTCTGTTGATGGTCGTCGTGCTGGGCTTCTTTCTGCCGCCCGTGAGCATCATTCTGATGACCGCGCCGATCATTCTGCCGCCGCTGCGCGCCGCGGGCTTCGATCTGGTGTGGTTCGGCGTGGTGATGACGATTGTCATGGAACTGGGGTTGATTCACCCGCCCGTGGGACTCAATATCTTCGTCATCAAGAACACCGCGCCCGATATCGCATTGCGCGACATCGTGTGGGGCGTGATGCCGTTTGTCGTGCTGATGGTGCTCGCTGTCGTGCTCATCTGTCTGTTGCCCGGTTTGTCGCTGTGGCTGCCGGATCAACTGATGGGGTGAGGGCGGCAGGGGCGAGTGCATTGAGAGGAAGCCATGAAGGATGAGCCGATCATGTCTGCAATGTCAGGACCGGTATCGCTGAGTTCGTCGGCCTCGTCGACCTCGTCGATAAGCGCAACGGCTGGATCGGGCGGGGCGGTTGCGTCATCGTCGCCATCGTTACCCCCGCCCGGACGCGGTGCGCCGGACAGCGTGATGGAGGTGAGCGCACCGGTGCCGTCGCCCAAGCCGTCGCTTGGGGTGCGTCTGGGGCAGTGGTTCGGGCGCGGCGCAGGCAAGCCGGGCGGGCACGGCGGTGGGCCGAAAGACGGCAAGGATGGGAAGGACACCAAGGGCGATGGCAAGGTCGTTGCCGCGAAGCTCTCGGCACGCGCGGAGAATGCATTGCGCCGGCAGCTGGAGCAGTGCTTGTCGGCGCGCCTGACGGACTCTGCGGCGAATGACGCGGCGCGCGAGTTCATGACGCGATACCGTGACGCGTCGGCTCAGGAGCAATTGGCGTTGCTCACGGTCGTTGCCGACATTTGTGCGAGCGACGGCGACCCGGCGACCGAGGCCAAGGACAGCAAGCGCGCCGCCAGCGGATTGGCAGGAGCGCTGGGCAGCGCGCGCGTGCGATTTCTCAAGCGCTTCAACGCGCTGCCCGACGGCCTGCCGTTCCTCGTGCGCTGGCGCTCGGACATGCTGCATCACCGCGCCGCACTCCCGGGCCTCGCCGCGCTCGAAGAAGACCTCGGCAGCCTCTTTTCGACGTGGTTCGACGTCGGCTTGCTCGAACTGCATCCGATCACGTGGGATTCGCCCGCGTCGCTGCTCGAAAAGCTCATGCGCTACGAAGCGGTGCACGAGATTTCGTCGTGGGCCGATTTGCGCAACCGGCTCGATTCCGACCGGCGTTGCTACGCCTTTTTCCATCCGCGTATGCCGCGCGAGCCGTTGATTTTCGTCGAAGTGGCGTTCGTCCCCGATATGGCGACGGACGTGCACTCGCTGCTCGACGAGAAGGCGCCGCTCGAAGATCTGCGCCGCGTGCGCTGGGCCATCTTCTATTCGATCTCGAACACGCAGCCGGGGCTGCGCGGCGTGAGCTTCGGCAACTTCCTGCTCAAGCGCGTGATCGACGAGCTACAGGCCGATTTCCCGAAGCTGCGTAACTTCGCGACGCTGTCTCCCATTCCGGGCTTTAACGACTGGCTCAGGCAACTGTCGCCGCCCGCGCTAGCCGAGGTGCTGGGGCCGAAGCGCGGGACGCTGCTGGCGCAGGAGGCGTCGCTCGCGACGCAGGCGTCCGGGGCGCAGATGATGGCGTGGTTGCAGACCGCGCCCGAGCGCAAAAGCGTGCAAGCGCTGCAGCGCGCGCTGGGCGAGGCGCTGGCCGCCCACTATCTCGCGCGCGAAAGCGCGCGCGGCCTGCCGCGCGATCCCGTCGCGCGTTTTCACCTCGGCAACGGGGCGCGCGTGGAGCGCATCAACTGGCATGCCGATCTTTCGAAGAAGGGCGCGAAGCAGTCGTGCGGCATGATGGTCAACTATCTTTACGAACCCGACGAACTCGACGCGAATCTGCAGCGCCTCATCGACGGCGAGCCCGCGCTGGGACGCGCGGTCGCGCGCTTGTTGTGACCGGGGGGGGGAACATCATGGAGACACGTGTGAGCGAAGTGCTGCGCGACGACAGTTTGCTTGACGAGGGTTTGGTGACGCTCACGCTCTCGAACCCCGGCAAGCTCAATGCCATCTCGGTCGAGATGTGGCGTGCGCTGCGCATCCATTTGCAAACGCTCGACGCCGAGACGCGCGTGCGGGCCATCGTCATTCGCGGGGCGCAAGGCAACTTCGCCGCCGGGGCCGATATCGAGGAGTTTCCGACGGAGCGCGGCAGCTACGACACGCTGCGTCGCTATCACGGCGAAGTCATCGGCCCGACGCTCGACGCGCTGGCGCGTTGCCGGCATCCGAGCGTGGCGCTGATCGAGGGCGTGTGTGTGGGCGGTGGGTTGGAGATCGCCGCGCATTGCGATTTGCGCATCGCCGGAGAGGGCGCGCGATTCGGCGTGCCCATCAACAAGCTGGGGTTCCCGATGGCGCCTGGCGAGTTGCGCGGCGTGCTGGCGCTGACCGGACGCGCCACAACGCTCGAAATCCTGCTCGAAGGCCGTGTATTCGGTGCGGCGGAGGCCAAAGAGAAAGGGCTGCTCACCCGCGTGGTCGACGACGAAGCGATCGAAGAAGCAGGCTACACTTGCGCCCGGCGCGTGGCTGCCGGTGCACCGCTCGCCGCCCAATTGAACAAGTGGTTGATCGCGCGGCTGGCCCCGAGCGTGCCGCCGTTGTCCGAGGCCGAGTGGCAGATGGCTTTCTCGTACTGGGACTCGCACGATCACCGCGAAGGCGTGGCCGCGTTTCTCGAGAAGCGCCCGCCCGATTTCCGGGGACGCTGAGTTTCGCGCGCCCCAATCGCGTTCGATCTTGCTTGCAAGGCGACGCATCCACTCGCATCCATCGTTTTGAATCCGGTTCCGTTTATGACGCAAGACGCCAACCTCTATCGACTCTTTGCCGAACGTTTTCCCGCCGATAAATCGGCGTGCGCCATCGAGACGCCCGAAGGGCTCTACTACAGTTGGGACGACATCGAGCACGCCAGTGCGCGGATCGCGAATCTGCTCGCGAGCCTCGATCTGACGCCCGGCGCGCGTGTCGCCGTACAGGTCGAGAAGTCGCCCGAAGCGCTGCTGCTGTATCTTGCGACGCTGCGCGCGGGGCTTGTCTATCTGCCGCTCAACACGGCGTATCGCGAGGCCGAGATCGCTTACTTCGTTGAGAACGCCGAGCCGGACGTCGTTGTGTGCAGTCCGTCGAATTTCGGCTGGATCTCGAAGATCGCCTTCACGAACGGCGCGAAGCACGTCTATACGCTGGGCGACGACCGTACCGGTTCGCTGCTGGAACGCGCGGCGCGGTTCGGCGACACGTTCGACACTGTGCCGCGTGCGCCGGACGATCTCGCCGCCATCCTCTATACCTCGGGCACCACGGGGCGCAGCAAGGGCGCGATGCTCTCGCACGGCAACCTCGCAAGCAACACACGCGTGCTGCACGCGTTCTGGGGCTGGGGCGAGCGTGGCGAACACGAGGGCCGCGACGTCCTGCTGCATGCGCTGCCGATCTTCCACGTGCATGGCTTGTTCGTCGCCAGTCACGCGGCGTTGTACTCGGGCAGCAAGATGATCTGGCTGTCGAAGTTCGACGCGCGCGAGGTGCTCCATCAGCTCCCGCGTGCCACGGTATTCATGGGCGTGCCGACGTATTACGTGCGCCTGCTCGCGCAAGCCGGCCTCAACCGCGAGGTGTGCCGCAATGTGCGCCTGTTCATCTCCGGCTCGGCGCCGCTGCTGCGCGAGACATTCGACGCCTTCCGCGAGCGCACGGGGCACACGATCCTGGAGCGCTATGGCATGTCGGAGACGGTGATGCTTGTCTCGAACCCGTATCACGGCGACGCAGCGAGTGTGCGCCGGGCGGGCACGGTCGGGGTGCCGCTGCCGGAAGTGACGGTGCGTGTGGTCGGCGACGACGGACAACCGACCTCGCAGGGCGAGATCGGCCATATTCAGGTCAAGGGGCCGAACGTCTTCGCGGGGTACTGGCGCATGCCGGAGAAGACCGCCGAGGAGTTCACCGGCGACGGCTTCTTCAAGACGGGCGACGTGGGCAAGTTCGATGAAGACGGTTATGTGCACATCGTCGGCCGCTCGAAGGATCTCATCATCTCTGGCGGTTACAACGTCTACCCGAAGGAAATCGAAGGCTTCATCGACGAGATGGACGGCGTGGCCGAGTCGGCGGTGATCGGCGTGCCGCACCCGGACTTCGGGGAAGCGGTGGTCGCGGTGGTTGTGCCGCGCCCCGGTGCTCAGGCGCCCGATGAGCGAACGGTCATCGACGCACTCAAGCACCGCATCGCCAACTTCAAGGTGCCCAAGCGTGTGCATATCGTCACCGAGTTGCCGCGCAATACGATGGGCAAGGTGCAGAAGAATCTGCTGCGTGAACAGTTCAAATGAGTGGGCCGGAGGCGTCGCTTGCGACACGTTGTCGCAGTGGTGTGAGGTTCGCTTGATGTCGACGTGATGTCGCGCCGGACGTAAAAAATGCCGCCCTGATGGGGCGGCATTTTCGTGACTTCGCGTACGCTGCACGGCGTGACTTACTTCATCTGCACGGTGCCCGAGACCGTCACGGTGACTTGCGTCTTGCCGCCTTCGAGTTGCATCGGCGGCGCGGCGTCGGCGCTCGGGCTCATGGCCATCGCCTTCATGGCGTAGGGACGCGGCATCATCGGGGCGTTCGCGCCGACCTGCACCTGACGAATCGAGTAGCCGCTGTAGCCGAAGGCCTTCGCGTTGTTCTGCGCCTGGTTGCGGAACGCCTGAATGGCCTGATTCGTCAGCTCGGCCTGCGTCTTCTCCTGCGCTTCACGCGAGAGCGAGAACGACACGCCGTCCATTTGCATCTGATCCGAAATCTGGCTCGCGAGACGCGACGCTGCGCCGAAATCCTTCGACGTCATTTGCAACTCGGTGCGACCGCGCCACGCGGTGATCTTGCCGTCGCGATTGGTCGTCGGATAGAGCGACACGTTACCGGTCTGCACCTCGACCGTGCTCTGGCCCTTGGCGACGGTCATCGCCTTGTTGGCCTTCTGCGTGAGGTTGCGCGACACGGTAGCGGCATCGGGGCCTTGTTCCTGCGCCGACATGGTGATGTGCACGGTGTCCTGCTCGACTTCCTTCGTCGCGCTTGCTTCGAGACCCAACACGCCCGAGACTTGACGAGTCGACTCGTCACCCGACTGCGCGTAGGCCGCGTTGGCAGCAGTGGCAATCAGAAGAGCAGCAGCGAGAGATTTGCGCATAGTTTTGTCCTTTTCGAATGTGAGTTCGCATCTTGACGGCGAACGTTTGACCGGTTGCCGGCACCGCCTTCGCGATGAAACGACCACGAGAACGCGTTGGCAAGTGGGTACACACTATGCATGTGTCGGCAACGTTATACAGACGCTATCGCGACAATTTTGGTTCCCTGGGAACCCTTGCCGTGGATCAGACGCTAAGTAAGTGCTTGCTGATGAACTTCCAGTGCTCGGGGGATACCGGGGTGATCGAGAGGCGGTTGCCGCGTGCGAGGACCAGCATGCCGTCGAGTTCCGGCGTCTGGCGCATCTCGGTGAGCGGTATGAGACGGGTCTTGCGATCGAGCTTAACGTCGACAAGCAGCCAACGCGGCGACTCGGGTTGCGACTTGGGATCAAAGTAGGGGCTTTTCGGGTCGAACTGCGTAGGATCCGGATAGGGTGTCGATGCGACCTTGGCGAGTCCGGCGATGCCGGGGACCGCGCAACTCGAATGATAGAAGAGCACACCGTCGCCCACGCTCATGTCGTCACGCATGAAGTTGCGCGCCTGGTAGTTTCGCACACCGGTCCAGGGAAGGGTCTGGTGCCTGGCGTTGGCGAGGTCGTCGATACTCGCTTCTTCGGGTTCGGACTTCATTAACCAGTAGCGTTGCGTCATGGCGTTTCAGTGGTCTCGTTGGCGCAACGTCGACAAACCTCTCGCAAAGGGGCCCGAAGGCAACACATTTGTAATCGATTGTTTGCCGCACTGCGATATTGGGCTAATTCCTATACTATGCTTTTGTGATCTTTGCGTGACGTTTCATGTGCATGTTCAACCGCCTATGCCAATAGGAGAGTGAGTCATGGCAGCAGAGCCGTCTGTTCGAACCAACGCTTTTATCTTCTATTCTCTTGCCACGGTGTCGTTTATCGAGACCAGTGTCCCCGAGTTCGTCTCCACGCTCAATCAGATGTACAGCGACGATGAGGAGATGAGGACGTGGCTGCAGGATACCTGGCTGCCCGAGGAGGTCGAGCACGGGCGTCTTGCCAAGGACTATATCGCGCGCGTCTGGCCGGAGTTCGCATGGGCCGAAGCGTACGACGCTTTTCTCGCGCGCTACAAGCCCCGCTGCGATGTGCAATACATGCGGCCGTCACTGGCGCTGGAGGCGTTGTCGCGGTGCGTCACCGAGACGCAAACCGCCATGGTCTACCGTTGTCTCGAGTCGTATATGCCGGTCGAGGAGCTCAAGCAGATGATGCACAAGCTGAGCAACGAGGAGGTTGGCCACTATCGCTATTTCCGCAAGACGTTCGACCGCTATAACGCGGTCGAAAAGCATGGCGTCATCAGCCGGTTGCGCACCATGGTGGCACGTAGCGAGCTGGTGCGCGACGAGGACATCGCGTTCGCGTTCGAGCCGCTCAATCGCTTCTGGCGCAAGCCGCCGCCATTCGAGACGATGCGCTGGGAGGCCTTCCTGGCGATGTCGGGCGATGTCATGAAGCAGTACATGCCGGTGGAGGCCGCCACGCGCATGATGTTCAAGCCGCTGGAGACCGGGTCGTGGTGGCGCGACCGTCCGGTCAAGGCGCTGATGTCCTTCATGGTGAAGCGCCAGTATCCGCAGTTGGGTAGCGAAGCCTGATATCGCAGGCCTGCCCGGGCGTCCTGCCGAACCCTGGCGGTGACGGGCGAAAAAAAACCCCGCCGAGGCGGGGTTTTTTCGTTGTCGGTGAACCGTATTACTTGTTCGTGCCGACGACTTCGACTTCCACGCGACGATCCGGAGCCAGGCACTTGATCAGCTGGCCGCGGTTCTTCTGGTTGCAACCAGTCGTAACCGGGTTACGCTTGCCCTTGCCTTCGGTGTACACGCGGTTGGCTTCGACGCCCTTGCTGACCAGGTAAGCCTTAACAGCTTGTGCGCGGCGCAGCGACAGACGGTCGTTGTACTTGTCCGAACCGATACGGTCGGTGTGGCCCGTGGCAACCACGACTTCCAGGTTCAGTGCTTGGACCTTGCTAGCCAGATCGTCCAGCTTGGCCTTGCCTTCCGGCTTCAGGATAGCCTTGTCGAAATCGAACAGGGCGTCAGCCTGGTACGTGACCTTCTGCGAAACCGGAGGAGCCGGAGTGACCGGGGCCGGTGCCGGCGGCGGCACTTCGGCGATGATCGAGCCATCGCACTTGGCATTGGCCGTGGCCGGGCTCCAGAAAGCATTGCGCCAGCAAAGTTCGTCCGAGCCGTTCTTCCAAACCCACTCGCCGCTGCCGTTCACCCAGTTGTCGTTGACGGCTTGCTTCGAGGCCGCGATCGGGCCCGGAGCGGTCTGGACGTAGTTTTGGGCCATAGCCGAAGCAGCCATCACTGCGGTAGCTGCAACGATCGCGAGCTTAGCGAATTTATTCATATTTCTCCTCTCGAAATGAGATTACCGCAGGTTTACTGCGAGCCTAGACGACGGAACCAAAGTCTTACATCGCTCGAAGTATAACATCGGCAATTGCGTGAAAGCATGACCCATGCACTTCGAATAATGTCTAACTTATGCCACGGCATTTTGCCATAGCGGTTCAGCCGCTCGCGAGAAAAACCCCAGCTTTGCCGCGCGTCGTGGCGCAGTTGTGGTTTGAGCGCAACACCTTTTGAGGCCCCTCGCCAACCGTTTCATTTCTCGCCATTACCTGACGTTTTGGCATGGCAGACATCTCTTGTGCATCGCATCACGCTCGTTTCGGACGCCTATGGCGGGCATGTTAGAATCGCACGATCACATCGCCGGCAGCCGCCTATCGCGATTAGGGCTTGATAGACACGAATAATGGATCAGTTCGCCAAAGAAACTCTCCCGATTTCGCTCGAAGAAGAAATGCGGCGGTCGTACCTCGATTACGCCATGAGCGTGATCGTCGGCCGCGCTTTGCCGGATGTACGCGACGGCCTGAAGCCAGTTCACCGCCGCGCGCTGTTCGCCATGCACGAGCTGAACAACGACTGGAACCGGGCGTACAAGAAATCGGCACGTATCGTCGGTGACGTCATCGGTAAGTACCACCCGCACGGCGACGCCTCTGTATACGACACGATCGTTCGTATGGCGCAGCCGTTCTCGCTGCGCTATATGCTGGTCGACGGCCAGGGTAACTTCGGTTCGGTCGACGGCGACAACGCCGCCGCCATGCGATACACCGAAGTTCGTATGGCCAAGATCGGCCACGAACTGCTCGCCGACATCGACAAGGAAACCGTCGACTTCGGTCCGAACTACGACGGCAGCGAAAAAGAGCCGCTGATCCTGCCCGCCCGCATCCCGAACCTGCTGCTAAATGGTTCATCCGGGATCGCGGTCGGCATGGCAACGAATATCCCGCCGCATAACCTCAACGAAGTCGTCGAGGGCTGTCTGCACGTGCTCAAGCACCCGGAAGCGACCGTCGACGAACTTATCGAGATCATTCCGGCGCCGGATTTCCCGACGGCCGGCATCATCTACGGCATCTCCGGCGTACGCGAAGGCTATCGCACGGGCCGCGGCCGCGTGGTGATGCGAGCGAAGACTCACTTCGAAGATATCGATCGTGGCCAGCGGGTGGCGATCATCGTCGACGAATTGCCGTATCAGGTTAACAAGCGCTCACTGCTCGAGCGGATCGCGGAACTCGTCAACGAGAAGCGTCTGGAGGGTATTTCCGACATCCGCGACGAATCCGACAAGAGCGGCATGCGCGTGGTGATCGAGCTCAAGCGCGGCGAAGTGCCCGAGGTTGTGCTGAACAATCTCTATAAGCACACGCAACTGCAAGACACGTTCGGCATGAACATGGTGGCGCTGGTCGACGGCCAGCCCAAGCTGCTGAACCTGCGCGAAATGCTGGTTCACTTCCTGGCGCATCGCCGCGAAGTGATCACTCGCCGCACGGTCTACGAACTGCGTCGCGCTCGCGAGCGTGGCCATGTGCTCGAAGGTCTGGCGGTAGCGCTCGCTAACATCGACGACTTCATCGCGATCATCAAGGCGGCCCCGACGCCGCCGATCGCGAAGGCCGCGTTGATGGAAAAGTCGTGGGATTCGTCCGTCGTTCGCGAGATGCTCGCGCGTGCCGAGACCGAAACGCAGGGTGGCCTCGCGGCTTACCGTCCGGAAGGGCTTGACGCCGCAGTCGGTGTGCAACCCGACGGTCTGTACCGTCTGTCGGAGACCCAGGCGCAGGAAATTCTGCAGATGCGTCTGCAACGCCTGACCGGTCTGGAGCAGGACAAGATCGTCTCCGAGTACAAGGAAGTGATGGCCCAGATCGCCGACCTGCTCGACATTCTGGCGCGTCCGGAGCGTGTCACGGCGATCATCAGCGAAGAACTGACGGCGGTGCGTGCCGAGTTCGGCGACGCGCGTCGCTCGACCATCGAACACAACGCCACCGAGCTCGACACGGAAGATCTGATCACCCCGCAGGACATGGTGGTCACGCTGTCGCACTCCGGCTACATCAAGTCGATGCCGTTGTCCGAGTATCGCGCGCAGAAGCGCGGCGGTCGTGGCAAGCAGGCAGCGGCGACGAAGGACGACGACTGGATCGACACGCTGTTTATCGCGAATACGCACGATACGATCCTGTGCTTCTCGAACCGCGGTCGCGTGTACTGGATCAAGGTTTATGAAGTGCCGCAGGGCTCGCGGAACTCGCGTGGCCGTCCGATCGTCAATATGTTCCCGTTGCAGGACGGCGAGAAGATCAACGTGGTGCTGCCGGTCAAGGAGTACACGGAAGATCGCTTCGTGTTCATGGCAACGAGCTTGGGCACGGTCAAGAAGACGCCGCTGGCGGCCTTCAGCCGTCCGCTCAAGAAGGGCATCATCGCCGTGAATCTCGACGACGGTGACGTGCTGATCGGGGCCGCCATCACCGACGGCGCCCACGACGTCATGCTGTTCTCCGATGCCGGCAAGGCGGTGCGCTTCGACGAGAATGACGTCCGTCCGATGGGGCGCGAGGCGCGCGGCGTTCGTGGTATGCAGCTCGAAGATGGTCAGACCGTCATCGCGCTGTTGGTGGCGGAAAACGAGCAGCAATCAGTGCTCACCGCGACCGAAAACGGCTATGGCAAGCGCACGTCGATCACGGAATATACCCGCCACGGCCGTGGCACTAAGGGTATGATTGCGATCCAGACGAGCGAGCGTAACGGCCGGGTGGTCGCGGCGACGCTGGTCGAGCCGGATGATGAGATCATGCTGATCACGACCGGCGGGGTGCTGATCCGTACACGCGTATCCGAAATTCGCGAAATGGGCAGGGCCACGCAGGGGGTGACGCTGATCAGCCTGGACGAAGGTACGACGCTCTCAGGCCTGCAACGCATCGTTGAGTCCGATGCGGAAGTTGCCGAAAATGGCGACGCGCAGGACGACGATGAGACGCCGCACGCGGATGTCACTGAGTAATACCGGCGTAACTCGATGTAATCTAGGGGTACATTCCCCCGAAAAGTCAGTAGAATCTGGCCCGATGCAGTGAAGTGCCCAGGCGAGGTGCATCTATTTATCGCCAGCGGAAGCTGGCGAACTTTGGAGTGACTATTACTATGCAACACAACGTCAAGAAGTGGATGTGGCTGCTGCTCGCAGCACCGGCAATGGCAATGGCTCAACAGAGCGCTCCGCTCGACGCGGACAAGAAGGCAGCGATCAAGGAGCTGCTGGATGCCATCGACTCGAACAAGCTCGTGTCCGCTATAGGTGAAGGTGCACAGCAACAAGCCAAGCTACTGGTCCCGCAAGTGCTGGAGCGCCAACTGGACGAAAACAAGACGTTGAGCGATGCACAGAAGCGGGCCCTTGTGCCGGTTCTGCAACCGCCGCGGGATTCGCCGGATGCGGAGAAGCCGAACGCTGTGAGCCGACTGGTTGAGCGTGCTGGTGCGGTCTTCGCGGGCGACGCGTTCAAGAACGACGCGGTGCAAGCGCAGTACAATGCTTACGGCAAGTTCTACACGACCGACGAAATCAAGGGTCTGACGGCGTTCTACAAGAGCGCAGTTGGCCAGAAGTACATCAAGGTGCAGGATCAGGTTGGCCAGGAAGTCGTTGGCGGCCTGATGCAGAAGTACATGCCGCAATCGATCGACGCGACCAGCAAGCAAGCTGACGCCGAAATCGCCGCGGCAGCCAAGTCGGCACTGAAGGCTCCGGCCAAGAAGTAAGTTCGGCCGGTCCCCTCGGGGATCGATCGATAATGGCCGTTTGCGAGCGATCGCAAACGGCCATTTTGCATTGATGGGGGCGAACGACGGATTGCCGGCAGGTTCTGCTCGGAATATTCCATAAATCAGTCATCCTGGGCCCGAATTGCGGCTCCCACCCGCACGTGACGGCCAACTGGCGGTATAGTTGGTGCCTGCCGCCGCCGCTTAACCGGGAGGGACATCGCGATCCCCGCAAGATGTGAAACGCAAGCCGCACGGGTCAACCTCCGACGGCTTGCGTTTCACTTTTACTGCTGCAAAACCAATATGACGCGCGCTTTCAATTTTTCCGCCGGTCCGGCGGCGTTGCCGGCCGAGGTGCTCAGCCAGGCAGCCGAGGAAATGCTCGACTGGCACGGTGCCGGCATGGGCGTGATGGAGATGAGCCATCGCGGCCGTGAGTTCATGAGCATTCTGGCGAAGGCGCAGGCCGATCTGCGCGAACTGCTCGCCGTGCCCGAGAACTACCGGATTCTGTTCATGCAGGGCGGGGCACTTGCCGAGAATGCGCTTATCCCGATGAACCTGCTCGGCGGTGCCCGTGCGGGCGAGCGTCGTACGGCGGACTACGTCGTGACCGGTTCCTGGTCGGTGAAATCGCAGAAAGAAGCGCGCAAGTATTGCGACGTCAACATCGCTGCAAGCACCGAGGACGAGAAGTTCACCCGTCTGCCGAAGATGGGCGAATGGAAGCTGTCGCAGGATCCGGCTTACGTGCACATTTGCACGAACGAAACCATTCATGGTGTCGAGTATTTCTGGACGCCCGATCTGGCTGCCGCAGGCCTGCCGGATGTGCCGGATGTGCCGCTGGTGGCCGATGTCTCCTCGCACATTCTTTCGCGTCCGATGGACGTGTCGAAGTTCGGCGTGATGTACGGCGGTGCACAAAAGAACATCGGCCCGTCGGGGCTCACGGTGGTCATCGTGCGTGACGATCTGCTGGGCCGCTCGCTGCCGTTTACGCCGAGCGCGTTCGACTGGAAGATCGTGGCGGAAAACGATTCGATGTACAACACGCCGCCGACCTATGCCATCTATATCGCCGGTCTGGTGTTCCAGTGGCTCAAGGACCAGGGTGGCCTGGCTATCATGGAAGCCAGGAACAAGGCCAAGGCCGAGTTGTTGTACGGCTGTCTGGATAGCCGCGATTTCTACCGCACATCGGTCGCGACGGATTGCCGTTCGCGCATGAATGTGCCGTTTTTCCTGCACGACGACGCATTGAACGAAACCTTCCTGGCCGGCGCTCGAGAGCGCGGCCTGCTGCAACTCAAGGGCCACAAGTCCGTGGGGGGCATGCGCGCCTCGATTTACAACGCGATGCCGCTTGCCGGCGTCGAGGCACTGGTCGACTATCTGCGCGAATTCGAGCGCAGCCACGGCTGACGAGGGCGAATGACCGGCGCGACAGGAATGTCCTGCGTCCCACGGGACAACGCGCCGGGAGACGCCTGACCATGTCACATCGCAAGAAGACAATAAGCTCCATGGAAGACGATCTGAACGCATCGCTGCGCCCATTGCGCGAGAAAATCGATGCCATCGACGCGCAGTTGCTCAAGCTGCTCAATCAACGTGCGGCCGTCGCCCTGGAAGTGGGCGAGGTCAAGAAGCGCTTCGGTGCGCCGGTGTTCCGGCCCGAGCGCGAGTTGCAGGTGATTTCACGTCTGCAACAAGCCAACGACGGACCGTTGTATGGCGACAATCTGGCGTCGATCTGGCGCGAAATCATGTCGGCCAGCCGCGCGTTGGAGAAGGTGATGACCGTCGCCTATCTCGGCCCGGCCGGTACCTATAGCGAACAGGCGGCGCTGGCTTACTTCGGCCAGAGCGTGAAGGGCCTGCCGTGCCCCTCGCTCGACGAGGTGTTCCGCGCCGTAGAGGCGGGGAGTGCGGATTTCGGCGTGGTGCCGGTTGAAAACTCGACCGAGGGTGTCGTGTCGCGCACGCTGGATTTGCTGCTGCAAAGCCCGCTGACCATCGGTGGGGAAGTGGCGCTGCCGATCCACCACAATCTGATGTCGCGCTCGGGCACGCTCGACGGCGTGACGCGCATCTGCTCGCACGCGCAGTCGCTCGCGCAATGCCAGCACTGGCTGACGGCGCACTTTCCGCAGCTCGAACGCCAGGCGGTGTCGAGTAATGCCGAAGCTGCGCGCATGGCGGCAGCAGATCCGACCATTGCCGCCATTGCCGGCGACGCCGCGGCGACCCAGTACGCACTGCAGATCGCGTTCTCCCACGTGCAGGACGATCCGCACAATCGCACGCGTTTCGTGGTGGTCGGCACGCAAGACCCGGCGCCGAGCGGTCGCGATCAGACATCGTTGATTCTCTCCGTGCCGAATCGTGCGGGGGCCGTGGTCGCGTTGCTCGAACCGCTCGCCAACAATGGCGTGTCGATGACCCGTTTCGAATCGCGCCCGGCCAAGAGCGGTGCGTGGGAGTATTACTTCTACGTCGACTTCGAAGGTCATCGCGACGATGAGAATGTCGCCAAGGCGCTTGAGGCGCTTCGTCAGAACGCCGCCTATTGCAAGGTGCTCGGGTCTTACCCGCGTTCCGCGTGACGGCGACAGGCGAGACATCATGAGTCTGAACAAACTCGTTATCTGCGGCGTCGGCCTGATCGGCGGTTCCCTGGCTCGTGCGCTCAAATCGGCGGGAGCGGTGACGGAAGTCGTCGGCGTGGGGCGAACCGAGGCATCGCTCGCGCGAGCTTGCGAGCTTGGCGTGATCGATCGCGCTGCCACATCGATGGCCGATGCGGTTGCCGGGGCCGACATTGTGTTGCTGGCCGCACCGGTGGCGCAGACGCCAGCGTTGTTCGCGGCCATTCGCCCGCATCTGGGTGGACAGACCATCGTGACCGATGCAGGAAGCACGAAAACGGACGCCGTGGCCGCTGCGAAGACCGAACTGGGCGACGAGGTCTGGCGCTTCGTGCCAGGCCACCCGATTGCCGGGGCCGAACTGTCTGGCGTCGATGCCGCGAAGGCGGATCTCTATCGCGACCGGCGCGTTGTGCTGTGCCCGCAGGCGGGCAATCGTCGCGACGACGTTGCACGGGTGCGGGCAATGTGGGAGGCGACGGGCGCGCGCGTCTCGGAGATGACCGAAACGCAGCACGACCGCGTTTTCGCGTCGGTGAGCCATTTGCCGCACGTGCTGTCCTATGCGCTTATTGCGCAGATTCTCGACGCCCCCGACGCCGCATTGAAGTTCGGATTCGCGGGCGGCGGTTTTCGCGATTTCACGCGTATCGCAGCGTCGAACCCCGAAATGTGGCGCGATATCTGCGTGGCAAATCGCGATGCGTTGCTCGCCGAGCTCGATGGCTATCTCGCCACGCTCGGCTCGCTGCGTCAATTGATCGATGCTGGCGATGGTGCCGGTCTCGAGGCCGTGTTCGCTCGCACCAGTCAGGCGCGAACGGACTGGGCCAAGCAACAGGAAAAGTAATGGAAACGCTGGATCTTGGCCCGTACGGCCACGCCGAAGGCACGCTGCGTCTGCCCGGCTCGAAAAGTATCTCGAACCGCGTGTTGCTGCTCGCTGCACTCTCGCGCGGGACCACCCGCGTGCGCGAATTGCTGGCATCGGACGACACGCAAGTCATGCTCGACGCCTTGGCGGTGCTTGGCGTCAAATGCACCCAGGTCGGCGATTCGCGCGATTTCATCGTCGAGGGTTGTGGTGGTGTGTTTCCCGTGAAAGCGGCCAAGCTGTTCATGGGCAACGCGGGCACGGCGATTCGTCCACTGACGGCTGCGCTGTCGCTGAGTCACGGCGACTACGAAGTTCGCGGCGTGGCGCGCATGCACGAGCGTCCGATCGGCGATCTGGTCGATGGCTTGCGACAGCTCGGGGCGCAGATCGACTACCTCGGCAACGCTGGTTATCCGCCGTTGCATATCAAGCCGGCCGTCGTGGCGGCGCCCGTCGCACCGATCCGCGTGCGCGGCGACGTGTCGAGTCAATTTCTTACGGCGCTGTTGCTTACACTGCCGCTGCTGCCGTCTGCGACGGGGGAGATCGTCGTCGAGGTCGAGGGCGAACTGATTTCGAAGCCGTACATCGATATTACGCTCAGGTTACTGCGTCGCTTTGGTATCGACGTGCGTCAGGATGGTTGGTCGCGATTCACGTTGCCGGCCGCTGGCGCCGATGGTGCGAAGTACCGCAGTCCGGGCGAGATCCGTGTCGAGGGGGATGCGTCGTCGGCGTCATATTTCCTCGCGGCAGGTGCGATCGGTGGTGGCCCGCTGCGCGTGGAAGGGGTGGGCCGCGACAGCATTCAGGGCGACGTGCGTTTTGTCGACGCGCTGGCGGCGATGGGCGCACGTGTGACGTTGTATGAAGACGCGATCGAAGTGCACGGCATCGACACGCCGACCGGCAAGTTGCGCGCGCTGGACATGGACTTCAACCACATTCCCGATGCGGCAATGACGATTGCCGTCGCCGCCCTCTTTGCCGACGGCACGACTACGTTACGCAACGTGGCGAGCTGGCGTGTCAAGGAGACGGATCGACTGGCTGCAATGGCGATCGAGTTGCGCAAGGTCGGCGCCACGGTGGAAGAGGGCGCGGACTATCTGCGCGTGACGCCGCCGGCAGCACTTACGCCGGATGCTGCCATCGACACCTACGACGATCACCGCATGGCGATGTGCTTCTCGCTTGTGAGTCTGGGCGGCGTGCCGGTGACAATCAATGATCCGAAGTGCGTCGCCAAGACGTTCCCGACGTATTTCGCCGAGTTTGCGCGGATGGCGTCGTAACGTTTCCCGACGTTCGTCGACGTGAATTCAGTGTTTGGCCTCCGCTATGGGGGGGCCGGGCACTGGGACTTTCCCACGGCATTGGGCAGGGTCGCCGGCATGCCATCGATGTCGGCTTCGCGCGGTGACGGATGCCGTCATCCTTGCCCGGTTACCGTCTGCCAAAGCAATACGCCGTTGAGCGTGACGATAGCGCCGGCAATGAGCCATGCCGAGGCAAGCAGCACGCCGCGCACCCGCCATTGGCCCATGAGCGTCGCGTCCCCCGCAAACCGTACGAGAGGAATGACGGCGAACGGTAATTGCAGGCTGAGTATCACCTGACTGAAGATCAGCAGGTTCGTTGTCTGGGCTTCGCCGCCATGGCCGACGATCAGCAAGGCTGGAATCAGCGCCAGCGAGCGTGTGATGAGCGCGCGTTGCCATGGTTTCATGCGCAGGTTCAGAAAGCCTTCCATTGTGACCTGCCCTGCGAGAGTGGCGGTCACCGTCGAGTTCAGGCCACAGGCGAGCAGCGCCACCGCGAACATCACGCCCGCCCATTGATTGCCGAGCAGCGGGGCCAGGAGCTTGTGCGCATCACCGAGCGATTCCACCGACGTATTGCCGCTGGCGTGAAACACGGCAGCGGCCAGAATCAGCAGTGCCGCGTTGATCAGGAACGCAAAACCGAGCGACAGCGTGGTATCCCATTGGGTCGTACGAAGCGCGCGATCCATGGCGGTCGGCGTACGCTCCGGCATGGCCTCGCCTCGCATGCGCAGAAGGGCCGAGTGCAGATAGAGGTTATGCGGCATGACCGTAGCGCCGAGAATGCCGGTCGCGAGCCAGAGCATGCCTGCCTGGGCGACGATTTCGCTGCGCGGGCGCAGACCCGCAGCGGCAGCACCCCAGTCGGGGTTGGCCAGCGCGAGTTGTGCGGCGAAGCAACCCGCCGTGAGCAGAATCAGCGCGGCAACGGCACCTTCGAGGCGGTGTTGCCCAAAGCCTTGCAGACCGAGCATGGCAAAGGCGAGGGCACCGGCGAGCACCACGCCTACCGGCAGCGACAAGCCGAACAGCAATTGCAGGGCTACTGCGCTGCCAATGATCTCGGCGAGATCGCAGGCAATGATGGCAATCTCGCAAAGCCCCCATAACGCCAACGAAGTGCGACGGCTATACTGGGTGCGTGAGAGTTGCGCGAGATCGCGTCCGGTCACCAGGCCGACGCGCGCAGCCAGCCATTGAAGCAACAGCGCCATCACGCTCGAGAGCAGTACTACGCTCAGCAGCGTGTAACCGTAACGTGCACCTCCGGCGATCGCCGTGGCCCAGTTGCCCGGATCCATATAGCCCACGGCGATGAGCGTGCCCGCTCCGGCAAACCCCATCCACCGCTGCGCACGGCGCGGCGTGTTGTTTTGTGGATCGGGTGGCGGCCCCCATTCGGGACCGGCTAAGGGATAATCGCGGCTTTGCATGGCTGTCACATCTTCCGGCGGCGCGCAGGGCGTCCATATCTAAATGATAATCATTATTATTTGTATGGGGCGTTTTATTTTTTAATGTGTTGGATAGACAGAGACGAAGGGATGCCTGATTTGACGATGGTGGACGACTCGATTCCGGTGATTACGGTGGATGGCCCGACGGCATCCGGCAAGGGCACGGTGGCGCACCGTGTGGCCGACGAGCTGGGCTTTCATTACCTCGACAGCGGGGCGCTTTACCGGCTGACTGCGCTGGCGAGTGCTCGTCACGGGATCGATCCGGACGACGTCAGTGCGTTGACAGTCCTTGCCGAGACGCTCGACGTGCGTTTTCGGGATCAGCGTATCTGGCTGGCCGGCGAAGACGTCACCGACGCGATCCGGGCCGAGGCCATCGGTAACCGGGCATCGAGCATTGCGGTGCACAAGGCGGTGCGTCAGGCGCTCACCGCGCTCCAGCGCGGCTTCAAGATCGCACCCGGGCTGGTCGCAGACGGTCGCGACATGGGCACGGTGATCTTCCCGGAGGCCGAACTGAAGGTGTTTTTGACCGCCACGCCGCAGGCTCGTGCCGAGAGGCGGTATAAGCAATTGATAGAAAAAGGATTTTCTGCTAACATAGACAGTCTCATGCTGGATCTTGAGGCGCGCGATGCGCGGGATCGTACCCGGGCCGAGGCGCCGCTAAGGGCAGCAGAGGGTGCGCGGGTACTCGACACATCGGGGCTCAACGTCGATCAGGCGGTGGCTCAGGTGCTCGAATGGTTCGCGCAAGTGCAGTACCCGCAAGGCGCCTGACCGGGTGTTTCATGCAGTCACCCAGTCTGGCTTTGTCTAACCTTTAACCCAACCGTTGTGCGTGATCGTCAGCCCCCCTTAGGCAGGCGCGCGTCAGCGGCGTAATCCACTTTTATGTCCGACCTGCAAACCTCGACCAACGAATCTTTCGCGGCGCTTTTCGAAGAGTCGCTCTCCCGTCAAGACATGCGTGCTGGTGAAGTCATCAGCGCAGAAGTCGTTCGGGTTGACCACAACTTCGTGGTCGTCAACGCCGGCCTCAAGTCCGAAGCGTACATCCCCATCGAAGAATTCCTGAATGATCAGGGCGAGGTCGAAGTTCAGGCCGGCGATTTTGTTTCCGTGGCGATCGACGCCCTGGAAAACGGCTACGGCGACACCGTGCTGTCGCGCGACAAGGCCAAGCGTCTGGCCTCGTGGCTGCAACTGGAAAAGGCCCTCGAGTCGGGCGACCTCGTGACCGGTACGATCACCGGCAAGGTCAAGGGCGGCCTGACCGTGATGGTCAACGGCATCCGTGCATTCCTGCCGGGTTCGCTGGTTGACACGCGTCCGGTCAAGGACACGACCCCGTACGAAGGCAAGACCCTCGAATTCAAGGTTATCAAGCTCGACCGCAAGCGCAACAACGTTGTGCTGTCGCGCCGTGCCGTGATCGAAGCTACCCAGGGTGAAGAGCGCGCCAAGCTGCTCGAAACGCTCAAGGAAGGCGCGATCGTCAAGGGCGTGGTCAAGAACATCACCGACTACGGCGCGTTCGTCGACCTGGGCGGCATCGATGGCCTGCTGCACATCACCGACATCGCATGGCGTCGCGTGCGTCACCCGAGCGAAGTTCTCTCGGTTGGCCAGGAAGTCACCGCCAAGATCCTCAAGTTCGATCAAGAGAAGGGCCGTGTCTCGCTGGGCGTCAAGCAACTCGGCGAAGATCCGTGGGAAGGCATTGCTCGCCGTTACCCGCAAGGCACCCGCCTGTTCGGTAAGGTCACCAACATCACCGACTACGGCGCGTTCGTCGAAGTCGAATCGGGCATCGAAGGCCTGGTTCACGTGTCGGAAATGGATTGGACCAACAAGAACGTTGCTCCGACCAAGGTTGTCCAGTTGGGCGACGAAGTCGAAGTCATGGTCCTCGAGATCGACGAAGACCGTCGTCGTATCAGTCTCGGCATGAAGCAGTGCAAGCCGAACCCGTGGGACGATTTCTCGCGCAACTTCAAGAAGGGCGACAAGATCAAGGGCGCAATCAAGTCGATCACCGACTTCGGCGTGTTCATTGGTCTGCCGGGCGGCATCGACGGCCTGGTCCACCTGTCGGACCTGTCGTGGAGCGAAACTGGCGAAGAAGCCGTGCGCAAGTACAAGAAGGGCGACGAAGTCGAAGCCGTGGTTCTGGGCATCGATGTCGAGAAGGAACGCATCTCGCTGGGTATCAAGCAGCTCGAAGGCGATCCGTTCAACACCTTCGTGGCGATTCACGACAAGGGCTCGATCGTTGACGGCGTCATCAAGGCCGTCGATCCGAAGGGTGCTGTTGTGTCGCTGGGCGATGACGTCGAAGGCTACCTGCGCGCTTCGGAAATCTCGCACGACCGTGTGGAAGATGCCCGCAACGTGCTGAAGGAAGGCGAAGCCGTCAACGCCATGATCGTCAACATCGATCGCAAGTCGCGCAACATCAACCTGTCGATCAAGGCCAAGGATTCGGCTGAGCAACAGGAAGCGATGAGCAAGATGTCGTCGGATAGCTCGGCAGCGAGCGGCACCACGAACCTCGGTGCCCTGCTCAAGGCCAAGCTGGACAGCCAGAATCAGTAAGGTCCAAGGCCTATGACCAAGTCTGAATTGGTCAACCAGTTGGCGGCGCGGTTTCCCCAGTTGGTGCTCAAAGATGCCGATTTCGCGGTGAAGACGATTCTCGACGCGATGGCCGATGCGCTTGCGCGCGGTCATCGAATCGAAATCCGCGGTTTCGGCAGCTTCGGGCTCAACCGTCGGCCTCCGCGCGTCGGCCGCAACCCCAAGTCGGGCGAGAAAGTGATGGTGCCGGAGAAATTCGTGCCGCACTTCAAGCCTGGCAAGGAGTTGCGAGAGCGGGTTGATCACAAGGCGTCGGACCAATAAGGCCCTTTGGGATCTACTACGCAAGAAAAGCGCCTTCGGGCGCTTTTTTTGCGTCTGGCGTCCGTCAACGAAAGGTAGGTGCGGACAAACGCCGGAAATGTGAAGCCCTTTGCAGGAACGACGCCTCGCAGAGCACATCCGGTACAATACGCCCACGCGCCAGCCCGGTGCGTCGGTGCTGCCGACGCCGTTTGCGGGCGGCCCAAGTCGCAAAACATACGGCAAGCCTGCCGCAGGAGCCTTTCGGCATGAAGCTGATTGTTTGGATCGTTCGTCTGATCGTATTCGTGGTGTTGCTGTGTCTCGCGCTCGCGAACACCGGCGAGGTCACGTTGAACCTGTTCCTAGGGCATACGTGGACCGCACCGCTCATCATGATCGGCCTGGCATTTTTCGTGGTCGGTGGCGTCATCGGCGTGCTCGCCACATTGCCGAGCCTGATGCGACAACGCCTCGACCTGCGCCGTACGCGGCGTGATCTGGCCCGTGCTCAGCGGGACCCCGAGGCGAGCGATCAGCCGCCGATGCTGCCGCCGGTATAAGGTGGCGCGGCACCCGATTCTCGCCATCCTCATCGACTGTTTCAACGACAACACGCATTCATGGAATTCGAGGTCTGGTGGCTACTTGCCATCCCCGTGATCTTCGGCTGCGGCTGGGTAGCTGCGCGACTGGATCTGCGCAGCCTGCTCTCGGAGAGCCGCGTTCTGCCGGCATCCTATTTCCGCGGCCTGAATTTCCTGCTGAACGAGCAGCCGGACAAGGCGATCGACGCCTTCATCGAGGTCGCCAAGCTCGATCCCGAGACGACCGAACTGCACTTCGCCCTGGGGAGTCTGTTCCGCCGTCGCGGCGAGACGGAACGTGCCATTCGCGTGCATCAGAACCTGCTCTCGCGCGACGATCTGCCGCAAGCCGATCAGGAGCACGCGCTCTACGAACTCGGTCACGACTTCCTCAAGGCAGGCCTGCTCGATCGCGCAGAGGAGGCTTTCAGCCGCTTGCATACGGGGGCGTACGCCAAGGCGGCGCAGCACGCCAAGCTCACGATCTATCAGATCGAGAAAGAGTGGCGCAAGGCGCTCGCGGAAGCCGAGACGTTGAGCGAGCTCGATCCGGCGGTGTCCTACCGCAAGGAGATCGCGCAGTTCCATTGCGAACTGGCGCAGGAAGCCTTGCAGCGCAAGGACACCGAGACGGCCGGCCTTGAGTTGGCGGCTGCGCTGGAGGTCAATCCGGCGAACGTGCGCGCACCGCTGCTGCGGGGCGACATGCTGCTGGGGGCCGGCGATGCCGAAGGGGCGTTGCGTGTGTTGAGCACCATCGAGCAACAGAATCCGATGTATCTTGGTCTGGCGGCCAAGCGCGTGATGAAAGCGTACGAGGCGTTGGGCCGGGCATCGGAAGGGCTGGCCATGTTGCGCGAGGCGTTGCGCAAGAATCCGTCGGATGATCTGCTGGAGATCGTCTACGAGAAGACGCAGGCGCTCGAAGGCCCCGAAGCGGCCCTCAAGCTCATGCGCGAACAAATGCACCGTGCGCCGAGCGCGCCGGGGATGGCGCGACTGCTGGAGGCTCATGCCGCCACGGCGCATGGCGATACGCAGTCCGATCTGCAACTCATGGGCAAGCTCATTACGCAGCGCACCAAGTCGTTGCCACGTTACGTTTGCGATCAATGCGGTTTCCGCGCGCGACTTTTCTATTGGCAATGCCCCGGCTGTAACGGCTGGGAGACCTACACGCCGCGCCGTGCCGACGTGCCGGCAGCATCTTAATTTTTATAGAATCGCAAAATCATGAAGATCACCATCATCGGTTCCGGTTACGTCGGCCTTGTTACGGGCGCTTGTCTGGCAGATGTCGGCAATGACGTGTTCTGCCTGGACGTGGATCCCCGCAAGATCGAAATCCTGAACAGCGGCGGCGTGCCGATTCACGAGCCGGGCCTGAAGGAAGTCATCGCCCGTAACCGCGAAGCCGGTCGTCTGCAATTCTCGACGGATGTCGAAGCGTCGGTAGCCCATGGCGATGTTCAGTTCATCGCCGTTGGCACGCCCCCCGATGAAGACGGTTCCGCCGATCTGCAATATGTGGTGGCCGCGGCTCGTAATATCGGCCGTTATGCCAAAGGCTTCAAGGTGATCGTCGACAAATCGACGGTGCCCGTCGGCACGGCAGACAAGGTGAGCGCCGCAGTGGCAGAAGAACTGGCCAAGCGTGGCGAGGACGTGTCGTTCTCGGTCGTCTCGAACCCGGAGTTCCTGAAGGAAGGTGCGGCGGTGGACGATTTCATGCGTCCGGATCGCATTGTGATCGGTGTGGACGACGATGCCGACGGCCAGCAGGCGCGCGCAATGATGAAGCGTCTGTATTCGCCGTTCAACCGTAACCACGAGCGTACGCTGTACATGGATGTGCGCTCGGCCGAATTCACCAAGTACGCCGCCAACGCCATGCTGGCCACACGTATCTCGTTCATGAACGAGCTGGCCAATCTCGCTGACCGTGTCGGCGTGGATATCGAAGACGTGCGTCAGGGCATCGGCTCGGACCCGCGCATCGGCTACCACTTCCTGTACGCCGGCTGCGGCTACGGCGGCTCTTGCTTCCCGAAGGACGTGCAGGCGCTCGTGCGCACCGCCGAGGACAACGGTCTGCCGCTGCGGATTCTGAACGCCGTGGAAGCCGTGAACGAGACGCAGAAGGCGGTGCTGATCGACAAGATCGTGGCGCGTCTGGGCGACGATCTGAAGGACAAGACGTTCGCGCTGTGGGGCCTGGCATTCAAGCCGAACACCGACGACATGCGCGAAGCGCCCAGCCGTCGTGTGATTGCGGAGTTGGTGCGTCGCGGCGCGCGTGTGCGCGCGTACGATCCGGTGGCGCTCGAAGAGGCGCGCCGCGTGATCGAGCTGGACTTCGCAGATGACGCCGAGGCGCATGCCCGTATCGAATTCTGCGCCACGCAGAACGACACGCTGACCGGCGCCGACGCGCTCGTCATCGTCACGGAATGGAAGGCGTTCCGCAGCCCGGACTTCGCAAAGGTCAAGACGGCCTTGTCGCTGCCGTTGATTTTCGACGGTCGTAACCTGTACGAGCCGGAAGCGATGAAGGAACTCGGCATCGAGTACCACGCCATTGGCCGCGGCCAGTTCGCGGCAGTCTGAATTTCGAGGAACGACGGATGACTTCGACGGCGATTTCGCTGACCCGTACGGTCCAGGCCCCCGGCGTGCCCAACGTGCCTCGCGAGGCATTCAGCCGCGCACGCGTGCTGATCGTCGGCGACGTGATGCTCGATCGCTATTGGTTCGGCGACGTCAATCGTATTTCGCCGGAAGCCCCGGTGCCGGTAGTGCACGTCAAGCGCAACGAAGAGCGCTTGGGCGGCGCGGCGAACGTGGCGCTCAACGCTACGTCGCTCGGCGCGCAGGCCGGTTTGCTGTGCGTACTTGGCGAGGACGAACCGGGCGAGCGCGTGGTCGACATGCTGGATGCGAGCGGCGTGACGGCGTTCGTCACGCGTGACGCCGATCTGGCCACGACCATCAAGCTGCGCATCGTGTCGCGCCAGCAGCAACTCTTGCGCATCGACTTCGAGAATCAGCCGGCACGCGAAGTGCTGCTGGCGGTGCTCGACCAGTATCGTCAACTGCTGGCAAGCTACGACGTCGTGCTGCTCTCGGACTACGCCAAAGGCGGTCTCACGCATGTGCAGCCGATGATCGAAGCGGCACGCGCGGCGGGCAAGGCGGTTCTCGTCGACCCGAAGGGCAGCGATTACGAGCGTTATCGCGGCGCGACCATCCTGACCCCGAATCGCTCGGAGTTGCAACAGGTGGTAGGCGAATGGCGCTCGGAAGACGACCTGACGGTTCGTGCGCAGAATCTGCGCGAGTCGCTCAGTCTCGAAGCGCTGCTGCTCACGCGTTCGGAAGAAGGCATGACGCTCTTTACCGACGGCGGCGCACTGCATGTGCCGGCGCAGGCGCGTGAAGTGTATGACGTCTCGGGCGCCGGCGACACCGTGATCGCCACACTCGCCGCATCGCTTTCCGCCGGGCTGCCGCTTGCGCAGGCAGTCGTGCTCGCGAATCGTGCGGGCAGCATCGTCGTGGGCAAGCTGGGCACGGCGACTGTGGACTACACCGAACTCTTTTCCGAGCTGACATGACCATCATCGTGACGGGCGCCGCGGGCTTCATCGGCGCCAACCTCGTCAAAGCCCTCAATGAGCGTGGAGAGACCGACATCGTCGCGGTCGATAACCTCACCCGCGCCGATAAATTCCGAAATCTGGTCGATTGCGAGATCAGCGACTACCTTGACAAGACCGACTTCGTCGCGCGTTTTCAGCGTCGCGAGTTCGGTCGCGTGCGCGCGATTTTCCACGAAGGGGCGTGCTCCGACACGATGGAGACGGATGGCCGCTACATGATGGAGAACAACTTCCGCTACACGCGTGCGTTGTTCGAAGCCTGTCAGGCGCAGACCGTGCCGTTCCTGTATGCGTCGTCTGCGGCGACGTATGGAGCCTCGGAAACGTTCGTGGAAACGCGCGAGTACGAAAAGCCGCTGAACGTCTACGGTTACTCGAAATTCCTGTTCGACCAGATCGTGCGCCGTGCGATGCGCGACGCTGGCGGCAAGCTGCCGAGTCAGGTCGCCGGTTTCCGCTACTTCAACGTGTACGGGCCGCGTGAAGCGCACAAGGGGCGTATGGCCTCGGTGGCGTTCCACAATTTCAACGAATTCCGCGCCAATGGCCGCGTGAAGCTCTTCGGTGAGTACAACGGCTACGCGGCCGGTACGCAAAGCCGTGACTTCGTGTCGGTCGAAGACGTGGTGAAGGTGAATCTGCACTTCTTCGATCATCCGGAGCGCAGCGGCATCTTCAACCTCGGCACGGGCCGTGCGCAGCCGTTCAACGACATCGCCATCGCCGTGATCAACACGTTGCGTGAGGAAGCGGGCGAAGCGCCGCTCTCGCTCGAGGAGATGGTCAAGCAGGGGGTTGTCGAGTACATTCCGTTCCCGGACGCCCTGCGCGGCAAGTATCAGTGCTTCACGCAGGCGAGCATCGAGCATCTGCGTCAGACCGGCGGCTATCAACAGCCGTTTTACACGGTTGGCGAGGGCGTTGCACGTTACGTGCGCTGGCTGCTCGCGCAGTAAGTTCCAAGCGAATGCCCGGGCTTGTCCGGGCGCGTTGCCGGACAGACGGGGAGCCAGACGGCTCCCCGTTTTGTCAGGGGCCCCGGGTGTATCGGGGGCATCGGGTTCCCCCGAGGTTCCCCGCCTGTCATCCGGGGAAGGTTTGGGGCGTTAAGGAAGTATCGGGGGTGTCCGATGGAGCGGCGTAGGGAGGATATCGACCCGAGTGACCTCACAAGGAACAGATCATGCTTCGCAAACTTTTGCTGGCGGTTGTTACCTTTTTCACCCTCTGCGGCATGGCGATGGCCGCTGTCGACATCAACACCGCCGATCAGACCCAGCTCGAAACGCTCAAGGGCATCGGGCCGGTCAAGTCCAAGGCCATCATCGATGAACGTAACGCCCACGGCCCGTACAAGGATGCGGCCGATGTCGCCAAGCGCGTCAAAGGGCTAGGCGCCAAATCCGTCACCTCGCTTCAGTCTGAAGGCATGACGATCAATGGACAGGGCGGTGCTGCGGCGCCTGCGGCCCAGAGCGCTCCGGCAAAGACGCCGCCGGCCGCTGCTGCGCCAGCCAAGCCGGCACCGTCTGCTGCCCAGACACCTGCGCCCGCACCCGCGCCCGCACCCGCCACGTCGGCGAAGCCTGCTACGGCGGCCAAGCCCTCCGCACCGGCGGCACCGTCTGCCACGGTGCCGGCAACGTCCACGCAGAAGACGCCCACGCCCGCCGCAGGCACGACCATGATGCCGGCATCGCCGGGGGGGAGCGCTATGGCGGCCAAGCCGGGCAATCCGGTGCCGGGGGCAGCGTCGGCCGCCGGTGCGCAGGATACGAAGGCTGCCAGGCCGAAGAAGTCGAAGGATGCCAAGAGCGACAAGGATGCCAAGGCCACCAAGGGCGCCAAGAGCGGTGCGACGGCGTCCGCCGCACCGTCGTCGGCATCTGCGCCGGCGGCGGCCGCTGACGGTGGCTCGACCAAGTCGTCCCGATCGAAGAAGGCCAAGGCCCCGGCGGCGGCCAGCGCACCGACGCTCTGATTTTCCGACCTTTTGCCCTTCTGACACCCCAACCGGCCGGGCTCGCCCCCACGCGACACCCGGCCGCGAGACCTTACCCTGAGCGCGGTCATGGCCGGTGGATTAGAATGTTTCGATTCCCGACCGAAAAAGCTTAGCGCAATGGCCTATAAGACTATCGAAGACACCATCGGCAATACGCCGCTGGTGCAACTGGTGCGTTTGCCCGACGACGAAATCCGCCGCCGCAACAACGTGATTCTCGGCAAGCTCGAGGGCAACAACCCGGCGGGCTCGGTGAAGGATCGTCCGGCGCTGTCGATGATCAAGCACGCCGAATTGCGCGGCCGCATCAAACCGGGCGATACGCTGATCGAAGCGACCTCCGGCAACACCGGTATCGCGCTGGCGATGGCCGCCGCCATTCGCGGCTACAAGATGGTCCTGATCATGCCGGAAGACCTCTCCATCGAGCGTCGCCAGAGCATGGGGGCCTATGGCGCCGAAATCATCCTGACGCCGGTCAAGGGCGGCATGGAGTACGCGCGCGACCTCGCAGAGCAGATGCAACGCGACGGACGCGGCATCATCCTCGATCAGTTCGCCAATCCGGACAACCCGCTCGCGCACTACGAAGGCACCGGTCCGGAGATCTGGCGCGACACCGAAGGACGCATTACGCACTTCGTCTCCGCGATGGGCACGACGGGCACCATCATGGGCGTCTCGCAATATCTGAAGGAACAGAGCGAGGCCGTGCAAATCATCGGTGCAGAACCGGCCGAGGGTTCGCGTATTCCGGGCATTCGCAAGTGGCCGGAAGCCTATCTGCCGAAGATTTTCGACCGCGCACGCGTGGACCGCACCATCTCGGTGACGCAGGCCGACTCGGAAATCATGGCGCGCCGTCTCGCAGCGGAAGAGGGCATTTTCTGCGGTATCTCGGCCGCCGGCGCGTGCCAGATCGCGCTGAATCTGGCGCATGAAGTCGAGAACGCGACGATCGTGTTCATCGTTTGCGACCGCGGCGATCGCTATCTGTCGACCGGCGTGTTCCCCGCATGACGTGTGCGGCATGACGCCACAAGCCGCTTGCGGTGCGACAAACGAAAACGGGACCCGAGGGTCCCGTTTTTCATGGTGACGCTGACCGGTGTCAGGCGTTCGAGGCGTTAGACGTCAGGGCTCAAGCATCACGGCGCCCGTGCCGCCTTGATCGCGTCGGCCAGGTCGTACACCGACATCGCGTAGAAGAAGCTGCGGTTGTAGCGCGTGAGCACATAGAAGTTGGTGAGGCCCATGCGGTACTGCGTTGCTTGACCCGGCGTCGGCAGATCGACGATGAGCACCGGCGTGTCGAGCGCGGAACCGACATCGAGTCGCGGCTCGTTCATCAGCATGCCTGCCTTGATGAAGTCGCTGAGCTTCCAGTGCGGCTCGGGCTGTCCGTCGGCGCCTGCTTCTGCGAGCCCCTGACTGCCGCGATCGGCCGCAATGTTCCACACCACCGGTTGTCCCGGCTGCCATCCGTGCTGCTTGAGGAAGTTGGCAACGCTGCCGATGGCATCAGCCACGTCGGTCGTCAGATTGATCTTGCCATCGCCACTGAAGTCGACCGCGTAGTTACGAATCGACGACGGCATGAACTGCGGAATGCCGATAGCGCCCGCATACGAGCCGTAGATGCTGAACGGATCGACGCCGCGCTCGCGTGCGTACAGCAACAGGTTCTCCAGCTCCTTGCGGAACAGCGCCATGCGCTCCGAACGGTTGCGTGCGGGCGGATAGTCGAACGCGAGCGTTGTGAGCGCGTCGATGGTGCGGAAGTTGCCCATGTTGCGCCCGTAGATCGTCTCGACACCGATGATGGCGACGATGATCTCCTCGGGCACGCCATACGCCTTCGCGGCGCGCGCAAGCGCTGCGGCGTTCTGATTCCAGAAGCGCACGCCACCGTTGATGCGGGTATTGTCGAGGAAGTTCTTCTCGTACTTCGTCCAGTTCTTCTGGCCCGGCGTGGCAGGCGGTGCGGCGAGACGCGCCGCCGTCTGCGAGAACACGACGCGCGAGAAGACCTTCTGCAACTCGCTGCGATCGAAGCCGTCGCGCGCGACGATGTCGTTGATGAACGCATCGACGTCGGGGTTCGCCGCGTAGCGCTGCGGCACGACTTCTTCCTCGAACTCCGTTTGCGAGCTCTGCTGGGCGGTCTGCCTGGCGCGAGTCTGCGCCTGCGTGCCGACGCTCGTCAGTGCCATGGCACCGATGCACAGCGCGACACCGAATGCACGGACGGTGCCGAGCGCGCGGGCGGAACGCGGGCGCTGCCAACGCTGTTGCGGGGTGGGGTTGCCGAGAGCGGCCACCGCGTGATGGCGGCCAGTGTCCGGTCGATGGGGGAGGCGCGTGCGCGCCAGCGAAAGAGAGTCGTACATCCGTACCGGTGATGTCATGCTGTCTGTCAGGCCTGTATGAAGTCCGAGTGCGACGCAACCCGTCGGGCCGCCATCGCGTGAGTCGTGTTGAGGCTCTCGTCGTTGCGCGTCGACGTCGTCGGTCGGCGTTGCCGATGCATACGTCGCGACGCGTGTTGCTGGCTGGAGCATCAACCATTCATGCCAGTTCCCGCCGTCCCGAATTTCGGGAGAACGGCGCTTGCCGGCTGACACGGGTCTGCTGTGAGACTGCTTGGCAGTATAACCGAGTGCACCTGTGATACCTTAAGGCCTGTGCACTGTCCGTGACAGTGTTCATGGGGGATGCCGGCCATCGGCACACGTGTGCCAGTGATGTGCGGCACCGTGCGCCAGGCTCTACGCCCGGCCGCTACCGGACGTGGAGACCACGGCGCGGCGGGCATCCCCCGCCCGTCCCAATATAACGATTCGAAGCGATAGGCGACACAACGAATGGCTACCGGGTTTTATACGCACCCCGATTGCATCCGTCACGAGATGGGAGAGTGGCATCCGGAATGCCCCGAGCGGCTGCGCGCGATCGAAGACCAACTGATCGCCGGACGCATCGACGGCCTGCTCGAACGCCGCGAAGCCCCGGCGGCAGACGAGGCCAGCCTGCGGCTCGTGCACACGCAGGAGCACATCGATTTTATTCGCGACAACATCCCCGAATCAGGCTATTTCCCAATCGATCCCGATACGCTGCTCAATCCGTACTCGTGGCGCGCGGCAACGCGTGCGGCGGGCGCGGCAATTGCAGCGACCGATGCCGTCATGGGCGGTGAACTCGACAACGCGTTTTGCAGCGTGCGCCCGCCGGGTCACCACGCCACGCCCACACGTGCGATGGGCTTCTGTCTGTTCAACAACGTGGCGATTGCGGCGGCTCACGCACTCGAAGTGCATGGGCTCTCGCGCGTGGCGATCGTCGATTTCGACGTGCACCACGGCAACGGCACGGAAGCGGCTTTCGGCAACGACGAGCGCGTGCTGATGTGCGGCATTTTCCAGCACCCGTTCTATCCGTTCTCCGGCGCCAACGATCCCGCGCCGAACATGCTCAATATTCCCCTGGAAGCCCGCACGTCCGGCATGGCCGCACGTGAGGCGATCGAGTACGGCTGGCTGGGGCGGCTCAACGCCTTCCGTCCCGAGATGATCTTCTTCTCGGCGGGCTTCGACGCGCACCGCGAAGACGACCTCGGCGGCCTGGGGCTGACCGAGGCGGATTTTGCGTGGATCACGAAGGAAGTGAAGGCCATTGCGGATCGTCACGCCAAGGGGCGCATCGTGAGCTGCCTCGAAGGCGGCTACAACCTCTCGGCGCTCGGACGCAGTGTCGTGGCGCACCTGAAGGTGCTCGCCGACGTCTGATGGACGGCGTTCGACGCGTGTGTGATGACGCGAAGCGCCACGCGTACTATGGGCGCGATACAGCACACATCGGCATATATCGCCTCGCGGCGTGACGCAGACGGCACAGCGCCATGCCGCTCAGGAGACAAACATGATGACGTCATCTGAAACGACCGCGGCCGCCGCACCGCTGCTTCTCGTCAGCCCTGGTGAAGGCGAGTTGGCCGGCGTGGTCACACTCACGCTGAATCGTCCACGTCATTTCAACGCCCTGTCCGAAGCGATGCTCGACGCGCTGCAACGCGCGCTCGACGACATCTCCCGCGATGAGCGCGCACGCGTCGTTGTGCTCGCCGCTGCGGGGCCTGCGTTTTGCGCGGGCCACGATCTCAAGGAGATGCGCGCCGAGCCGTCGCTCGACTACTACCGCACGCTGTTCAATCGATGTACGCGCGTCATGCTGACGATGCAGCGCATGCCGCAGCCGGTCATCGCGCGTGTGCACGGCATCGCGACGGCAGCGGGCTGTCAGTTGGTCGCGATGTGCGATCTGGCGGTCGCGACGTCGGTGGCGCGTTTCGCGGTCTCCGGCATCAACGTCGGTTTGTTCTGTGCAACGCCGGGCGTTGCGCTCTCGCGCAATCTCACGCGCAAGCAGGCCATGGAGATGCTGCTGACCGGCGACTTCATCGATGCGCAGACGGCCCGCGAGCGCGGTCTCGTCAACCGGGTGGTGCCGATGGAGCGACTCGACGCGGAAGTGGCGGCGCTGTGCCGCTCGATTCTTGCCAAACCTGCGGCGGCCGTGGCGGCGGGCAAAGGGTTGTTCTACCGGCAAGCCGAGACGGGTATCGAGGCGGCGTATCAGATGGCCGGGCAGACGATGGCCTGCAACATGATGGACGCGTGTGCGCTCGAAGGCGTGCAGGCGTTCATCGAGAAGCGCCCGCCCGACTGGGCGAAGCCGGCGGACTGACGCCGCACAGGCCGGGCGTGCGCCTCGGTCCGCATCAGTCCGCACCTCCTATCACTGCTTTTCGAGCACGAGCGGCCCGGGCGTTGCCGTGCGGCTCACCGCATAGCCATTGCCGGTGAACCAGGCGCGCAGTTCCTTGATCATGTCCGGATTGCCGCACACCATAATGCGCGACGTGGCCGGATCGAGCGTTGCGCCCATCGCCTTTTCCAGTTCTCCCGAAGCCAGTAGCGACGTGATGCGTCCGTACAGCGCGCCGGGCGTTTGCTCGCGCGTTACGCTTACCGCGAAGTGAAGTTTCCCCAGCAGTGACGGATCGACGTCCGGATGAGAGAAGTGTTTGAGCGCTTCGTAGTAAGCCAGATCGCGCTCCCATCGCACGCTGTGCACGACGAAGATGCGTTCGAAGCGCTGCCACACGGCCGGATCGCGCAGAATCGACACGAAGGGCGCGAGGCCGGTGCCTGTGGCGAGCAGCCAAAGGTCGTTGCCGCCGGTGAAGCGATCGAGCGTGAGGAAGCCGTAGGCGGTGTGGTCGACGAATAGTGCGTCGCCAACCTTGAGTTGCGACAGACGCGGTGTGAGTTGCCCTTCCGGAATCGTAATTACGTAGAACTCCAACGTATCTTCGGCGGGCGAATTCACGAAGGAAAAGGCTCGCCAGATCAATTCGCCGTCGTCACCCGGCAATCCGATTCGCACGAACTGCCCGGCCGTGAATTGCAGGCCGGGCGGGCGCGTGGTCTTGATGCTGAAGATCGTCGGCGTCCAGAAATGCATGCCGGTGACCGTTTGCGGTGAGTATTTCGTCTGCGCTTGCATGCCGGAGGCTCCTCGCGATTCCACACGGCTTCAGTGTAACGTGCAGGGCGGTATTGCGTGCCGAGACCCTGCTTGCGTGCGGGGTTCCGCGCGCTCGTCGCCTCTCGTGACACCGTGTCGACTGAGCCGAGGCTCAGGCGCTGTCGTGTGCACCCAATGCTGGCTGATGCGGCCGGGCCGACGATGCCGCAGGGGTATCGGGCAAGTGTCGCAGCAGCCACCGTGTCAGCTCGTTGATGACCTTCTCGCGGTCGAGGTCGTTGAGCGTTTCGTGAAAGTGGCCGTGATAGAGGCGCAGCGTCTTGTCCTGCGAGCCGGCGTTGCCGTGGAATTGTTCGCTCGCCCACGGCGCGGTGAGTCGGTCGGCCGTGCCGTGAAAGATGTAGAGCGGCAAATGCAGCGCGTTGGCATTGGCGTGAATCCGTGTCATCGCGTCGAGCAACTCGGCGGCGGTGCGTGCCGGCGTGCCGCGATAGGCGTTGAGCGGATCCTTTTTCGCTGCCGCCACCACCGCCTCGTCACGCGCAATCATGGCCGGATCGATCTTGAAGACGGGGATTTTCGGCAGCCAGCGCGACACCCAGCGTCCCACCGTCACCAGCCAGGGAGCAACGGGTTCGCCGGGCGCAAACGCCGGGCTGCTCAGCATCAGGCCGTGCACATTCGCGGGCGCTCGCGTGATGACGAACAGCGCCGCGATGGCGCCGCCCATGCTGTGACCGAGCAGGAATAGCGGTGTCGGGCCGAAGGTGGTGCGTACGTGCGTGAGGAAGATTTCCGTGTCGTCGAGATATTCGTCGAAATGCTTGACGAAGACGCGGGCACCGCCGGAGCGTCCGTGCCCGCGCAGATCGTAGGAGACGGTGGCAATGCCATGGGCCGCGAAGTGCTCAGCCAGCCGCGCGTAACGTCCGCCGTGTTCCCCCATGCCGTGAACGATGGCGACGACCGCCCGCAGCGGCTCGCCGCCGGTATCCGGCTGCCATCGATGGGCGTGCAGTGAGAGGCCGTCGCTGGCTTGCAGACGCGATTCCGAATAGGTGGTCATGTCTCCTCCTGGCGCGTTGGCCGGGTGGCCGTCATGCGTGCGACGGCATTGCGATTATCGGGTGCGCCATTCGATCATAGCCGTCCGTACGACGGGGCGATTTCTCTAGAGGAAACGCACCACAAGGAAACTGGCTGTGCGCCGCGATTTGCATAAAAATAGCACGATCGTTCGGGGCGGGGTGACGTTGGGCAAGCGCGTCCGGTCTGGCTCCGGCGCCACTTTTCGTAGGGATCGTGCATTCGTGGCCAATCGAAAGAACTGCAGGAATCTTCGCCACAAAATGCATCAAATATGCAATTAATGCGTCATTGGCCGTGTGGTTATAATGGCAGCGGATTGACGTAAACGTAACTTTGGAGCGAGTTCATGAAGATCCTGGTACCGGTCAAACGGGTAGTGGATTACAACGTAAAGGTTCGCGTGAAGAGCGACGGGAGTGGCGTCGACATAGCGAATGTGAAGATGTCGATGAATCCGTTCGACGAAATCGCGGTGGAAGAGGCGGTGCGCCTGAAAGAAGCGGGCGTGGCGACGGAAGTGATCGCGGTGTCGGCGGGGGTTGCGCAGTCGCAGGAGACGCTGCGCACGGCGCTGGCGATCGGTGCGGATCGCGCGATCCTGATCGAGTCGGACGAAGCGCTGCAGCCGCTGGCGGTGGCCAAGCTGCTCAAGGCGATCGTCGACAAGGAGCAGCCGCAACTGGTGATCCTGGGCAAGCAGGCGATCGACGACGATTCCAATCAAACTGGTCAGATGCTCGCGGCGCTGGCGAAGCTGCCGCAGGCAACGTTTGCCTCGAAGGTGACGGTGGCGGACAACCGCGCGCAGGTCACGCGCGAAGTTGACGGCGGTCTGGAGACCGTGTCGCTGTCGCTGCCGGCGGTGATCACGACGGACTTGCGCCTGAACGAGCCGCGTTACGTGACGCTGCCCAACATTATGAAGGCGAAGAAGAAGCCGCTGGAGAGCGTCAAGCCGGCGGATCTGGGCGTGGACGTGAGCCCGCGCCTGAAGACGCTGAAGGTGGCCGAGCCGCCCAAGCGCAGCGCGGGGGTGAAGGTGGCGGACGTGGCAACGCTCGTCGAGAAGCTGAAGACCGAAGCCAAGGTCATTTAAGGAGACGACGAGATGAGCATTCTGGTCATTGCAGAACATGACAACCAATCGATCAAGGCGGCTACGCTCAACACGGTGACGGCAGGGCTGCAATGCGGCGACGACGTGCACGTGCTGGTTGCGGGCAGCAACGCTCGCGCGGCCGCCGACGCTGCCGCGCAAATTGCCGGCGTGAAGAAGGTGCTGCTGGCGGATGCGCCGTACTTTGGCGACGGGCTGGCGGAGAACATCGCCGACGAGGTGGTGTCGATCGCGGGCAACTATTCGCACATCCTGGCCACGGCCACGGCGTACGGCAAGAACATCGCGCCGCGCGTGGCCGCGCTGCTCGATGTCGCGCAGATTTCGGATATCACGAAGGTCGACAGCGCCGATACGTTCGAGCGCCCGATCTACGCGGGTAACGCGATTGCGACGGTGCAAAGCGCAGACAAGGTGAAGGTCATTACGGTGCGCTCGACGGGCTTCGACCCGGCGGCGGCCACCGGTGGCAGTGCGGCGGTGGAAACCGTAGCTGCGACGCCGGACGCGGGTGTGTCGAAGTTCGTGGGCCGCGAGGTGACGAAGCTGGACCGTCCGGAGCTCACGAGCGCGAAGATCATTGTCTCGGGCGGCCGGGGTCTGGGCAGCGGCGAGAACTACACGAAGGTGTTGGAGCCGTTGGCGGACAAGCTGGGTGCGGCGCTGGGCGCCTCGCGCGCGGCGGTCGATGCCGGTTATGTGCCGAACGACTATCAGGTCGGCCAGACGGGCAAGATCGTGGCACCGCAGTTGTACGTGGCGGTGGGCATCTCGGGGGCGATTCAGCACCTGGCGGGGATGAAGGATTCGAAGGTGATCGTGGCGATCAACAAGGATCCGGAAGCACCGATCTTCTCGGTGGCGGATTACGGTCTGGTGGGCGATCTGTTCACGGTGGTGCCGGAGCTGACGGCTGCGCTGTAAGCGGCTGAGCTTGCCAGGCACGTAAGAGACGTGAGGCTGCGGGCGCCGATCCCGCAGCCGATTCGCATGAGGAGGCGAAGCCAGCCATGGCGGGGCGTCTTCATGCGAATCGGTCGAACAAAAAACAGAACAATAAGAATCCCGGCATTCGCCACCATCCGAAGGCAATCGGAATCCCTTGGAGGAACGACATGAGTTATCAGGCCCCGATCAAGGACATGCAGTTCGTGATGAACGAACTGGCGGACCTGCCGAGCATCTCTGCGCTGCCGGGCTATGAGGACGCCTCGCCCGATACGGCGCAAGCTGTGCTCGAAGAAGCGGCTCGCTTCAATCAGGAAGTGCTTGCACCGCTGAACGTCATCGGCGATCAACAGCCGAGCACGTGGAAGGATGGCGTCGTCACGACCACGCCGGGTTTCAAGGAAGCGTTCCGTCAGTTTTCCGAGGCCGGGTGGCAGGGGGTACTGCATCCGCAGGCGTTCGGCGGTCAGGGGCTGCCCAAGCTCGTCGCCACGCCCTGCACGGAAATGCTCAATGCAGCGAACCTGTCGTTCGCGCTGTGCCCGCTGCTCACCGACGGTGCGGTCGAGGCGCTGCTCACCGCCGGTACCGCCGAGCAACGCGCCCTCTACGTCCCGAAGCTGCTCTCGGGCGAGTGGACCGGCACGATGAACCTGACCGAGCCGCAAGCGGGCTCAGATCTCGCCATGGTGCGTACGCGCGCCGAGCGCGAGGCCGACGGCACCTACCGCATTTTCGGCACGAAGATTTTCATCACGTTTGGCGAACACGACATGGCCGAGAACATCGTCCACCTCGTGCTCGCCCGTACGCCGGATGCGCCGGCCGGTGTGAAGGGCATTTCGCTGTTCATCGTGCCGAAGTTCAACGTCGACGCGCAGGGCAAGCTCGGTGCGCGTAACGACGTGCATTGCGTGTCCATCGAGCACAAGCTCGGCATCAAGGCGAGTCCTACGGCCGTGCTGCAATTCGGCGACAACGGTGGCGCGACGGGATATCTCGTCGGCGAGGAAAATCGCGGCCTCGAATACATGTTCATCATGATGAACGCCGCGCGTTTCGCGGTCGGCATGCAAGGCGTGGCCGTCGCCGAGCGTGCGTATCAGCATGCGGTGGCGTATGCGCGCGATCGTCTGCAAAGCCGTCCGGTGGACGGCTCCTCGCGCGAGGCCGTGACGATCATTCATCACCCCGACGTCAAGCGCATGCTCATGACGATGCGCGCGCTGACCGAAGGCGCGCGCACACTCGCTTACGTTGCGGCCGCGCAGGCCGATATCGGTCACCACGCGGCTGACGACGAAACGCGCAAGCGTGCGCAGGCCGTCTACGAATTCCTCGTGCCGATCGTGAAGGGCTGGGGCACGGAGATGTCGCTGGAGGTGGCGAGCCTCGGCGTGCAGGTGCATGGCGGCATGGGCTTCATCGAGGAGACGGGGGCGGCGCAGTACTACCGCGACGCGCGCATTCTTCCCATCTACGAAGGGACGACGGCGATTCAGGCAAACGACCTGATCGGCCGCAAGACGCTGCGTGACGGTGGCAAGGTGGCGCGTGAACTGTGCGAGCAGATCGAGGCAACGGAGAACGAATTGCGTGCCGCGGGGGGCGTTGCGCAAGCCGTGGCGGAACGTCTGGCGAAGGGCCGCGCCGCGTTGACGATCGTCGTCGACTATGTGCTCTCGAACACGCAGGACAATGCCAATGCCGTGTTCGCCGGCAGCGTGCCGTATCTGAAGCTCGCGGGCATTGTGCTGGGGGGCTGGCAGATGGGACGTGCGCTGCTCGCGGCGCAGAAGCTGCGAGATCAGGATCCGTCGTTCTACGATGCCAAGATCGGCACCGCCCGATTCTTCGCGGATCACATCCTCACGCAGGCACCGGGCATCGCACAGGCAATCACCGAGGGCGCCGACTCGGCACTGTCGCTGAACGAAGCACAGTTCTGATGGCTGAGCGCGTCTCGCGAAACAGCAAAGGCGACCTGCGGGTCGCCTTTGCTTTTGTGTGACGCGGGAGGAATGGGGACGCTGCCGACCGACGAAAAAAAACGGCACTGCGCGAACGCAGTGCCGTGTATTGGGTCCCCGCCTCAGCCGCTAAGCCGGCATCCTGAACCGAAGGTTCAAGGTGGTCGCGGTTAGTAGCGCTTTGGGTTCATCAGACTAAGTGACGCTCACGCCAGCACTACAAACTTCCGCAACCTGCAACAGATCATTGGTTCAAGGAATCTATGACTTTCGCGAACCAGGCAGGGAAAACTAACTTTTTGAATCGGACGGCTGTCGGTGCCTTTCAGTTTTGATACTGATCGATCACAGCGCTCAGTCGTTCGTCCATGCCTTGAATTCTACGCTGAATTTCTTCGGCAGGGAATGCTTGTCCTGCAGCAATGCTTTTTTCCAACGCTAGCAATTCGGATGCCAGGCTCAACGCTGCCATGACGGCAATCCGATCGGTGCCACGCACGCTGCTCTGTGCACGAACCTTGCTCATCTCGGCATCGACGCGCGACACGGACGCGAGCAGGTCGGCTTCGTGTTCCGGCGGGCAGGCGAGCCGGTAGGACTGTTCGAGAATATGAACTTCGAGCTGCTTGATCGTCATGCGTTTTCTCCACCGGGGGTACCGAGCAGATCCATCTGACCCTCAGCGGGGTTTTGCGTCGGAAGCTTTTCCAGGATGGCGTTCAGGCGAACCTGTGCCTCGTCGATCTTGGCGGCCAGCTGGTCGCGTTGCAGACGCAAGGCGTCGCGCTCGGTGCGCAATTGCTCGATGGCAGCGCGGGTTTCGTCGCATTCGGCGCGCGCGCGGTCGAGTTCCGCGAGCAACGCTTGATTATGTTGGTGAAAACGTTGGCTGATGACAACCAACTGTTCCATTTTGTCTGTGAGATTGTCGAGATCGGTGAGCATCGGGCTGCGTCCTCTTGATTGCCCTACATTCTAACGGAATCGGCGGCCAATGCCCGACGAACGAGCATTGACGCTCGTCCGAATGGCCCCTACACTTGCGGCACTTTGGTGCTCGCGCACGCCCTCCCGGCATGCGCAGTTAAACGGGAAACAGGGAGCCGCGTCCCCACACGGGCTGGCCAACCTGTGCTGCCCCCGCAACGGTAAGTCATTCTTTCGGCCCGAAAGGTTTCCGAAAACGCACTTCGCCTCCATCGCCACTGTGTGCCATGCGCATGCGGGAAGGCCGGTCAGGTGCGACGATGACCAGCCCGGATACCGGCCAAGTGAGTGGGGATCAAAGCCACGCCGCCCGGCGCAAGCCGCAGGTGGTGTGTCGTCGTTTTCATGTGTCGATGCATCGCATCCGTGACGTGTCACCGGCGCTCCCCGTGCGCCAGCGGCCCGCGGGGGATCGGGTCCAGGCAATAAGAAAACTACGGAAGTCACACCAGATCATGCGCTCCCACGTTCGCGCGATGGCGCTGCACGCGCCTGCTTTTGCACGTCTCGCTTCGGCACCCGCCGCCTTTGTTCCCGCCCCACGCCATCTGGCCATGGCTGCCGCCATGTTTGCCGCAAGCGTTGGCGCACACGCGCAGTCGGCGCAAGCTGCCGATGCACCGGCGGCTGCGGCCGCTGCGGCGGTTGCCGCCACCCATGTCGCGAATGCCACCGGCAATCCCACGGCTGCTCAGCTCAAGACGACCGTCGTGACGGCGTCGCGCACGGAGCAGAAACTGGCCGACACGCTGCCCGCCACCTCGCTCATCACCCGTGAGGACATCGAACAAAGCCAGGCGCAGGATCTGCCGACGCTGCTGCGCGGTCAGGCCGGCGTGGAAATCGTACAGAACGGTGGTTTCGGCACGTCGGCCAGCATTTTCATGCGAGGGGCGAATTCCAATGCCTCGCTGGTGCTTATCGACGGTGTGCCGGTGAGCTCTGCGACGTCGGGTACGACCAACATCGCACAGATTCCGGTGTCGCAGATCGACCACATCGAAATCGTGCGCGGCAACGTGTCGGCGCTTTACGGCTCGCAGGCCGTGGGCGGTGTGATTCAGATCTTCACGCGCAAGGGCGACGGCGGCCCGCCGCGTGCCTATGCGGAAGTCGGCTACGGCACGAACAACACGACCCAGGCCAACGCCGGTATCGCCGGTTCGTTCGATGACGGCAAGACGCGTTTCTCGCTGGATGTCTCGCGCTTTCACACCAACGGCATCTCGGCCGTCGACCCACGTTTCTACCCGAAAGCGAACCCCAACCGCAACGGCGACGACAACACGAGTGTCACCGCGACGCTCTCGCGAAAACTCGGCGATACGTGGGAAGCCGGCGTGCGTCTGTTCCAGAGCGATGGCAGCTATAGCTACGACAACCCCAGTGGCAAGCGTCCAACCGATCTGAACGACAGCGATACGCGCGTGCGCCAGATTTCGGGGTACGTGAAAGGTAACGTCACTGACAAGTGGAGCACGCGCTTCACCGTCACGCAGGGCGACGACTACAGCTACAACTATCTGAACGGCAATGGTAACGGCAATTTCCACACGTCCAGCAATCAGATCGATTGGGCGAACGAATATGCGTTCATGCCCGATCAGAAACTCATTGCCGGATACACGCGTCTTGAACAGACCGTCGACACCAACAGTCCCCTCGGCCACAACAATCGCCACGTCGATTCGGGTTACCTGGGCTATGAAGGCACGTTCGGCAAGCATCAGTTCCAGGTGAACGTGCGTCGTGACGCGTATTCGGACTTTGGCGGTGCGAACAGCTACTGGCTGGGTTACGGCTACCACCTGACAACGCAGTGGAAGCTGCTGGCCAATGCGTCCGATGGTTTCCGCGCGCCGACGTTCAACGATCTGTTTTACCCGAACTACGGGAACCCGAACCTGCAGCCCGAGCGTTCGATTTCGAAGGAGCTCGGCGTGCAGTTCAATGGTGGCGAACGTCTGGGGCTGGTCCGACTTACCGGGTTCCAGACCAATTACACGAACCTGATTCAGTCCGCCACCATCGCCCCCGGTGTGTCGCAGGCGTCCAATGTGGCCAACGCTCGGGTGCAGGGCCTTGAGCTGACGTACACCGGCCGCCCGCTCTTCGGCGTCGACGTGCGTGCCTCGCTCACGCGCCAGAACCCGACCGACCTCGATGCCAACAAGACGCTCTCGCGCCGCGCCAGGCAGTACGGTTCGGTCGGCTTGTCGAAGGCGTTCGACAAGTTCACGGTCGGCGGCGATGTCTTCTACAGCGGCGAGCGTTACGATACGGCGGGTCAACACCTTGGGGCCTACACGCTTGTGAACCTGCAGGCACGCTACGATATCGACAAATCCTGGTACGTTTCGACGCACCTGGACAACGTCTTCAACAAGAACTATCAGACGGCCTATGGCTACAATACCCTCGGGCGCGCAATATACGTCTCGCTCGGCTGGAAGCAGTTCTGACGACGTCCCGGCGGGACGTGACGTGGCATGACGCTGCGCCGCGCTCTCGCCATCTGGACGGGATTGGCCGGCGTTGCGCTGGCCGTTCTCGTGGCGTCGCTTATGCTGGGGAGCGTGCCGGTCTCACTGCGTGAGATCGGTGCGCTCGCGCTCGGCCACGACGCCGGTCTCGCGGGCGATGTGGTCTGGCGCCTGCGCCTGCCGCGTGCGCTCGCGGCGTTCGCCTGCGGCGGCCTGCTCGCCGTGGCGGGCACCCTCATGCAGACCCTGCTGCGCAACCCGCTGGCCGACCCGTACGTGCTGGGCATCTCCGGCGGTGCGGGCGTGGCAGCGCTGGCCTCGCTGGCGCTCATGCTGCCCTTTTTCTGGGTGCAGACGAGTGCCTTCGCCGGCGCACTCGCCGCGATTGCCATTGTGATGGGGCTCTCGCACCGTAGCTTCCTGCGTCCCGGCGATCAGGACAGCAGTACCAAACTGCTGCTGACCGGCGTGATGATGGCCGCGGGCTTCGGCGCCCTTTCCACCCTGATTCTCACGCTTGCGCCCGACGCGAGCCTGCGCGGCATGCTGTTCTGGCTCACGGGCGATCTGAACGGTGTCGACCGTGCGTCGTTGCCGCTGATCGCGCTTGGCGTGACGCTGCTCATCGTGTGCCCCGTCGCGCACCGATTGAACGTGCTGCTGCGCGGCGAAGCCGTCGCACAGGCCGTGGGCGTTGCCGTCGGACCATTGCGCGCGCGCATCTATCTGGCGGCGTCGCTCGCCACTGCCATCGCCGTTACCACGGCGGGCAGCATCGGTTTCGTCGGCCTCGTCGTGCCTCACATCCTGCGTCTGCGTTTCGGTAACGATCAGCGCATGCTGCTGCCCGCCGCGGCGCTCGCGGGGGGGGCGCTGCTGATGCTGGCCGATCTGGTCGCGCGCACCGTCATCGCGCCGACCCAGTTGCCCGTCGGTGTCATCACAGCGTTGATCGGCGTGCCGGTCTTCCTGTGGCTTCTCTCACGCAGGGTGATCCGATGAGCGCGCCGCTGCTGCAAACGCATGCCCTGACGCTGCGTGCGGGCGAGCGTGTGCTCGTCGACTGGCTGGATCTCGCCATCGCGCCGGGCGAATACTGGTGTCTGGCCGGCCCCAACGGCGCGGGCAAGACGACGTTGCTCGGCACGCTCGCCGGACTGCGTCCCATCGACGAAAAATCGCAGCGCGACGCGACTATCACCGCCAGCGGCCGCGTGGAGATAGGCGGCAAGGCGCTCACGCAGTGGCGTCCCGCGCCACTGGCCCGGATACGCGCGCTGATGCCGCAGCAAACGCGCGACGCGTTCGGCGCCACCGCGCTCGAAGTCGTGCTGGCCGGACGCCATCCATACCTCGCGCAAGGCCGCTGGGGCGCGTGGGAGTCGGACGACGACATCGCCGCCGCGAGCGCGGCGCTCGCGCAGGTCGGTCTCGAAGCCTTCGCCTCGCGCGACGTCACCACGCTCTCGGGCGGCGAGCGTCAGCGCGTGTCGCTCGCGGCGGTGATCGCGCAAGCCGCGCCGTTACTGCTGCTCGACGAACCGGTGTCGCATCTCGATCTGCATCACCAGATCGACGCCCTCGAATTGCTCGCGCGTCACGCTGAACGCACGGGTTGCGCAGTCATCTTCTCGTGCCACGATCTGAATCTCGCGCGACGCTTCGCCACGCATGCCTTGTTGCTCGACGGCCGTGGCGGCTGGCGCGCGGGCCCGGTGCGGGACGTGCTCTCGGCCGAGCATTGCAGCGGCGCCTTCGGTTATCCGCTGCGTTTGATTCGCGATGGCGACGACGAGGCGCTCGTGCCCGTCCGGCGCGTCTGACGCAGGATGAAACGCCATGAAGTGAAACGAAGCGCAGGCGTACACTCCCATCCGCGTGCCGGTCGTTTCCGGCATGTTTGACTTGGCTTTATCGATTCAGGACGTTCCCGCATGACCGCTTTCAGCCCTTTGCTGGCAGAACTCTTCAACATCGCCGCCCCGTCGACGGCGATGGACGCATCGCTGCGACACGCCATCGACATCAAGACGAAGCCGCCCGGCAGCCTCGGGGCGCTGGAAGACGTGGCGCATCGGATCGGCCGGATTCAGCAGAGCGCGACACCGGAACTCGCGCGCGCCGCGATGCTCGTGTTCGCGGGCGATCACGGGGTCGTGGCGGCCGGCGTGAGCCCTTATCCGCAGGCCGTGACGGCGCAGATGGTGCTCAACTTCCTGCGCGGCGGCGCGGCCATCAACGTGTTCTGCCGCGCGAACGGCATCGAGATGGAAGTCATCAACGCCGGTGTTGCGGCCGACTTCCCGTCGCATGCATCGCTCGTCGACATTCCCGTGGCGCGGGGCACGCAGAACTTCCTCGACGCGCCTGCCATGACCCGCGAGCAGCTCGAGACGGCACTCACCGCAGGCGCCGCACGCGTGGTGACGCACGCGCAGCGCGGCACGCGCATGATCGGCTTCGGCGAGATGGGGATCGGTAACACGTCGGCTGCGGCGTGTCTGATGCAGCGTCTGACGGGGTTGCCGCTCGCGGCCTGTGTCGGACGCGGCACAGGGATCGATGACGCCGGGCTCGCCCGCAAGGCGGCCGTGCTGGAGCGGGCACTGGCCGCGCATCCGGTGACGGGCGACGCCGATCCGCTGGATACGCTGGCGACCTTCGGCGGCTTCGAGATCGCCATGATGACGGGCGCCTACCTCGCCGCCGCGAAGCTCGGCCTCGTCATCGTGGTCGACGGTTTCATCAGCACGTCGGCCCTGCTGGTGGCCGCACGCGTATCGCCGGCGGTGCTCGATTACTGCGTCTTCGCCCACGCGTCGGACGAAACGGGCCATCGCGCCATGCTCGACGCGCTCGGCGCAAAGCCCCTGCTGCAACTGGGCCTGCGGCTTGGCGAAGGCACGGGTGCCGCGCTGGCCATGCCGTTGATTCAGGCCGCCGCCGCGTTCCTGCGCGAGATGGCGACTTTCGAAGGGGCGGGCGTGAGCGATCGCGAGGCCGTGAGCGAATGACGACGCCGTCCCCCGATCCTTCGTACGACGGTGAGCCGCACGCTGCACCGGGCACGCACGATCTTGCTGCGCAGGATCAGGAGCGTCCGGCGCAAACGTTCGGAGGATTCCGGGGGCAGTGGCGGCTATTCCTGAGCGCGCTCGGATTTTTCACCCGCGTGCCGATTCCGCAGTGGGTCGGCTACTCCCCGGCGCAACTGAACGCTGCGACGCGCTACTTCCCGCTCGTCGGTGTGTTTGTCGGTGCGCTGGTGGCCGTGTTGACGGTGGCGATGGGCCATCTCTGGTCGCCGCCGCTCGCCATTGCGCTGGGGCTCGGCGTGAGCGTGCTGCTCACGGGCGCTTTTCACGAAGACGGGCTGGCCGATGCCGTCGACGCGTTCGGTGGCGCGTTCACGCGCGAGCGCGTGCTGGAAATCATGCACGACTCGCGCATCGGCACTTATGGGGCGGTGGCATTGTGGCTGGCGCTCGCCGTCAAATGGCAGGCGCTCATCGACATTCAGGCATCGATCGGGTGGGGCGGATTCGCCGTGGTGCTGGTCGGCGCGCACGCGGCCAGCCGCAGCATGGCAATCAGCTTGCTGCGCACGCTCGATTACGTCCGCCCGGAAGGCAAGGCCAAGCCGGTGGCGCAGCGGCTGAGCGTCGCCGGGCTGATGTTCGGCGTGGCGTGCAGCGTGCCGTGGTGGCTGTGGCCGGACTGGCGCGCGGGCGTAACGGGGGCGATGGTGCTGATCGTGCTTCGCGCGGGCCTCATCCGGTATCTGCGCCGGCGCCTTGGCGGCTACACCGGCGACACGCTCGGCTTCGCGCAGCAACTCGGTGAACTCGCGTTGTACCTCACGGTGTGCGCATGGATCTGATCCTGATGCGTCACCCGCCGCCGGAGGTGGCGACGAACGTCTGCTATGGCCGCACCGATATTGCGCCGCTGGCCGCTGGCTTCGACGTCGCCCTCGCTGCGATGCACGCGCGTCTGGGCCGCGTGCTGGGCGAGCGCAAACCCACGGTGATTCACAGCAGTCCCTTGCGCCGCGCGCGAGTCGCCGCGACCGTCATGGCAGACAGGTTCGGCGTGCCGCTACAGGTGGACGAGCGTCTTGCCGAGATGAATTTCGGCGATTGGGAACTGCGCGCTTGGGATGACATCGACCGAAGCGCGCTCGACGCGTGGGCGCAGGATGTCGCAGGATTTTCGCCGCCCGGTGGCGAGTCGGCGCGCGACGTCGCCTTGCGGATGGAGGCGTGGGCGCAAGCGTTGCGCGCTCAGGCGTCGCGAAGCGATGACGTGCATGTCGTTGTGGCCCACGCCGGTCCGATCCGTTTGCGTACGGCAACGGCATTGGGCCTGCCGACGACGGCATGCCTGTCGTGGGCACTCGACTTCGGTGGCCTCTGTCATCTCCATATCGCCGACGACGGCCAGACGCGTCTGATTCGCTGGAACGCCTAGACCGTCTCCCCGACGACTTGCGGTGCTTACTGTGCCGCTGCCGTACGCCGCGAGCGCGCGATGTCGAGGTCTTCGCACATTGCGCGCGCGCCATCGAGAATGCGCGGACCGGGACGGTTGATGAGATCGCCGTCGATACCGAACAGATTGTTGTGAGCCACCGCCGGAATTTGCGGCCACTTGCGCCAGCTATCGAGCGTGGCGAGCGGTTTGTCGGACTTCGTCGCGCCCGGCGTTGCCGTGAACATCGCCTCCGGACGCCTGGCCAGCACCGCTTCGACCGACACACGCGGCACGAGCGCCGGTTCGTCGGCGAAGACGTTCACACCGCCGCACAGCCGGATGACGTCGCTCACCAAATGCGTGCCGTTGAGCGTCATGAGCGGTTGCGTCCACACCTGATAGAACACCGAGACCGGCGTGCGCGACGCGTATTGCTTGCGAAGCGCTTCGTATCGCGCGCGGAACGCCTCGGCAGACGCCTGCGCCTTCGCAGGCGTTCCCATCAGCGTACCGAGCGTTTCGATGGCCGCCGGCAGATCGGTCAGATGCTTCGGCTCCGAATAGAACACCGGCAGCTTCAGTTGACGCAGCGCTTCGACCTGACGCTGCGAGTTGCCGTGCATCCACACGACGAGCAGGTCGGGCTTGAGCGCGAGGATACGTTCGAGATCGAGCGCGCTGTTATCGCCCACGCGCGGCAGACGTTGCGCGGCTTCGGGATAGTCGGCGTACTTCACCACGCCCACGACCTTGTCGCCTGCCCCCGCGGCGAACAGCAGTTCCGTCGCGTGCGGCGAGAGGCTCACCACGCGCTGCGCCGGGGCCGGCAGGGTGACGGTCGCGCCGCTGTCGTCGTTGACCGAGACGGCGGCGTGGGCGCTCAGGGCGCCGAGCGAGGTGAGACCCGCGACGCAGCAGAGGATGAGGGCAAGCGCGCGGCGCCGGGAACGGTGGCGCTGGGCCGGGAGATTGGGCAACATCGACATCGGGACGAGCGCGGCGGGGCGGTGAGGGGGGGAAGGATCGGCGGAGATCGGAAACATCGAAAAGTGGGATCATTCCCGCCACGGACTCGCCATTTTCGGCGGGATGCGACCGCGCGACAAGGGTTTGCGCCGCGAGGCGGCTGAATTGCTGGCTGAACCGATGTCACGCAATAGCAGTCGAACGATGCGTGACATGGTATCGGATCGTAGACTGGAAATACACCCGGCCAGCGAGCGCGGGATTTGAGGAGTGGAAGTCGTGAAGCGAAATTTCGGAATGATCTGCGCGCTGGCGCTGGTGGCAATGCTTGGCGCGTGTGCCGGACCGGGCGGTTTGGGGGCGTCGTCGAGTGCATCCGGCGTGTCCGGCTCGAGTAAAGTCGAGGCATATGGCGTCATCGACGGCGGCGTGACGCTGGTGAAGTAAGTCACACCCGCGGGCGAGCTGCCCGCAGCGCCGGGATTGCCGGGATCACCCTGTATACGACCGCGCCCCCTGACTCCGGAGAGTTCAGGGGGCGCGGTTTTTTTTCGTAGTGCCAGACGTTACTGGCGCGTGACTAAGGCACGTGGGTGGTCAGCGCATTGTTGAGCGGACCGGAATCCGCGACAGTGTCTGGCCCACCGATCTGCTGCGTTAGTTGGACGCCGGCGCCGGTGCTTCTGCACCTGCGTCCGATGCCGGAGCACTCATGGCAGCGCCTGCATCGCTGGCCGGCGTCGAATTATCTGCCGGGGCAACCGCCGGGGCCGATGCCGACGTGTCGGCGGCCGGGGCAGCCGATTGATCTTCCTTCTTCGTGCAACCCACTGTCACGATGGTGGCGGTCAGGAGGGTAGCGAGCAACAGAGGCAGTTTTTTCATTTGGTCGTCCTTTTAATTGGGGAAAGCCCTTGCGAAAGAACCTTCAGTCTAGCGGCGCCCTTCGGCGATGACTGTGTGCATTTGTTGCAGAAATGCTTCAATTTGTAACGAAAATGGCAACAACGCTGGGCTTTTTAATACGGCGTAAGCGTCAGACCTCGGCGCGTGCTGCCATTCGGAAGCATAACGGGGAAATTGGATGGCCTTCGCCCCTCGCAGTTCCCAAAAAGTTTGTTCGGATCTCTGTACGTCGTATGCGTATATTCGGCGATCGACCTATTCGACGTCCACGCCTGTGCGGGATGGCGCAATGGCTGCCGAAGCGGGCAAGGGGGGCAAGGTCGCCAGGGCGGCTTGCAAGCGCTGCCATTCTGCTTCGTTCGACGGCAGGCCCAGGCGCAGGCTGGGCAGCGTGGTCGTCAGTCCCGTCAGCGTGACGGGGCGAGCGTCGAACAAACGCGTCCAGACGCCCTGCGCGGCCAGTGCCTCGTGCCACTGCGCAGCACGGGCATGCGGTGTCCAGGCGAAGAGCGGCGTGCCAAGGGCGGGCCAGCCATGCGAGCGCAACAGCGCCAATAATCGTTCACCCTCGCGCAACAAACGTTCCCGAGCCGCGCTTTGCCACGCGGTATCGCATAACGCTGCTCGCACGGCGAACCTTGCCGGGCCGCTGACCGTCCACGACCCCAGCCGCGCGTCCAGACGCTCGGCAAGCCCCTGCGGGCACAGCGCGAACCCGGCACGGATGCCGGCCAGCCCGAAGAACTTGCCGACCGAGCGCAGTACGACGAGGCCGTCTTCGCCCACCTGAGGCGTCATCGATTCGTGGGGGGAGACGTCGGCAAAGGCTTCGTCGACGATCAGCATGCCGTCACGCCTGGCCAGCACACCTTGCCATCGTGAGAGCGTCTCGCGCGAGACACAGCGCGTCGTCGGATTATCGGGATTCACCCAGACGAGATAGTCGACGTCGGGCACGTCCGCCTCCGGGCCGGGCCACGGCACGAGCGTATGCCCGGCCTGCACGAAGGCCGGCGCGTACTCGCTATAGGTGAGCGACGCGACAGCAACGCGTCCCGGGCGCAGTAACGCAGGCAGCGCACGAATGACGGCCTGCGACCCGGCGCACGGCACCACGGACCCGACGGGCACGTCGTAGTAACGCGCGGCAACGTCGCGCAGACCGTCGAAGGCGTCGGGCAGGTCGCGCCATGCGCTCGCGGGCGGCATTGGCACCGGATAGCCGTTCGGATTGATGCCGGTGGAAAGATCGAGCCAGTCTTCGCGTGCTCGTCGATATCGGAGGATGGCTTCGCCGAGATTCCCGCCGTGACGGGGGACGATGGCTGACATTGACATGAGGGTTACAGCAGGGTGATGGGCATGGCGTCGGCTTGCGAGGCGGCGAACAGCGCCAGCGCGCCGCTGACGATCAGCCACATCCACATGGACCGGGAGATGAGGCGCCAGGCGGCGCGAATGTGCTTGGCGGACGGCTCCATGCCGCAGCCCAGCGGCGGGCGGGTTTCCCATTCGCCGTGATAGCGCGCCGGGCCGCCCAACTGGACGCCGAGACTCCCGGCGCCTGCGGCCATGACCGGCCCCGCATTGGGACTCGACCATGCGCTGGCCTGCTTGCGCCAGCACTCGATGGCGCGGGCGACGTCGCCGAAAATCGCGTAGCTCGCGGCGGTCAGACGCGCGGGAATCCAGTTGAGAACGTCGTCGATGCGCGCCGCCGGGCGGCCGAAATACAGAAACTTGTCGGTGCGATAGCCCCACATCGCGTCGAGCGTGTTGGCGAGCCGGAACAGCACGACGCCGGGGGCGCCCGCGACGGCGAACCAGAAGAGCGCGCCGAAGATGGCGTCGTTGCCGTTCTCCAGCGTCGATTCGACGGCCGCCCGCGCGAGGTCGGACGCACTCGCGTCCTCGGTGTCGCGCGAGACGATGCGGGCGGTCAGCGCGCGCGCCTGCGGCAGATCGCCGTCACGCAGCGCGCGGGCGATGGGCATCACGTGCTCGCGCAGGCTGCGGGCGCCCAGCGCGGCGTACAACGCGAGCGCTTGCCAGACGATGCCGCCCCAGCCGGGCAGGAACGTGAGCGCCCAGGCGATCAGCACGGGGATCACCAGCATGATTGACCAGGCCCAGGTGCCGCGCGTCATGGCGCTGAACGGCTTGTCGCGCACCGCGGGGTCGTTGAGCCATGCTTCGACTCCATTGGCAACGTATCCGAAGCCGACCAGCGGGTGCCAGCGGCGCGGCTCGCCGAGCCAGGCGTCGAGCAGCACGCCGATCAATGCGGCGAGCCAGAGCGATTCGGGGGCGAGTCCGGTGAGCATCGGCGATTATCCTTTGACGGCCATCGGCAGGCCTGCGACGACAAAACGCACTTGCGGCGCCAGCGCTGCGACCCGCTGGTTGAGGCGTCCGAGTTCGTCGACATAGCGGCGCGTGATCGAACCCATCGGGATCACGCCGAGCCCGATTTCATTGCTGACGACGACGAGCTTGCCGGGCAGCGAGACGAGCGTTGCCGCGAGCGTGTCGACGACGTTCTGCCACTGTTCGTCGTTCGCCGGGCCTTCCGGGTGATCGTCCGGCGGACACAGCCAGCCGGCGAGCCACAGCGGCAGGCAGTCCACCAGCACGCAACGGCCGTCGCGAGCGACATCGCGCAAGGCGCCCGCCAGATCGCGGCCGACTTCGAGCGTCTCCCAATGCGCGGGGCGGCTGTCGCGATGATGCGCGATACGCGCGCGCATTTCGGGCTCGTCGCTCACGGCGGCCGTCGCGACATAGGTGACAGGCAGGCGGCTCTGTGCGGCGAGACGTTCGGCAAATGCACTTTTGCCGGAGCGTGCGCCACCGAGCACGAAAGTCAGGTCGGGAATCGTTGGATCGAGGTCACTCATGGGCGATATTGTACGAGCGCCCGATGCGATAATCCGCGTCATGAGTGAAATCCCTGTCAATTTCGAAGCGCACGCTCGCCGCGGCACCCTGATGATTCAGGGCACGTCCTCCGACGCGGGCAAGAGCACGGTGGTCGCGGGCCTTTGCCGTCTGCTGTATCGCGACGGCGTGCGCGTCGCCCCCTTCAAGCCGCAGAACATGGCGCTCAACAGCGCCGTGACCGCCGACGGCGGCGAAATCGGACGCGCCCAGGCGCTCCAAGCGCAAGCGGCTGGCGTGACCGCGCATACCGACTTCAATCCCGTGTTGCTCAAACCGAGCAGCGACCGGGGCGCGCAGGTCATCATCGGCGGCAAGGTGGTGGCCGATCTCGATGCGCGCGCCTATCAGGCGTACAAGCCTCGCGCGATGGCTGCGGTGCTGGCGGCGTACGAGCGCTTGCGCGCGGGCTATGACGCGGTGCTCGTCGAGGGCGCGGGCAGCCCGGCCGAGGTGAATCTGCGTGCGCGCGACATCGCCAACATGGGCTTCGCCGAAGCCGTCGATGCCCCGGTGTTGCTCGTCGCGGATATCGACCGGGGTGGCGTGTTCGCGCAATTGCTCGGCACCCTCGCGTGCCTGTCGGATAGCGAACGCGCACGCATCAAGGGCTTCATCATCAACCGGTTTCGCGGCGATCCGTCGTTGCTCACGAGCGGTCTGGCGTGGGTGGAGACGAAGACGGGCATTCCGGTGCTGGGCGTGCTGCCGTACCTGCACGGCCTGCATCTGGATGGCGAGGACATGCTGCCCGGCGAGCGTCACAAGGCGGCCAGCGGCGAGACGCGTTTGCGTGTGGCCGTGCCGGCGCTGCCTCGCATCAGCAATCACACCGATTTCGACGCCTTGCGCGCGCATCCCCAGGTCGATTTCCGTTACGTGGGCGCGGGCGAAGCGTGGCCCGCTGCCGATCTGGTGATCCTGCCCGGCAGCAAGCACGTGCGCGCCGATCTGGCGTGGCTGCGCGCGCAAGGCTGGGCGCCGGCGATCGCACGGCATCTGCGCTACGGCGGCAAGGTGCTGGGGATCTGCGGCGGCTTGCAGATGCTGGGTACGGCGATTCACGACCCGCTCGGCCTGGAAGGCGACGCGGGCACGACGGCGGGCCTTGGATGGCTGGAGATCGAGACCACGATGGAAACGCAAAAGCAGTTGCGAGTCGTGGCGGGACGTCTCACGGCGGGCGATGCGCCAGTGAACGGCTACGAGATTCACATGGGGGTGACGCGCGGGGCGGCGCTTGCACGTCCCGCCGTATGGCTGGACGGCGACGTGGCCGATGGCGCCCGCTCGGCCGACGATCAGGTCATGGGCACGTATCTGCATGGCTTGTTCGATACGCCGCAAGCGTTGCAGGCGCTGCTGAGTTGGGCCGGGGCACGCGATCTGGAGATGCAGGACTACAACGCGCTGCGCGAGGCGTCTCTGGACCGGCTGGCCGATTCGTTCGCGGCGCATCTGGATTTGCCGCGCGTGTGGGCGTGCCTGCGCTAGTGCCGAATCCGTCCCGTCATCCAGCCGTTGTAAGATGAGCGGCAAATCGACCTCGGGGAGTCTGCAATGCCGGTGATTGTGGTGGCGAATCCAAAGGGTGGCGTGGGCAAGAGCACGCTGGCGACGAATCTGGCGGGCTATCTGGCCGCCAAAGGCCATGCTGTCATGCTGGGCGACACGGATCGTCAGCAGTCGTCACGGGCCTGGCTGGGGCTGCGCCCGCCGGCGGTGCGTCCGATTGCGACCTGGGAAGTCGATCACAACGAGGTGGCCCGTCCGCCCAAGGGCACGACGCACGCGGTACTCGACACGCCGGCAGGCCTGCACGGCAAGCGTCTCGACTCGATTCTCAAGCTGGCCGATCACGTGCTGGTACCGTTGCAGCCATCCATCTTCGACATTCTCGCGACGCGCGACTTCCTCCAGAAGCTGGGGGAAGAGAAGGCCGTGCGGCAGGCAGAGGTGCGCATCGGTGTCGTGGGCATGCGGGTCGACGCCCGCACGCGCGCGGCCGATCAGCTCTCGCGCTACTGCGAGGAGGCGGGGCTGCCGGTGCTCGGCATGCTGCGCAACACGCAGAACTATGTGCAACTCGCCGCACACGGGCTCACGCTGTGGGATGTGGCGCCAGGCCGCGTGGAGCGCGACTTGCCACAGTGGACGGGGATTACGGCGTTCGTGGCGAGATGAGTGCCTGAGCCGACCGCGCGGATGACGACGCCAACGTCACCCATGATGCACAAAAGAATAGGGGCCCGCCGGGGCCCCTATTGCTTTGACGTCGCCAGCGCGTTCAGCGCTGGAGGTCCTGCTTGACTTGGCTGTCTTACTTAGCTGCCTGAGCGGCCTCAAAGGCGCGGGTCTCTTCCCAGGCTTGCAGCGGCACGTGATCGCGCTCGCCCTTTTGCGCGTTCTTCTCGTCGACGAACACCAGCTTGGGCTTGAAGCCGGCCAGCACTTCCTTTTCCTCGACCTGTGCGTAGGACACGATGATGACGATGTCGCCCAGTTGCGCGCGACGTGCCGCCGCGCCGTTGAGCGAGATCATGCCGCTCCCGCGCTCGCCGCGAATCGCGTAGGTGGTGAACCGTTCGCCGTTGTTGACGTTGAAGATGTCGATCTGCTCATTTTCGACAAGGCCCGAGGCTTCGAGCAGGTTTTCGTCGATCGCGCACGAGCCTTCGTAATGCAGTTCGCAATGCGTTACGGTGGCGCGGTGGATCTTCGACTTGAGCATGGTGCGGTACATGGCGTGCCTCTTGTGTTGCGGTGTCGCGCACTTGGTGCGACAAAAGATGAGCGCGGCGTCGGCATGGGGCCGACACACGCGCGGCTTGCGCCTGGCGCACGTCGCACCGGTCGCCTGACCGTGCGCGGCGTGCCCGGCACTCAGATTTCGAGATTGTCGATCAGACGCGTTGCGCCCAGCCTGGCCGCCGCGAGCACCACCAGACTTTCCTTCGGTGCCGCGCCCGGCGCCGGTGCGCGCAGATTGGCGCGCTGGCGAATCGCCACGTAGTCCGGCTTCCAGCCGCGCTCGGTCAACGTCTTCATGGCCGCCGCTTCGAGCGCCGCGTAGTCCGTTTTGCCACCGTTGATCTCGTCACGAATTTCGCCGAGCAGACGATACAACTGCGGGGCCTCGGCACGCTCGGCGTCCGACAGATAGCGGTTACGCGAGGACAGCGCCAGACCGTCTTCGGCGCGCACCGTTTCGGCGGCAATGATCTCGATGGGCAGCGCGAACTGACGGCACATGCTGCGCACGATCATCAGTTGCTGGTAATCCTTCTTGCCGAACACGGCCACGCGCGGCTGCACACACGAGAACAGCTTGGTGACGACCGTGCACACACCCTTGAAGAAGCCCGGGCGGAATTCGCCCTCGAGAATGTCGCCCAGATCGTGCGGCGGCTCGACGCGGTATTCCTGCGGCTCCGGGTACATCTCCTTCTCGTCCGGGGCGAACAGCACGTAGACATTCTCGCGCGTGAGCTTCTCGATGTCGTCGAGCATCGTGCGCGGGTACTTGTCGAAGTCTTCGTTGGGCCCGAATTGCAGACGGTTCACGAAGATGCTGGCCACGACCGGGTCGCCGTGCTGGCGCGCGAGTCGCATGAGCGACAGGTGGCCTTCATGCAGGTTGCCCATCGTGGGCACGAAGGCGACGCGATTCTGTCCGCGCAGTTGGTCGCGCAGTTCGTGAATCGAGGGGATGACTTTCATTGGGCGCTCAGTTTGGGGTGTAAGTCAGACGGACGTAGATCGGCGCAAACGGCTCGGCCTGCGTGATCTCCAGCAGCGACTCGCGCGTGAGTTCGAGCATGGCGATGAAGTTGACCACGACGACCGGCACGCCGCGCGTGACGTCGAAGAGCTCGGTGAACTCCATGAAGCGCGCGCCTTGCAGGCGTCGCAGAATCTGGCTCATGTGCTCACGCACGGACAGCTCTTCGCGCGAGATCTTGTGATGCTGCACGAGTTTGGCGCGACGCAGCACTTCCGCCCACGCCGCACGCAGGTCTTCGGCGTCGACTTCGGGGAAGCGCGGCTGGAGGCTCTGCTCGATGTAGACCTGCGAGCGCAGGAAGTCGCGGCCGAGCACCGGCAGCGTGTCGAGCTTCTGCGCGGCGAGTTTCATCTGCTCGTACTCCAGCAGACGACGCACGAGTTCGGCGCGTGGATCTTCGGCTTCTTCGCCGGTATCCGCTTTCTTCACCGGCAGCAGCATGCGCGACTTGATCTCGATGAGCATCGCGGCCATGAGCAGATACTCGGAGGCCAGTTCGAGATTGGTCCGGCGGATCTGCTCCACGTACAGCAGATATTGCTTCGTGACCTGCGCCATCGGAATGTCGAGGACGTTGAAGTTCTGCTTGCGGATCAGGTACAGCAGCAAGTCGAGCGGGCCTTCGAAGGCTTCGAGGAAGATCTCCAGCGCATCCGGCGGGATGTAGAGGTCGGTCGGCAGTGCGAACAGCGGCTCACCGTAAAGGCGCGCACGCGCGACGCCGTCGACCGTGTCCGGCGTCGAATCCTGCCCGTTCTGCGGCGCGGGCAGCTCAGGTCCCGCCACGCCTGCACCCGCCGGGCGCGATGCGGCTGACAAGGTCGGTGAGGCCTGCGCCGACGCCGCATCCGCCGCCACCTCCGACGTCACGAGCGGCGCGACTGTCGGTGTCTCGCCCGATGCGTCGCTCGGACCTTCGCCCGGCGTTTCATCCGCCATTGCACCGACGTGCTCGGGCGCCGGCGCGATCTCGGGGATCGGGTCGGGCGTGAGCGACGGATCGTCGGGCGTACTCGGATTCAATGCAGGACTCGGCCGGAAACCGGCAAATTACTCGCTTTGGTAGACGTACGGCTGCTGAGCCACACGCGACTGCTGGGCGCGGCTACGCTCGTCCATATCGATGGGCGACTTGTCCCACAGCAGGGAACGGCCCTTGCGTTGCTCCGCTTCCAGCGTCGGCTTCTCGGACTTGAGTTGCTTGATGAATTGGGTAATGTCGGACTCGTACATGGTCAATTGCTTGAAAAATAGGCAAAAGCGGCACCGTCAGGACGGCGTCAATCGACGCAGATTCTACCGCAAACCCGTCCCTATTCGATGGTTTGGACGTTTTGGGCGATTTTCCCGTTTTTGGCGGGCGCGAGTGAACCGGTCCTGTGGATATGTTCAAATACGGCTGATATACGCATCTAACGTTGTTATGTTGTGCGATGCTTGCAGGCATCGTGTGTTTGAGCACCATCTACAGCACGCCGGACCACCGGCGGCGATATTTCCAAGGAAGGTTTTGACCGTCTCGCAGATCAATTCCGGACACGACGCTGGCCGTCGTTTTGGTGTGCGCCCTTTCCCTTTGCGCAACCTCCCAGCCAAGCTGGTCGCCATGACCGCACTGGCATGTAGCCTATGGCTGCCCGGTGTCGCGCGCGCGGACTACCGGGTCCGTGTCGAGGCCCCCAAAGACATCGCCAAGCTCCTGAAGGACAACCTCGACGTGGTGCGTTACGCCGAGCGCGACGATATCGGCGAGGCGCAGTTCGAGCACCTCATTGCAACAGTCGGCGAGCAGATACAGGAACTCACGTCCACCGAGGGCTACTTCTCGCCGGTCACGCACGTGGATGTCGCCACCATCAACGGCAAGCGCGACGTGACGATTCAGGTCGATGCCGGCCCGCGCACGCATATCAAAGACATCGATCTGAAGTTCACCGGTCCGGTGGTCGAGCAGAATCCGCAGCGCGTGCAGGCGTTGCGCAACGCCTGGGAACTGCCGGTGGACGCACCGTTTCGTCAGTCCGATTGGGATAAGGCGAAGAACGACACGCTGTTCGAGCTGGGACAGAAGCGTTATCACGCCGCAAAAATGACCTTCTCGCGCGCCGTAGTCGACGCCGATAACAACGCCGCCTCGCTCGCCGCGACCTACGAGAGCGGCCCGCCATTCACGCTCGGCCCCCTCGTGATCTCCGGCACGCGGCGCTATCCCGAACAGATCATCCGCAACGTCAACCCGCTGTCCGTCGGCGAGCCGTTCGACGCCGACCGTCTGCAGGAGCTGCAGCGCCAGATCCAGGCCACGCCGTACTTTTCGAACGTCATCATCTCCGTGACGGAAGACCCGTCGCAGGCCGAGAACGCGCCCATCGAGGTGAAAGTGCGCGAATTCCCCGAGCAGCGCGTGCAAAGCGGTGTCGGTTACACGACCGATACGGGCGCGAGCGTCAATGGCCGCTATTCGTACTACAACCTGTTCGGCAAAGCGTGGACGTTCGACACGCAGGCGCGTCTGGAGCAGTACCGGCAGGGCGGTTACGCCGAGATCGGCATGCCGCCCGATTCGACCGGTTACACCAACAGCATGCGTGGGTCGTTCGATCGCACGTATCTGAACGGTCTCGACCAGCGCTCGACGCAGGTCGGCATCAAGCGTGCGCGCTCGCGCGAGCGGTATGACTGGGCCTATACGCTGGACTTTTATCGCACGGACGAGCGACCGGACGGCGGCGAGCGCTTCATCAACAAGGCGCTCGTGCCCGCGTTCTCGTGGAACCGCCGCGACGTGGACGATCTGATTTTTCCGCGTCAGGGCAACCTCATCAATACGCAGATCGGTTTCGCGGCCAAACCGCTGCTCACCGATCAGAGCTTCGCACGGCTTTATGGCCGTATCCGTCAATATTTCCCTGTGGGGCAACGCGATATCGTGATTGCGCGTCTGGAGCTTGGCGCCGTGCTCACGAACGGCAATAGCAACCGGATTCCGTCGTCGCTGCTGTTCTTTGCGGGCGGCACGTCGTCGATTCGCGGTTATACGTATCAGAGCATCGGCCGTCAGCAGAACGGCACGACCTTCCCGACAAAATACCTCGGCACCGCGAGCCTCGAATATCAGCGCTGGTTCACGCACGACTGGGGCGGGGCGGTGTTCTGGGATGTGGGCACGGCTACCGACGATTACCGGCATCCCACCCCGCTGTATCACGGCGTGGGCTTCGGTGTGCGCTGGCGCAGCCCCGTCGGCCCGGTGAACCTCGACCTCGGCTACGGCGTGCACGACCGGCAGTTCCGTCCGGCAATTTCGCTGGGGGTGGCGTTCTGATGACGACGATGCCCCTCGATACCTTCATGCCGGGCGCCGCCATGGCGAGCGATGCCGGGAATCGCCGCGACGGCGCACACGAACCCACGATGACCCCGGCCGGCGCCCAGGGTTCGTCCGACGGCGGATCGAATCCTCCGCCGGGCGGCGCGACACCGCCGCCTCCCCCTGCGCCCCATTCGCCCGCGCGCGGCTGGCGATGGGGCCGCACGCTGGCGGGCGTTGGGCTGACGCTCGTGCTCATCGTCGTGCTGGTGCTCGGTGCGCTGGTCTGGGCGATGTCGAACGAGCGCGGTAGCCGATGGCTGTGGCAAACGGCGGTGTCGACGCTCGGCGGCAAGCTGTCCGGCGACTGGCGCAGCGGCAGCCTCCTGCATGGCTTCACGGTCAACGACGTGCGCTACGTCGACGGTGCAACGCGTATCACCGTCAGCCGTCTCGATAGCCGCTGGGAGCTGCGCTGGCGCCCGTTGCATTTCACCGTCGATAAATTGCATGCGGGCGAGGTGGAACTGGCGTTTGCGCCGTCGCCCCCGTCGACCAAGCCGACGACGATGCCGGCCAGCCTGCGTCTGCCGTTGGGGTTGACGCTGAACGACGTTCGTGTGGCGAAGCTCACGCTGCATTCGCCGGCGCTGGTGCTGGAGGACATTCGCGTGGCCGGGCGCAGCGACGGCACGCAGCACGCGATTCAAATCGAGCATCTCGGCACGCCCTACGGCGAAGCGCAGGCAAATCTGGAACTCAACGGCCAGCGTCCGTTTGCACTGAGCGGCAACGTCGGTTTGCAGGCGAAGGCCGGCGAGGTGCCGGTCGCGTTGCAGGCCGATCTGTCCGGCTCCCTCGACGCCCTGCTCGTCGAGCTGACGGCTAGCGGCGAGACGTTGAACGGGACGGCGCACATCGCCGCGTCGCCGTTCGGTGCCGTGCCGCTCTCACGGGCGCAGATTTCGCTCGAGCACCTCAACCCGCGCGATTTCGCCCCCGGCGCGCCGCAAGCCGATCTCGCGGTGCAGGCCGATTTGCGGCCCGAGCCCGGTGCGACGACGTTCCGTGTGCTGGGGCCCGTATCGGTGACGAATGCCAAACCGGGCGCTATCGACGCCGGTTGGTTGCCCGTGGAGAGCCTGCGTACGCAGGTGTTGCTCGACGCGACGCGTCAGGCCTTGACCGGCATCGAACTGAAACTTGCAGGACGCGCCGTGCTGACCGGCAGTGGTGAGCTGCGCCGGGAGTCGCTTGCCGCGATGTCGGGGGAGGCCGCGACGCCGTCCGCACCGGTGGCATCGGCCACGAGCGACGTGAGTGCTGCCAGCGCCACCAGCGCTGCAGGTGCAGCGCGCGCGCCGGAACAGACGACGGCCAATGCCGAGGCCACCGTCGGCGGTTTCGCGCTCACGATGCGCGACCTCGATCTGCACGCGTTGTACGGCAAGTTGCCCGCGACGAAGCTCGGCGGCCCGCTCGACATCAAGCTCGACGCCGCCGGGCAGCGCATTGTGCTCGACTGGCGCGACGCCGCCCGCCGCATTCTCGCCGATGTCGGTCTCGACGCGAAGGGCACCACGATTCACGCGCTCTCGCTGGAGGCCGGCAACGGCAAAGTGGCGGCAACGGGCGTGCTGGAGAACGGCGACACCGGCGCGTATCAGGCGCAGATCAAGCTCTCGCGCTTCGATCCGGCCGCATGGTACGACCTCTACGGCCCGCAAAAGCGCGGTGCCAGGACCCCGACGGCCAGCGTGACGGGACAATTCGACGCGCAGGGCACACTGCGTCCCGAGTTCGGTCTGGCGCTCAAGTTCGCGTTGCAGGACAGCGTCTACGCCGATCTGCCGATGAGCGGCGCGGGCACCGTGAAACTCGCGGGCACGCGTTTGCTGCCGAGCGAGGCGAACCTGCTCGTCGCGGGTAACAAGGTGGTGTTGCGCGGCAACTTCGGCGCACCGGGCGACAAGATGGCGGTCAATGTCGACGCGCCGTCGCTCGACAAGCTCGGCTTCGGTCTGGCGGGCCGCTTGCAGCTCGACGCACAGGTGTCGGGCACGATGGAACATCCGGCGGTCGCGGCCACACTGGGCGCCGAAAAACTCGTGTTCGGCGCGCAGAAGCTCGACCATCTGACGGGCAAGGTGGACGTGAGTGGTGCCTTCCCCGGGGCCGCAGGCGACCGTCTGAACGTGACGCTCGATGGCCAGGGGTTCACCAGCGACATTGCGCGACTCGACAAGCTCTCGCTGGCATTGGAAGGCACGCGCGGCGCGCACAGCTTGCATCTCAAGGCCGTAGGCAAGCTGCGCGAAGCCGCGCTCGACATGAATATCGACGCCGCCGGTGCGGTGACCAATACACGGGGCAAACCGGGTTGGAAGGGCACGATTCAGGCGCTCGAAAACCGCGGTGTCCCGAAGCTCAACCTTGCGTCGCCGTGGCAGGTCGAGGCGAGTGCGGAGCGCGTGCATCTCGGGGCGGCCAGGCTCGTCACGGGCGTGGGGGCGTTGTCGCTCGCGAACTTCGATTATGGCGACGGGCAACTCAAGACGGCCGGCACCATCGACACGCTCGATATCGCGCAGGTGTTGCGCGTGGTGCAGTCGTTGACCGGCGAGCCGTCGCCGATGGCAAGCGACCTCGTGCTCGACGGCAAATGGGATGTCCGCACGGGACAGCGCGCCGATGGCTTCGTCGAAATCGTGCGACGCAGTGGCGACGTGACGCTGCGTCGCGGCGGTGTGAACGAGAGCGTCAAGGTAACGGTCACGGGTATTCCGGGCCTGAGCGCAGAGAAGGGCGGTGTCGGCGCGCGCGTGCCGCTGGGCATCTCGGCGCTGCGCGCACGTGTCGACCTGGCGGGCCAGACGGCGCACGCGACGGTGAAGGGTGTCTCGTCGCTCGTGGGCACGGTCGACGCCGACGTGCAGGCCGGTCTGCGCGTGCAGGGCGGCATTCCCAATGTGCCCGACGACGCGCCGCTCACCGGCCGCATCGCCGTTGCCATTCCGGATCTCTCGAAGTTCGAATCGCTTGCTGGCGCGCAGTTCGCGTTCAAGGGCCGCGCGAATCTGCAAGTAACGCTTGCGGGCACGGTGGCGAAGCCGCGTCCGACCGGCGAACTGACGGCCGACGATCTTTCGATGCAAATGTTCGATACGGGCGTGAGCGTCAAGGACGGCAAGGTTCGTATCGCGCTGACGCCGACCGAGATCGTGCTGCGCGACGTGATCGTGACGGGCGGCGGCGGCGGTACGGCGCGCGCGACGGGCAACATCCGCCTCGATACGCCGGAACCGACGCTCGGCATCACGCTTGCCGCCGACAAGTTGCAGTTGTTCGCGGCCCCCGACCGGCAGCTTTCGCTCAGCGGCGAGGCCAAGGCGACGGGCAGTGGCGAGGCGATGGCGGTGAGCGGCAGTTTCACCGTCGACCGGGCGCGTTTCGCGCTGCCGCCGACGAGCGCGCCGAAGTTGGGCGACGACGTCGTGGTCGTGCGCGGCGGCGCTCAGGCACGCGCCAAACCGCTCGATCCCAAGGACGAGGCCGCGCGGGTGAGCGCGCAGCCGGCCAGCCGCTTCTCGCCGCACATCAACGTGGACGTGAATCTGGGCCGCGACTTCCGCTTTGTCGGCGCGGGCGCCGATCTGCTGCTGCGAGGCAGCATGCGCCTGCAAAGCGAACCGCTCACGCCCATGCGCGCGACCGGCACGATCACCGTGGCCGAGGGCACGTACGAAGCGTTCGACCGCAAGCTCGCCATCGAGCGCGGTCAGATCAACTTCGTCGGCCCGCTCGACAACCCGGACATCTACATTCAGGCGATGCGCCGCAATCAGGAAGTCGCCGCCGGGGTGCTGGTCACGGGCACGGTGCGTCAGCCACGCGTGTCGCTCGTCTCCGAGCCGAGCGTGTCTGACGAGGAAAAGCTTTCATGGCTGATGTTCGGGCACGGCCCGGACGGCGCGGGTCTCGGCCAGCGTCAGGCGATGGCGGGCGCGGCCACGGCGTTGCTCGGTGCGACGGGCGGCAAGCGCATCATCAAGGATCTGGGGATCGACGAGTTCAGCATCGGCACCAGCGATTCGGGCCTCTCGGACGACGAGCAGGTGGTGAAGGTGGGCAAGGCGATCTCGGACAACTTCGCTTTGGGATACGAGCAGAGTCTGACCAGCGCCGCGAGTATCGTGAAAGTCACGTGGCAGGTGTCGCGACGCTGGCAGCTCGTGCTGCGTACGGGCTCGTTGTCGGGCTTCGATGTGCTGTTCAACCGTCGCTTCGATTGATGCGCGGGCTGGCAAACATGAAGAGGAGAGGGGAACGATGAAAACGTCGCTCGATTTCGCTCATCGCGCGCAGGGCATGCGCCGGGGCCTTCGTTGGGGAGTCGCCATGGGATTGTTCGCGAGTCTGTTGGGACTGTTCGGCTGCGACCAGCAGCAGATGGACAAGGTGCGGGAGAAGGCGCGCGATACGTTCAACGCCGTCAAGCCGGACGACATGCTGTTGCGCGACCTCAAACCCGGCGTGACGACCGAGGCGCAGGTGCGCGACCAGATGGGCAAACCGGAAATCGTGTGGGAGAACGACGATGGCTCGCGCCGTCTGGAATATCCGCGCGCGCCGGGGGGCCTGCGCACCTACATGGTCGATATCGGGGCGGACGGGAAGTTGCGCGCGCTCACGCAGGCGCTGTCAGCCGAGAATTTCCAGCAGGTGCAGCCGGGCATGACGCAGGACGAGGTGCGTCGTCTGCTCGGCAAGCCGACGACGGTCGCGGAATATCGTCTGAAGAAAGAAACGGTATGGAGTTGGCGCTGGCTCGAAGACGGCGTGAATACGCCAGGCATGTTCAATGCCCACTTCGGTGCGGATGGCCGCGTGACGGTGACGTCCCGCTCGCCCGATCCGGCGTCGGAACGTCCCTGAACGTCTGCGAACGTCCCGGATCGGGGGCATTGATGTGGGTGGTTTGGTGACGCCTGGTGATGCCGATCCCGCCCGTTGCGTTGCGGCTTACTGAGGCTTACTGAGGCTTACCGCGGCGTTACCTGCGTCGCTTGCGTCTGTCGGGCGGCATGCCGGTGGCGGTTCGTCACCATGCGCTCATGCAGACGCACGATGATCCGGCTCCCCGTCTTCTCGAACATGAATGGCAGCACCGCGTGCACGAGACACGCCAGGAAAGCGCCCAGCAATGGCCACGCGAAGGAAAGCGCGGAGCCCATGTGCTGGAGATAGTTTTCACCGACAGAGGTCGGATGTTGAGTGAAAATTTTCATGATGACCTCCGTTTCAGGAATATTGCTGAAGTCTACCCGCCGATGTGGGGTAAAGGCTTTCAAAATATCCTCGAAATCGGGTAGGATTTGGAAAAATTTTCCTCCTGGTGGTCATCGTGGACAAAACCGATCTCGCGATTCTCGAAAATCTGCAAGCCGATGCCTCGCGCTCGTTGAGTGAACTGGCCGAAGCGGTGCACCTCTCCTCGACCCCCTGTTGGCGGCGCGTACAGAGTCTGCAAAAAAATGGGGTCATCACCGCACAGGTAACGCTGTGCGATCCGCAGAAGCTCGATCTGCGAGTCACGGCATTCGTGTTCGTCAAGGCCGCGACGCATAGCGAGGACTGGATGGTCCGCTTTGTAGCGGGCGCGCGGGAGCTGCCCGAAATCGTCGAAATTCACCGCATGGCAGGCGACATCGATTATCTGCTCAAGGTCTATTTGCCGGACATCGCTGCTTACGACCGTTTCTACAAAAAGCTCATTCGCGTGGCCGACTTGCAAGACATCAGCGCGAGCTTCTCGATGGAGACGGTGAAGTTCACCACGGCGTTACCGGTGGATCATCTGCGCTAATCGGGCGCGATGGCGTACGCATGGCGGCCGGACGATTTGCCGCCCGCCGCCCGCCGCCCTTGTGCCCGACGGCCCACACACACTCGGACGAGGCGCATGGCACAAAACATCTACGACCCTCCCGATTGCTTCGCGGGCTACCGCCAGTTGCCCCGGCAGGTTCACGGCCTGGCGGGCGCGCCGGAATGGCCCGCGATTCGCGCCATGCTGCCCGATCTGCGCGGCAAGCGCGTGGTCGATCTCGGCTGCGGTTTCGGCTGGGCGTCGCGCTGGATGCGCGAGCAGGGCGCGGCGTCTCGATAACGCGAAGCCACGAAACCCAGTCAAGCCAAAACAAAACACCCCGAGACCGGATGACCGGCGCTCGGGGTGTTGGGTTGGCGACTCGCGGGAATTACTTCACGCGCATGCCGGGCTTCGCGCCGCTGTGCGGCTCAAGGATGTAGAGGCCAGGTTCTGCCTTCTCGTCGGTGGCGGAGGCGGCAAGCACCATGCCTTCTGACAGACCGAACTTCATCTTGCGCGGCGCGAGGTTGGCGACCATCACCGTGAGCTTGCCCACCAGCGCCTCGGGGTTCGGATAAGCCGACTTGATGCCCGAGAAGACGTTGCGCGTTTGCGCTTCGCCCACGTCCAGCGTCAATTGCAGCAGCTTGTCCGAGCCGTCGACCGCCTTGCAATCGACGATGCGGGCAATGCGCAGATCGATCTTGGCGAAGTCGTCGATGGAGATGATGCCGTCGTCCGCCGGCGTCTGCGCTTTTTCCGTGGCCTTGGCGGCCTTGTCCTTGCTCTTGCCCTTGGCCGCCGCGGCCTCGGCCACCGGCGCCGTCGCTTGCAGCGAGTCGCGGTTGGCGGCGAGCAGGGCTTCGACCTGCTTGCCTTCGACACGCGTCATCAGGTGCTTGTAAGCGGTGATGGCCGTGTCGGCGGTGAGCGGACGGCTCACGTCCTGCCAGGTTTGCGGCGCGATGCTCAGGAACTGCTCTACGGCTTGTGCCGTCGTTGGCAGCACCGGCTTGAGGTACAGCGTGAGCAGACGGAAAGCCTCCAGACACACGGAGCACGCTTCATGCAGCGCGGCGGCCTGTGCCGGGTCCTTCGCCAGATCCCACGGCTTGACCGTGTCGACGTAACCGTTGATCGCGTCGGCCTGTTCCATCACCAGACGCAACGCCTTGCCGAACTCGCGCGCTTCGTAATGCGCTGCGATCTGCGGCGCTGCGGCGCGAACCTGCGTCAGCAGCGGGGCCTGCATCGCGTCTGCCGACACGCGGCCGTCGAAGCGCTTGATGAGAAAGCCTGCGGCGCGGCTGGCGATGTTCACGTACTTGCCCACCAGATCGCTGTTCACGCGCGCGATGAAGTCATCGAGGTTCAGGTCGAGATCTTCCATCGTGTTGCCGAGCTTGGCGCCGATGTAGTAGCGCAGCCATTCCGGATTGAGACCCGTGTCGATGAAGCTCTGCGCCGTGATGAACGTGCCGCGCGACTTCGACATCTTCTGGCCGTCCACGGTCAGGAAGCCGTGGGCGAACACGTTGGTCGGCGTGCGATGGCCCGAGAACTCGAGCATTGCCGGCCAGAACAGCGTGTGGAAGTACAGAATGTCCTTCCCGATGAAGTGATACTGCTCGGTCGTCGAGCCCGGCTTGACCCATTCGTCGAAGTTCAGACCGCGCTGGGTGCACAGGTTCTTGAAGCTGGCGTAGTAGCCGACCGGCGCGTCGAGCCACACGTAGAAATACTTGCCCGGTGCGCCCGGAATCTCGAAGCCGAAGTACGGGGCATCACGGGAGATATCCCAGTCCGCCAGCGTGGATTCGCCGTCTTCACCGAGCCATTCCTTCATTTTGTTGGCGGCTTCGGGCTGTGCGAGGCCGGCTACCCACTTGCGCAGGAACTGCTCGCAACGCTTGTCCGAGAGCTTGAAGAAGTAGTGCGTGGACGTCTTGCGCACGGGCGTGGCGCCCGAGACGACCGAGTACGGGTTGAGCAGGTCGGTCGGCGCGTAGGTCGAGCCGCAGACTTCGCACGAATCGCCGTACTGGTCCTTCGCGCCGCACTTCGGGCATTCGCCCTTGATGAAGCGGTCCGGCAGGAACATCTCCTTGACCGGGTCATACGCCTGTTCGATATCGCGGGCTTCGATCAGGCCCTGGTCCTTGAGGGCGAGATAGACGCTTTCGGACAATTCGCGATTCTCTTCGGAGTCCGTCGAATAGTAGTTGTCGAACGAGATGCCGAAGCTGTCGAAGTCGCGCTTGTGCTCGGTCCAGACGCGCTCGATCAATTGCCGGGGCGTCAGGCCCTCCTTCTCGGCGCGCAACATGACGGGCGTGCCGTGCGTATCGTCCGCCCCGACGTAATACACCTCATGGCCCTGCATTCGCATGAACCGTACCCAGATGTCGGTCTGGATGTATTCGACCAGGTGACCGATGTGAATCTGGCCATTGGCGTACGGCAGTGCGGATGTGACGAGAATGCGGCGGGACATGTGGATTGACTGTGAGGGTTGAGGAATGCGGGAAAGGACGATTCTAGCAGGCGGGCCGGGTTGACGCCCAAACGGGTGTCCCGGCCGACGAATCGGGGCGGGGGCGCGACGTCACGAAAGCGAGCGGCCAAAAAAAAGCCGGAACGAGGTTCCGGCATAACTAGGCACACGTAACGTCAATAACAAAGAGGAGATGGAAGCGCCCACGGTAGGCACTTCCGAAGGGTCTGAGCCAGAGCGCATGGGATTAGTTCAACCGATGTGCCGACTTTCGATGCTGCGATGCAGCATGTGCGAGGCGACAAAGCGGGAGGTGAGACGAAGAAAAACGAGAGGGAGTGCGAGGCGCGGCCTGTCGGCAGCATGCCCGGCGGACCGGGCATGCGTTCGAACGGTGGGTTCGACCCAGGACCGAGGATCGCGGGATCCCCGGAGTGTCCGTAGACGATCAGCCGCGCGGGGCTTGCTGCTGCGGCGCTTGCAACAGGATTTCGACGCGACGGTTCTGGGCGCGGCCCTCGGCGGTGGCGTCCGAAGCAATCGGCTGGCTCGAGCCGACGCCCATGCCTTGCAGGCGGTTGGCGGCCACACCGCGGCTGGTCAGATACTGAATGACGCTGTTCGCACGGTTCTGCGAGAGCGGGATGTTGATACGGTCGCCACCGGTGCTGTCGGTGTGGCCGATCACGCGCGCGGTGATGCCCGGATTCTGGTTGAGCGAGTTGGCGAGGTCGGTGAGCACGGCGGCAAAGCTGGGTTTGATCGCGTACTGGTTGGTATCGAACGTCACGTCGCTCGGCACGTTGACCTTGAGCGAGCCGTCCGGCTGCTCCGAGATCGTGGTGCCGGTGCCCGCGGTATGGCCGCCCAGCGTATTCTTGATGGATTGCCAGTTGTAGCCAGTGGCGCCGCCGGCGGCCGCGCCGACTGCTGCGCCGATCAGCGTCCCCGTGGTGTTGCCACCGATGAGGTTGCCCAGACCCGCCCCGACCGCCGCACCGACACCGGTGCCGACCGCCGTGTTGGTGCCCTGCGGCGTCTGGCACCCGGCCAGCATGGCGGTGGCAGCCATTACGAGCGCGCAAGCGCGCAGAGTGTTCTTATTCATTTGAGGCTCCTTATCGATTAGCTTGCAGTCATGAAACACGCGTAAGCACTTCGTCGAAGCACGCGCACGCTGCAGGGGTTTTGAACCCGCAGGCGCGACGTCTTTTACAATAGCGCTGAGCTTCAACCGCAGGCAAGGACATCTTGCCGCGGCGGCTGGTTCCCCATAACACGCGCGCCTCGAATGCTAGTCGAGAGCGTGCGCCACGGTTGTTACAAGTTGTTAGCGCTGCACCGGCCCGCCGGGCAAGCCTCGACACAGCGAGAGACCTACATGGAAGTCGCACAAATCAATGAAGTACTGCGTGGCATCGTCGACCCGGACACGGGCCTCGATCTGATCTCCGGAAAGTACGTGAAGCAGGTCGCGGCCGAGCACGGCCACGTCGGCATTCAGATCGAGTTCGGCTATCCCGCGAAAAGTCAGTTCGACGCCATGCGCGCCCGAATTACCGAAGCCGTCGGCAAACTGCCCGGTGTGGAACGTGTGGCTGTGGAAATCGGCCAAAAAATCGTAGCGCACGCCGTTCAACGCGGGGTGAAGCTTCTTCCCAATGTCAAGAATATCGTGGCCGTGGCCTCGGGCAAGGGCGGTGTGGGCAAGAGCACCACGGCCGTGAACCTGGCGCTCGCGCTCGCGGCTGAAGGCGCCAATGTCGGTATTCTGGATGCAGACATCTATGGCCCGTCCCTGCCCACGCTGCTGGGCATTCACGGCAAGCCGGAATCGAAGGACGGCAAGACGCTCGAGCCGATGATCGGCCACGGCCTGCAAGCGAGTTCCATCGGTTTTCTGATCGAGCCGGACAATCCCATGGTGTGGCGCGGCCCGATGGTCACGCAAGCGCTCGAACAACTGCTCAACCAGACGAACTGGCATGACCTCGACTATCTGATCGTCGACATGCCCCCGGGCACGGGCGACATTCAGCTCACGCTGGCGCAGAAGGTGCCGGTCACGGGCGCGGTCATCGTCACCACGCCGCAGGATCTGGCCCTGCTCGACGCCCGTAAGGGCCTGAAGATGTTCGAAAAGGTCGGCGTGCCGATTCTGGGTCTCATCGAGAACATGAGCCTGCATATCTGCTCCAACTGCGGTCACGAAGAGCCGATCTTCGGCGTTGGCGGCGGAGAGCGCATGAGCCACGATTTCGACGTCGACCTGCTGGGCAAGCTGCCGCTGGAGATGAGCATCCGCGTGCACGCGGACGCCGGCATGCCGAGCGTGGTGGGCGATCCGGACGGCCGTGTGGCCGAGCTGTACAAGGCGATTGCCCGCAAGGTCGCGGTGAAGATTGCGTCCAAGCAGAAGGATATGACGAGCAAGTTCCCGTCGATCGTCGTTCAGAACACGTAAGACGATGAATTGACGGCCCGGCTCCCACGGCCCGGATAGAGGCCGTGGATGCCCCGGAAAGGCCTCGGGAAGGCCCGCGCGGCGCGGCGCGAGTGAAAACCTCACCGCACCGCAACAATCGCGTAAAATACGCCCACTTTTTACGTACTACGCCAATTCAGGCCCACACATGAGCATCAAGTCCGACAAATGGATCCGGCGTATGGCCGAAGAGCACGGCATGATCGAGCCCTTCGAGCCGTCGCAGATCCGGTATTCCCAGGACGGGCAAAAGATCGTCAGCTACGGCACGTCGAGCTACGGCTACGACATCCGCTGTGCGCCTGAATTCAAGGTCTTCACGAACATCAACTCGACGATCGTCGATCCGAAGAACTTCGATGAGAAGTCCTTCGTTGACGTTCAGAGCGATGTCTGCATCATCCCGCCGAACTCATTTGCGCTCGCGCGCACCGTCGAGTACTTCCGCATTCCGCGCAGCGTGCTCACCGTGTGTCTGGGCAAGTCGACGTATGCCCGCTGCGGCATCATCGTGAACGTAACGCCGTTCGAACCCGAGTGGGAGGGCTACGTGACCCTGGAATTCTCGAACACCACGCCGCTGCCGGCCAAGATTTACGCCAACGAAGGCGTGGCCCAGGTGCTGTTCTTCGAATCCGACGAAGTCTGCGAGACGTCGTACAAGGATCGCGGCGGCAAGTATCAGGGGCAGCGTGGTGTCACGCTGCCGAAAACCTAGCCTGATACGCTAGAGACTCGCCGCCGGTGAGCACCCCACATATCGCAATGCCCAAGAGCCACGGTCATGTCGGACCGTGGCTCGTTCTTTTGTCGAAGGAACGCCAATGAAATTCCGTTTTCCGATCGTCATCATTGACGAGGACTTCCGCTCAGAAAACATTTCCGGATCCGGAATTCGGTCTTTGGCGGAGGCGATTGAAGCCGAGGGCATGGAAGTCAACGGGCTTACCAGCTACGGCGATCTGACCTCGTTTGCGCAGCAGGCGAGTCGCGCATCGAGCTTCATTCTGTCGATCGACGACGACGAGTTCGGCACGTTCTCGAGCGAATCGGGCGGCGAAGGCGAGGGCGAGCTGGCGCTGGCCATCATCAACCTGCGTGCCTTCGTGCAGGAAGTGCGCCGTCGCAATCCGGATATTCCGATCTTCCTGTACGGCGAGACGCGCACGTCGCGCCACATCCCGAACGATATCCTGCGCGAGCTGCACGGCTTCATTCACATGTTCGAAGACACGCCCGAGTTCGTGGCGCGTCACATCATTCGTGAAGCCAAGTCGTATCTCGACTCGCTCCCGCCGCCGTTCTTCCGCTCGCTCACGCACTACGCCGCCGACGGTTCGTACTCATGGCACTGCCCGGGACACTCGGGCGGCGTGGCGTTTCTGAAGAGCCCGGTCGGTCAGATGTTCCACCAGTTCTTCGGCGAGAACATGTTGCGCGCGGACGTTTGCAACGCCGTGGAAGAGCTCGGCCAGTTGCTCGATCACAACGGCCCGGTGGGCGCGTCGGAGCGCAATGCGGCGCGCATTTTCAATGCCGATCACCTCTTCTTCGTGACGAACGGCACCTCGACGTCGAACAAGATCGTCTGGCACGCCACGGTGGCGCCGGGCGACATCGTGGTCGTCGACCGTAACTGCCACAAGTCGATCCTGCACGCGATCACCATGACGGGCGCGGTGCCGGTGTTCCTGACGCCGACGCGTAACCATCTCGGCATCATCGGCCCGATTCCGAAGTCGGAATTCGAGCCCGATGTCATTCGCGCCAAGATCGAAGCGAATCCGTTTGCCAGCGAGGTGCTCAAGCGCGATCCGAATGCCAAGCCGCGCATTCTGACGATCACGCAGAGCACGTATGACGGTGTGATCTACAACGTCGAAATGATCAAGGACGTGCTGGGCAACAACATCGACACGCTGCACTTCGATGAAGCCTGGCTGCCGCACGCCGCGTTCCACGAGTTCTACCGCGACATGCACGCGATCGGCGAGGGCCGTCCGCGCTCGTCCGAGGCGACCATCTACGCCACGCACTCCACGCACAAACTGCTCGCAGGCATTTCGCAGGCGTCGCAGATCGTGGTGCAGGACTCGGATGCACGCACGTTCGACACGCATCGCTTCAACGAGGCGTATCTGATGCACACGTCGACGTCGCCGCAGTACGCCATCATCGCGTCGTGCGACGTGGCCGCCGCCATGATGGAGCCGCCGGGCGGCACGGCGCTGGTGGAAGAGTCGATCGTTGAGGCGCTCGATTTCCGCCGCGCCATGCGTAAGGTGGAAAAGGAATACGCCGATTCGTGGTGGTTCTCGGTCTGGGGGCCGGAGAATCTGGGCGACGAAGGCTCGATTCATCGCGAAGACTGGGTGCTGCGCGCGAACGATCGCTGGCACGGCTTTGGCGACCTGGCCGATGGTTTCAACATGCTCGACCCGATCAAGGCGACGATTATTACGCCGGGGCTGGATGTGGACGGCGAGTTCGGCGAGAGCGGCATTCCGGCGGCCATCGTTACCAAGTATCTGGCCGAGCACGGCATCATCGTCGAGAAGACGGGCCTGTACTCGTTCTTCATCATGTTCACCATCGGCATTACGAAGGGCCGCTGGAACTCGATGGTGACCGAGCTGCAACAGTTCAAGGACGACTACGATCACAATCGGCCGCTGTGGCGCGTGCTGCCGGAGTTCGTGGGGCAGTTCCCGCTTTATGAGCGCATCGGCCTGCGCGATCTGTGCGATCAGATCCATAGCGTGTATAAGGCGAAGGACGTGGCACGTGTGACGACCGAGATGTACCTCTCGGACATGCAGCCGGCCATGAAGCCGACCGACGCCTTCTCGAAGCTCGCGCACCGCCAGATCGACCGTGTGCCCATCGACAAACTGAAAGACCGTGTCACGAGCGTGCTGCTCACGCCGTATCCGCCGGGCATTCCGCTGCTGATCCCGGGCGAGCGCTTCAACGCTGCGATCATCGAGTACCTGCATTTCGCGCGCGAATTCAACAAGCTTTTCCCGGGCTTCCACACCGATATTCACGGTCTGGTGGTTGAGGAAGTGGACGGTCGTCCCGAGTACTTCGTGGACTGCGTGCGTCAGTAAGCCTCAGCCCTTGGGCGCGAGCGATTCGCGCCTGGCTTGCCTCAAATGCGGCCCCACGCGTCAAGCGTGGGGCTTTTTTTTGTCCGCGCGTCATGTCGGCTTCATGTCGCGTTTTGTGCTGCGTTATGGGAAACCGCTCATACGCCGATTTCCGATGACGCGAGTTGACGCATAAGATGTCGTCGTATGGAGTGCAAACGTTGCGCATCGATAACAGGACCAAAGTCTCGATCAAGTTCCCCCAATTGCCGGTATTTTCTCGTTTTGTGAGAAAAAACAAGCGATTTGTGGTTTCGCTTGAAGTTGAGTTTTTTGGGCCTTTTCCCATCAATTTGCGTATGCCTGATTGCTAAACTCCTCGCAATTTTTCGATTTTGAGCAGGAGAGTTCATGGACGTCACCCGCGAATTACTGGAGTTCAGCAACTACGGCACGTTGGTGTGCGCCACGCTTGTCTTGTTACTGGGGCGCAAGCTGGTTGGGTGGATCGGACCGCTGCGTACGTACAGCATTCCTGAGCCGGTGGCCGCAGGCTTGCTGGTGGCGCTGGGGACGCTCGCGCTGCGCCAGCTCGGCAATGTCGAACTCAAATTCGACACCTCGCTGCAAAGCCCGTTGATGCTTTCGTTTTTTGCGACGATCGGGCTCTCGGCCAATCTCGCCAGCCTGCGCGCGGGTGGCTCGCGACTGGTGCTCTTTCTGGGCGTCGTAGCGGGCATGCTGGTCGTGCAGAACACCATCGGTGTGGGACTGGCGATGGCCATGGGACTCTCGCCGGGCGTCGGTCTGCTGGGGGGATCGATCACGCTGGCCGGCGGGCACGGCACCGGTGCCGCCTGGGGCCAGACGTTGACGACGCGTTACGGCGTGCAGTCGGCGCTGGAGATCGCCATGGCCTGCGCCACGTTTGGGCTGGTGCTCGGCGGTCTGTTGGGGGGGCCGGTGGCGCGCTATCTGGTGGGGCGTCTGGGCGGCAATGTCCCCGGTGCCGACGCTTCGAAGCAAGCCACGCCGGAGGGCTTCGAGCAACCGCATACGGTGCGTCTGATCACCGCGCAGTCATTGATCGAGACGGTGGCGATGATCGCCATCTGCCTGTTGGGCGGCGAGGTGCTGGCGCATTGGCTGTCGGGAACGGCACTCGAATTGCCGACCTTCGTGTGTGTGCTCTTTACGGGCGTGGTCGTGCGCAATCTGCTGTCGCTGGTGGGTTACGAAGTGTTCGAGCGTTCGCTCTCCGTGTTGGGGAACGTGAGCCTGTCGCTGTTCCTCGCGATGGCGCTGATGGCGCTCAGACTGTGGGATCTCTCGACGCTGGCGCTGCCGATGATCGTGATTCTGGTGGTGCAGGCCGTGTCGATGGCCGCCTACGCGATCTTCGTGACTTTCCGCGTCATGGGACGTAACTACGATGCCGCTGTGCTGGCAGCCGGGCACTGCGGTTTCGGTCTGGGCGCGACGCCCACGGCGATTGCCAACATGCAGGCGGTGACGGAGCGCTTTGGGCCGTCGCACATCGCGTTCCTGATCGTGCCGATGGTGGGGGCGTTCTTCATCGACATCCTCAACGCACTCGTCATCAAGGGCTTCCTCTCGTTGCCGCTGTTCTGATGCCGCTGGCGTCTCGCCAATAAAGCTGAAGAAAACCAACAAAAAAATGCCACCCGAGGGTGGCATTTTCGTTTGCGCCGGCGAGACGAGCGGGCTTACTTCGTCAGCTTCGCGCGTGCGGCTGCAATGGCACGTTGCACCTGTGCCGGTGCGGTGCCGCCGATATGGTTACGGCTGGCGACCGAGCCTTCGAGCGTGAGGTATTCGAAGACGTCTTCGCCCACGAGCGGCGAGAACTTCTGCAACTCGGCCAGCGACAGATCGGCCAGATCGATATCCTGATCCGAGCAGATTTTCACGGCGTGCGCCACGATTTCGTGGGCGTCGCGGAACGGCAGCCCCTTCTTCACGAGGTAGTCGGCCAGATCGGTCGCCGTCGAGAAGCCTTGCAGGGCGGCGTTACGCATATTGGCTTCGCGCACCTTGATGCCCGGCACCATGTCGGCGAAGATCCGCAGCGTGTCGATGACGGTGTCGACCGTATCGAACAGCGGCTCCTTGTCTTCCTGATTGTCCTTGTTGTACGCGAGCGGCTGGCCTTTCATCAGCGTGAGCAGCGCGATCAGATGGCCGTTGACGCGGCCGGTCTTGCCGCGCGCCAGTTCGGGCACGTCCGGATTTTTCTTCTGCGGCATGATCGAGCTGCCGGTGCAGAAACGGTCGGCCAGATCGATGAAGCCGACACGCGGGCTCATCCACAGCACCAGTTCTTCCGAGAAGCGCGAGATGTGCGTCATCACGAGCGCGGCGGCGGCGGTGAATTCGATGGCGAAGTCACGATCCGACACGGCGTCCAGCGAGTTCGTGCAGACCTCTTCGAAGCCGAGGGTGGCGGCCACGCGCTCGCGATCGATCGGGTAGCTCGTGCCGGCCAGCGCGGCGGCGCCCAGCGGCAGACGGTTCACGCGGCGGCGCACGTCGAGCATGCGTTCGGCGTCGCGGCTGAACATCTCGAAGTAGGCCATCAGGTGATGACCGAACGTCACCGGCTGCGCGACTTGCAGGTGGGTAAAGCCGGGCAGGATCGTGGCGCTGTGCTGCTCGGCCAGATCCAGCAGCGCACGGCGCAGATCGCCGAGGTGCGTGCCGATGCGGTCGATTTCGCTGCGCAGCCACAGGCGGATATCGGTCGCAACCTGGTCGTTACGCGAGCGGCCAGTGTGCAGACGCTTGCCTGCATCGCCAATGAGGGCCGTCAGGCGTGCTTCGATATTGAGGTGGACGTCTTCGAGATCCAGTTGCCACTCGAACTGACCGCCCTCGATCTCGCCTCGAATCTGCGCCATGCCGCGCTGAATGTCGGCCAGATCCTGCGCGCTGATGATGCCTTGCGCGGCGAGCATGTCGGCGTGGGCGAGCGAGCCGTCGATATCGAACAGCGCGAGACGCTTGTCGAAGAAGACCGACGCGGTATAGCGCTTGACGAGTTCGGAGACGGGTTCGGAAAAGCGGGCCGACCAGGCTTCGCCTTTCTTGTGGAGTTGGGAGGTCATTGTCGTAGCGTGGCTAATCGTGGCGGATGTGGCCCACCCAGGTCATCGAGGCCGGTTCAGGCGCCTCGAGGGCTGTTGGAGCCTCATTGAAGCAGACCGTGGCAAAGCACGGCAAACCGCGATTATACAACCCCGGCGGCCAAGCTACGACTGCCTCGCGCCGGGGTTCGTCGCCGCTCGGTTCGCCGTCGACAACGTCCACACGCGCGGTGGTGCCGACAGGCACAGGCCGGAGGTCGCCTCATCGAACGCCGCACGTTGCAGCGCCTCGAGTTTCGCCGCCTTCGCGACGCGCTCCCGGGCCTGATGGATGCGCGCCATGCGCGTGGGATCGTCGGGGAGGGCGCAGAGGCGTCCGAGATCCTGCATCAGCGACGTGCCCAGCTTGTCGAGCGCCGGACGCAACCGGCTGCTCAGATCGACCGGCTCGCCCGGCGCACTGCCGTCGCGTGCCCAGCGTGCCAGCAAGGCCGTCTGCACGAGCTTGCCCGCCTCGATCTGCAAACGGAAGAAGGTGCGCGCCTGCGCAGGCGTCAGACCGAACTGGCTGGCGCGTTCGCCCATATTGTCGAGCAGCGCTTGTTCGCGCGCCGTGTCCTGCACCGGCTTGCCCGACGAGTACTTGTTGCGCGCCACCGCCTCGCTGATGGCCAGGCGCTTGAGAATGCCGTTCATCAGCGGATCGAGCACGGGATCGACGATCGGACGCGCTTTGGCAGGTTGGGCGGATGAAGCCGCCGAGTTCACGAGCGTTTGCGAAATCAGACGCACCGCGAAGCCGCGTACGCCGTGCGGTGCGGTGGCAAGCGCGGGTGAAGGCGTTGCCGTGGTCTCGGCGCCGCGATCGGAGAGCGGCATGTCTACCTGGGCTGCCGGCGCTGCATGAGCGCTTGCGCAGAATAGCGCAAGGAGCGAAGTGCAGACGAGCGAAGTTGCCCGTCGTGTGAAGGTTTCGTGCGTAGATCGTGCGTTCGGAACGGAATGCATGATGGATTGGCCCCCCGGCAGCCATCTGATCGAATTCGTCGAAATATACCGTCCTATCTGTCGACTGTCGCTGGGGGGATTCCCAAGGTTCAAGCCCCCCGAGTTGTGCAAGCCCTGCACCGGCCTCCGCTTTCTGCGGAAGCGGCGGTGCAGGTTTTCGTTGTCGTACGAATTGTCGGTCGGTATCAGCCAGTATTGCGCAGGCCCGCCGCAATCCCGTTGATCGACAGATGGATGCCGCGCCGCGCCCGCTCGTCCGATTCCCCGGCACGATGCCGGCGCAGCAGTTCGACCTGCAAGTGATTGAGCGGATCGAGATAGGGGAAGCGGTTCTTGATCGAGCGGGCGAGCAGCGGGTTGTCCGCGAGCCGCTCGTCGTGCCCGGTGATCAGCGCGAGCGCCTGCGACGTGCTTTGCCATTCGTCGACAATGCGATTGAACACACGCTTGCGCAGCTTCTCGTCGGGCACGAGTTCGGCGTAACGCGATGCCACGGCCAGATCCGTCTTGGCGAGCACCATGTCCATGTTCGACAACAGGTTCGCAAAGAACGGCCAGCGCTTGACCATCTGGCGCAGCGTGTCGAGTCGCTTGTCCTGAGGTGCCGTGTCGGCCGCCAGATAAGCGCTCACCGCACTGCCGAAGCCATACCAGCCCGTGATGAGCAGACGGCATTGCCCCCACGAGAAGCCCCACGGAATCGCGCGCAGGTCTTCGATGCGACGGTTTTTCGGATCGGAGAATTTGCGTGACGCCGGACGCGAGCCGATGTTGAGCTCGGCGATTTCCGCAATCGGCGTGGCCGAGAAGAAGTACTCCGTGAAGCCGGGCGTTTCGTAGACGAGATCGCGATACGCGGCGAACGCCGTGTCGGAGAGCGTCTGCATGACCTTCTCGTACGCGGCCAGACGCGGCGGCTGATTGCGGCTCGGCAGCAGCGTCGCTTCGAGCGTTGCGGCGACGATGGTCTCCAGATTGCGCCGCCCGATCTCCGGGTTGGCGAACTTGCTCGCGATGATTTCGCCTTGCTCCGTGAGACGGATCTGCCCTTTCACCGTGCCCGGCGGCTGCGACAGAATGGCCTGATAGGTCGGGCCGCCGCCACGGCCCACCGTGCCGCCACGGCCGTGGAACAGCCGCAGACGAATGCCTTTCTCCTCGAACAGATGCACCAGCGCGAGCTCGGCCTTGTAAAGTTCCCAGTTCGACGTGAGGAAGCCGCCGTCCTTGTTGCTGTCGGAGTAGCCGAGCATGACTTCCTGCTCGCCGCCCTGTTGCGTTACGACACCGGACATGCCGGGAATGTCGAAGAACTCGCGCATGATGACGGGCGCGTTGCGCAAGTCGGCGATCGTCTCGAACAGCGGGATGACCATCGCGCCGACCTTCGGCTCGACCGCCTTCGCGCCGCTGCCGAGCGCGCCCTGGAAGAGCCCCGTCTCCTTTTGCAGCAACATGACCTCCACCAGATCGCTCACGGTTTCCGTATGCGAAATGATGTAGTTGCGCACGGCGCGCGGCCCGAAGCGGGCGCGAATCTCGCGCGCAGCGGCAAACACGGCCAGTTCGTCGCGGGTGCGCGGCGAGTAGTCGAGGTAGGGCGAGAAGAGCGGGCGCGCTTCGCGCAACTCCCGCAGCAGCAGGGCGAGCTTGTCGTTCTCGTCGAGCTTCGCGTAATTCGCTTCGACGCCGGCCTTCGCGAACAACTCTGCAATGACGGCCTCGTGAATATCCGAGCTTTGACGCAGGTCGATGCTGGCCAGGTGGAAGCCGAACACTTCGGCGGCACGCACCAGCGGCCCCAGGCGCTGCGAGATCAGCGCGCTGCCGTGATGCGCCATGAGCGAGGCCACGACCGTATTCAGGTCCGAGATGAATTCGCTGGCGTCGAGGTACGGGCTGGCGGTGCCGACCGCACCGCGGTGCGGCACGTGGCCGACCCACTCGCGCGCCGTGGCGGCCAGTCGCGCGTACACGCCGATGAGCGCGCGGCGGTAGGGTTCGTCGGTGCGGTGCGGGGAGTCGTCAGGCGAGCGGCGCGCGAGCGTGAGCAGGGCGTCGCTCGCCCCGGCGAGCAGTTGCGAGACGGACAGTTCCGCGCCCAGCAAGTGCACTTGTTCGAGGTAATGCGCGAAGATTTCGGTGGCCTGACGCGTGATCGCCAGTTGCAGCGTCTGGGCGGTGACGTTGGGATTGCCGTCGCGATCGCCGCCGATCCAACTGCCCATTTGCAGGAAGCGTCCAAGGCCTTCCGCGCGCACGCCGGGCACCGCGTCGTGCAGCTCGGCGCTCACGTCGTCGTACAGCGCGGGAATTTCGGTGAGGAACGTGCTGCGGTAATACGACAGCGCATTCTCGATTTCATCGGCCACCGTCAGACGCGAGCTACGCAGCATGCGTGTCTGCCAAAGCGTGGTGACGTACGCCCGCATCGATTCCGTATTGCGTGACGACTCGCGCGTCGTGAGGGCATCGTCGCGATGTTCGAGCAGGCGCGCGATTTCGCGCTCGGCATCGAGAATGCTCTTGCGCTGGACCTCGGTCGGGTGCGCTGTGAGCACCGGCACGATAAGGGCGCTGGCGAAGAAGGCTTGCAGCGTGGCGGGGTCGTCGCGACCGGCGTCTTTCAGGCTTTGCAGCGCGGCGCTCAGGCTGCCCGGCTGGGCGCGGCTGCCTGCGAGCGCGTGAACGCGGCGGCGACGGTTGTGGTGACGATCCTCGGCGATATTGGCCAGATGCGAGAAGTAGCTGAACGCCCGCACCACCTCAATGGCCTGCTCGTTGGTCAGGCCGTTGAGCAGTGTGTCGAGCGCGCGGGCGGCGCTGCGGTCGCCTTCGCGGTGAAAGCGCACGGCGTTCTGGCGAATGGTTTCGACCAGATCGAAGGCGTCGCTGCCTTGCTGCTCGCGCAGGACGTCCCCGAGCAGGCGGCCGAGAAAGCGGATGTCCTCGCGCAGCGGCGCGTCTTTGTCCTCGCGCGAGCGGCGAGTCTTCTGCGCCGTGGCGGCGGTGGACTTACCCGGCCCATCCGACGCCGGGCGGGAAGTGGATGGGACCGCGGCGACTGCCTTCGCGGGGGATGTCTTGCCGACCGACGTGGCCAGGCCCTCTTGCGGGGCTTTTGCCTTTGCGCTGCTCTTCATGTCGCTCCTCTCGCGACCAGCCGTTCGGGCCGGTCAAGCGTGTTACCATTTTTTCTTTTGGTCTTCACGCGGTTGCTGAATGAACTTCGCTTCTCCTGAAACCCTGGTGATCGCTTCACGCGAGAGCCGTCTTGCCATGTGGCAAGCCGAGCACGTGCGTGACGCGCTGCACAAATTATATCCGCAGTGTCACGTGAGTATTCTCGGGATGACCACTCGTGGTGACCAGATTCTCGACCGATCGCTCGCGAAGGTCGGCGGCAAGGGGCTGTTCGTCAAGGAGCTCGAACTCGCGCTCGCCGACGGACGAGCCGACCTCGCCGTCCACTCCCTCAAGGACGTGCCGATGCAATTGCCGGACGGCTTCACGCTGGCCGCCGTGCTCGAGCGCGAAGACCCGTGCGACGCCTTCGTGAGCAACGATTACGACAGCCTGGACGCCTTGCCCGCCGGGGCCGTCGTCGGCACGTCGAGCCTGCGCCGCGAAGTGAGTCTGCGCACGCAATATCCCCATCTGAAGGTAGCGCCCTTGCGCGGCAATCTCGACACCCGTCTGGGCAAGCTGGACCGGGGCGACTTCGCGGCGATCATTCTCGCGGCGGCCGGCCTCAAGCGTCTGGGGCTGGGCGCGCGTATTCGCGCCATCATTCCCACCGACGCGAGCCTGCCGGCGGCCGGTCAGGGCGCCCTTGGTATCGAAGTGCGTGCCGGACGTCCCGAAATCGTGCAATGGCTGGCACCGTTGCACGATGCCAACACAACGCTGGCGGTGAGCGCCGAGCGCGCTGTCTCGCGAGCGCTGGGCGGGTCGTGCCAGGTGCCGTTGGGCGCCTATGCCGAATTCACGGCGCAAGGCGAACTGGCGTTGCGCGCGTTCGTTGCGTCGACGGATGGCGCGACGGTACTTCGCGCGCAGGGCGCGGCCAGTGTTGCGCAAGGCGATGTGGCCGGTGCCGAAGCGCTGGGACAGCGAGTGGCGCAGCAACTGATCGACGCGGGCGGGCTGGCGCTGGTGCCGCCGTCTGAGCCGAAGGACCCTGCCGCTTGACGCCGCGCGAGCCGGTCTCGCCCCGCGCCGCCGATGTCGGGCCGGACAGTGCGCCCGTGAGGGCAGTGGCCGCGCCTGTCGCGCCGTGCGCCATCCTCACGCGTCCGGACGGACAGGCCCACACGCTCGCCAGGGCGCTGAACGCTGCGGGCATCGACACGCTCGCGTTCCCGTTACTGCACATTGCGGCGCAAACCGACCCCGCTACGCTGGCGGCGCTGGACAACGCCTTGCGTTCGTTGCCGTCGTACGCGCTGAGTGTGTTCGTCTCCCCGAATGCCGTGACGCACGCGCTCGCCCGGCTGGTGCAACTGCATGCGCCCGACAATGAGGCGGATGCCAGCGACGCAGGCCGTCTATGGCCGGAAGCGCTGCCGGTGGCCGTCGTCGGCCCGGGAAGTGCGCAAGCGCTGGCCGACGCGGGCATTGCCCCGCCGAGGCGCCGGGTGATCGTGCCGCCGGGCGGCCCCGAGGCGCGCTTCGACTCGGAAGCGCTGTTGGAGCAACTCGACCTTTCGGCACTCGCCGGACGCCGCGTATTGCTGGTGCGGGGCGATGGCGGGCGCGAACTGCTCGCCGACACGCTGCGCGCGAACGGCGTGCACGTCGATATCGTGAGTGCGTACACGCGGCGTGCCCCTGCGCCGGACACGGCCGCATGGGCGGCGCTCGAAGCCCGGCTCGCCGTGCCCGAGCGCTGCGCCTGGGTGCTGACCAGCTCCGAGGCGGTGCGTCATCTGGCCACGCTGTTTGCTGCGCGCTACGGCACGCGCGACGGCGTCCACACGCCGGGCACCCCGCAAGTGCTCGCGCAAATCCTCGCCGCACCCTGCTTTACGTCCCACACACGTATCGCAGATGCCGCGCGCTCGGCGGGGTTTGATAGGATTACGCAGTGCGCGCCCGGCGACGACAACTTGCTGGCGGCACTCAAAACATGGGCGGATCCCATTCAAGTCAAGCATGACGACAGATAATCGCGTTCCAGAGTCTTCCCAGAACCCGTCGGCGTCGACCGGCCCGACGGCGTCGAATTCCACCGCTACCGCGGGGACCCCATACGGCACTGCGGGCAGCCCGCCCGCGTGGCAACCGCCTGAGCCGCCGCACAAGCGTCGCGGCTCGGGGGCTGCGCTGCCGTGGCTGCTCTTCGTGCTCGTGTCGGCGGGGGCCGGCATCGGCGGCTGGTCGCTCAACCAGAAGCTCGATCGCGTGCAGCAGGAAATGGCGCGCCGTCAGCAATCGGGCGACGCGCAGGTCATGCAGGCGCAGGTACGTACCGCGCAGGCACTCGACAATCAGCGCGATCTGCAAAACCGGCTCACGGCGCTCGAAGGCCGGGTGTCCGATTCGCGCAGCCAGCAGGCCGCGCTCGAACAGCTCTATCAGGAACTCGCGCACAACCGCGACGAGTGGGTGCTTGCCGAGACCGAGCAGATCGTCACGAGTGCAAACCAGCAATTGCAGCTCACCGGCAACGTGCGTGGCGCGCTGATTGCGCTCGAGGGGGCCGATGCTCGTTTGGCCCGCACGGGAGCGCCGCAGCTCGCCGGCGTGCGAGACGCGCTGAAGAAGGACATCGACCGCCTCAAGGCCGTGCCTGCCGCCGATTTGCCGCAACTCACGGGCAAGCTCGATCAGGCCATCGCCATGATCGATACGCTGCCGTTGCAGGCCGAAGAGCAGCGCGTCGCACCGAAGTCGGACGCCAGCGGCCCGAGCGGTGCCGGGGAGACGGGCTGGAGCGCGACGTGGCATCGTCTGTCGGCCGAGATGGTCGGCAGCCTCAAGCAACTGGTGCAAGTGCGCCGCCTGGACGATCCGGACGTGATGCTCGTGGCGCCGGAGCAGGGCGCTTTCCTGCGCGCGAACCTCAAACTGCGATTGCTCAATGCGCGTTTGGCGCTGCTCGCGCGCAACGCGTCGGCGGTGCATAGCGATGTGCAAGTGGCCGAAGCTGCGCTCGACAAGTATTTCGACGCCAAGTCGCGTCGCATCGCCGCCGTCAAAACGTTGCTCGATCAGGTTGACTCTGGCTCGCGCACCATCGAACTGCCGACCCTTGACGCCAGCCTGACCGCCATCGGTCAGGTCAAGGACGTCAAGGAAAAGCCGTAAGGAGCCGCGCATGCGAGGACTGATCTGGTTGACGCTCCTGTTCGCGGTGGCGGCCGGCTTTGCCGTGCTGGCCACGTTCAATCACGGGCAGGTGGTGATGCTGGTGCCGCCGTACCGGGTGGACGTGTCGCTGAACCTGTTTGTGCTGGCGCTGCTGGCCTTGTTCTTTGCGCTGTACGTGATCATTCGTATTCTGCGCAACGTCTACAAGATGCCGGAGCGCGTGGCCGCTTACCGAAATCGCCAACGCAGCCGCCGCGCGAACATTGCGTTGCGCGACGCCGTGGCGAACCTCTTCGCGGGACGCTATACGCGCGCCGAGAAGGCGGCACGCGAAGCGGCCGAGCAGGATGACAACCGCGGTGTGGCGGCGATCATCGGCGCGCGCGCGGCGCATCGCATGCGCGAGTTTGCGCGTCGCGACGCGTGGCTGGCCGAGGCACAGGGAGCGAATCTGGAAGAAGCCCGTCTGTTGCAGACGGCCGAATTGCGCGTCGACACCCGCGACGCGGAAGGCGCGCTCGAAGCGCTGACCGAAATGCGGGCGCAAGGCGCGCGCCGTATGCAAGCCCAGCTTGTCGCCTTGCGCGCGCATCAGCATCTGAAGCATTGGCCGGAAGTGCTGAACCTGCTCAAGGTGCTGGAAAAGCGCGAGGCGCTGCATCCGGCATTGGGTGCGAAGCTCAAGCAGACGGCCAGCGAAGGCATTCTGCGCGATCATCGCCACGATGCCGACGCGCTGCTCAAGTGCTGGCACGAGTTGCCGGCCGACGCGCGCACGTCGGCGCGTATTGCGGATGTCGCCGCCGAGTTGCTGATCTCGCTCGACCGTCCGCGTGAAGCGCGCGACATCGTCGAAGCAGCGTTGGCCGAGCATTGGGATGGACGTCTGTTGCGCCGCTACGCCGAGTGCGCCGGCGGTGACGCGCTGCCGCTCATCCAGAAGGCCGAAGCGTGGCAGCAGCGCCACCCGAACGATCCCGACCTGCTCTTCGCGCTGGGCAAGCTGTGCCAGCATCAGCGTCTGTGGGGCAAGGCGCAGACCTTCCTGGAAGGCGCGTTGCGTCACACCGACGACCGTCATTTGCAGCAGCGTTTGCATCTGGCGCTGGCGCAACTCTTCGAAGGACTCGGCCAGATGGATCAGGCCAACCGTCACTATCGCGCCTGCGCCACGGCGTAAGTCTCGACGCGTCGAAAGGCGCTACGGTTTCAACGACAACACCCGCATCAGGCGGGTGTTGTCGTTTCAGGAGACGGCGCGGAACACGCTGCGAATGCCGTGTCGTCATACCCCTGTCACGCCTCACTGCATCAGTGTCGCCTTGTATTCGTCGCAGACTTCTTCGAGCGTGCCGTGCACTTCCCCGGCGAGATCGTTCAAACCGGCGCGGCGGCACATCCAGCGCAAATCGTCGAGCATATGGGCACATTGATCGGGCGAGAAGCTCAGATGGTCAAAGGCACCGCGCATCACGACGATCTCTACAAGACGCCTGACCAACGGAACCGCGTCGCTCCGGGGAATCCGCGTGAGCCGATCGGAAATGACGTCGACCACCGCTTTCATGCTCTCGCTGCGCAAGCGTCGGCCGGGGTCGACGATCGCGCGTGCCACCGCGGCTATGCCGGAGGGCGGCACGGCGTCGAGCAGCTTTTGCGCGACTGGCTCCCAGCCGCCGGGCGGCTGCAAATCGCCGCAGGCCGTGACGAGCGCCAACGCGGCGGGGACCTGCTCCGCTTGCGGAAGTTGCCGGATGAACTGGGCGAGCGATGTCATGCGCTCCGCGTTGGCGCACGCATTCACGCGTTTGGCGCTGCCCAGCAAGTCGGACCACGCGGTGGCACGCGTCTCCTCGGGCATATCGGCAATGGCGTGGAGCCGATGCGCGACCAGGCGATCGATACTCGCATTCGTCGAGGCTTGAGCGAGTGCTTGAGCGCTCGCGCCGGAGGTCGCATCGTGGGTCAGGAGCAATGACCGCGCGACGTCTTCGATACGGGATTCGAACCGCTGAGTTCGTGCGACGACATGCTCGAAGACCGTGGTCCACTGCGTGAGCGCCTGCTCGGTCTCGAGTTGCCGGATCAATCCCTGGAGCAGATGCCGGGCATCGGCGTAGGGGCCGCTATCGAGGGCGGTTTCGATCGTACGCGACGCCAGCGAGCGAAGCGGGTCCGATGTCCGGGCGTCCGAATTCCCAAAATCGAGCAACACTTTGCGCAGCACGTGAGCGGGGATCGAGGTGCGTGCGGGGGGCATTGCGTCCGAGGTCGATGGCGTCGGTTCCAGTGCCGGAATCTCTCGCAAAGCCGCATGACGTTTCCACTGCGCGGCGCTTTCGGCAAGGACGGCGTTGCCGAATGCGCAACTGAAGTCTCGTTTGGCGGCGCAGGCGGGCCGGCTGCCGGACGTCCCGGCGGCCAGCATGGGAAGCGCAGGAAGCGCCTCGTGCGGCGTCATCGACATCTGCAGAACCCCGGTGAATTCAACCTGCCAGTCGTCGGCCCACGGGGGCGTGGTGGCGAGGGGGGTGGAGGGGACGCCGAGCGACGTGGTGATGCTCGCTGCGTCGATAGCCGGTGGGGCCAGTAGGCACGAGGGGCTCACCGGTGCTTGCAATGCCTGCCAGAAGTCGGTGGAAAACGCAGCCTGCGGGGTCGAGCCGGTTGAGGTGCTCGTTGATGTGGCCGTTGAGATGGCCGTTGAAGTGGTGGTTGAAGTGGCCGAAGCAACGGACGTGGCCGTTGACGCGACCGTTGAAGCGGTCGTGAACGTTACTGCCGACGTGGTAGCGGTAGGAAGCGAGGAAGGGAACACCGAGGACTCCTTGTGGCAGGAAAAGGAGTCCGCACTCTGACGCGATGTTCGTCACGGCACTTTGTGGCGCGTGCCGGGACTTTGCATAACGCGTCAGTCAGACGAGATATTCGATATGGCTGACTCGATGGCCGTCGCCTCGTTGCCGGAACTCTGACGCAGCGGCAGTTCCGGCAGACGGCCGAGTGCGACGATGGCCAGGGCGGCAATGAGCGCGCTGCCACCGAAGAATGCACCGAAGGCGAGCCGCAGATGATCTTCCATCCCGGCGGGGGCACCGCCCGGTCGCAGGAAGTCGGTAAGCTCGTGAGGCCCGCTCCCGCCATCGCCCGACACCAGCAAGCCCACGATCAGCGCCCCGAACATGGCCACACCGATCATGCCGCCGAGCGCGCGGAAGAACGCGTGTGCAGCGGTGGCAATGCCGATGTCACGCGGCTCGACCGCGTTTTGCGTCGCCACCGTCATGACTGGCATGGCCGAGCCGAAGCCGATTCCCACGAGTGCGAGGCACAGCCCGATGGCCAGGAGCGGCAACGATTGCACGCCGAGGGTGATGATCGCCAACCCCGCGAACGCCACCGGCAGACCGATCTGCGGCGGACGCTTGTAATGTCCTGTCTTGCGCATGTAATGCCCGGCGCTAAGCGCGCCGGCCACGATGCCCAGCAGCGGCAGGATCAGCATCAGCCCGGAGCGGCTGGCCGACTCGCCGCGCTGCAACTGCAAGTAAAGCGGCACATAGATGCCGATGCTGATGTTGACCATCATCACCAGCACGGCCATCACCGAAGTCATCCGGAACACCGGATTGGCGAGCAGCGTGACCGGCAGCAGCGGTTCGCGCACGGTGCGCTGATGCCGCAGGAACACCGCCCCGATGACGATCGCGGCCACCACCAGTGCGCCGATTTCCGCCGATAGCCACGCGTAGCGATGTCCGCCCCACGTGAGCGCCAGCAGCAGGCAGACGGTCGCCACGATCAGCAGCAGCGAGCCGAGATAATCGATGCTCGGCTTGCCCGCGCGACGCGGCAGACGTCGCAGCGCCCGGTCGCTCAGATAGATCGCGAGCAAGCCCAGCGGAATGTTGATCCAGAAGATGAGCGTCCAGTTCAGATATTGGGCGAACACGCCGCCCGTCACCGGCCCGGCTACGCCGGAGACCGCGAACATCCCCGAGATGTAGCCCTGATACCGGCCACGCTCGCGCGGCGAGACGATATCGGCAATTACCGTATTGGACAGCGCGATCAGCCCGCCGCCGCCCAGGCCCTGCACGCCGCGCGCGAGAATCAGCGCGAGCATGCTCGGGGCGAGTGCGCACAGCACCGAGCCCACGAGGAACACGGTGACGCTCACTGCGATGACGACACGCCGTCCGAACAGATCGGAGAGCTTGCCGACGATGGGCGTGATGGCGGTCGAGGAGAGCAGGTAGGCGGTGACGACCCACGAAACGGCGTCGAAGCTGCCGAGATCCCGCGCGATGGTCGGCAGTGCGGGCGCGACGATGGTCTGATCGAGCGAGCCCAGAAACATGATGAGCAGCAGACCGGTGAGGATCGACTTGACCTCGGCGGGCGTGAGCGAGACGCCGGACGGCGTCGTCGGTGAGTCGTTGGCGGGCATGCGGACGGATAGAAACGGACGCTGAGGGGCAAAAAACAAGCCGTCCCGGCGGGGACGGCCTGATTCGTGTGAAGCATGTTACTCCCGCGGGGGCCGCCAGGCCAACCGGCCAACGGCCCCGCGGATCAGTTATTCACGAGCCGCGCGGGCACCGCCAGCGTCAGCAAGCCACCGAGGATCATGAAGACCGTGAGCAGGAACATGCCGCTGTTGGTGCTCTGGGTGGCGTCCTTGAGAAAGCCGATCAGATACGGGCCGACGAAGCCCGCCAGATTGCCCAGCGAGTTGATCATCGCAATACCGGCGGCGGCCGCCGTGCCGCCCAGAAACGCCGTGGGCAAGCTCCAGAACAACGGCAGCACGATCATGATGCCCATCGTGGCAAGCGTGAGCGCGACCATGGCGAGCTGCGTGTTGTGGCTCCACACCGTCGAGAGGAACAGGCCGATGGCGCCGAGGAACGCGGGAATGGCGATGTGCCAGCGTCGCTCGCCGCGCAGATCGGAGCGGCGTCCGACCAGCACCATCGCGATCACCGCGAAGAAGTACGGAATCGCGGTGAGCAGGCCGATATGCAGCGGATCGGTCACGCCCGTGCTCTTGATGATCGTCGGCAGCCAGAAGCCCACGCCGTAAAGCCCGATGACGAACGAGAAGTAGATGAGGCTCATCATCCACACGCGCGGGCTGGAGAACACCCGACGCAGCGGCAGATCCTCCTTGCTGAGCACGTCGCTCGCGATGTTGCGCTCGAGCATCGACTTCTCGGCTTCGCTCAGCCACTTGGCGTCGCGAATGCGGTCGTCGAGCACGAACAGCACGGCAATGCCGATCACCACTGACGGAATCGCTTCGAGCAGGAACATCCACTGCCAGCCCGCGAGACCGTTCACGCCGCTCATGTCCTTGAGAATCCAGCCCGAGAGCGGTCCGCCGATCAGGCCTGAGAGCGCCACGGCCGTCATGAACCATGCCGTCATGCGCCCGCGCCGCGAGGCCGGATACCAGTACGTGATGTACAGGATGATGCCGGGGAAGAAACCGGCTTCGGCCACGCCGAGCAGGAATCGCATGACGTAGAACATCGACGGCGTGCTCACGAACATCGTCGCGCCCGAAATGATGCCCCACGAAATCATGATGCGAGCGATCCACACACGGGCGCCCACGCGGTGCAGGATCACATTGCTTGGCACTTCGAAGATGAAATAGCCGATGAAGAAGATGCCCGCACCGAGACCGAACACCGTCTCGGAGAATTGCAGGTCGCCGACCATCTGCAACTTGGCGAAGCCCACGTTCACGCGGTCGAGATACGCGACCACATAGCACAGCAGCAGGAACGGAATCAGTCGCCAGCCGACCTTGCGGTAGGTGGCCGTTTCGAAGTCCGCCGATGACGCGTCGGTCATGGGCGAGGGGGGCGTCGGAACGCTGTTCATACGGATCTCCTCCGGATTGACGTTGTGTGTTGTCTAGTTATGTTGTGAGTGCGACAACTACGGGTGCTACCGACTGCTAATCAATGATGACCGATGCCGTGAGTCCTCAGATACAGCGCCCTCCATCGACTTCAAGGCACACGCCGGTGATGAATGCGGCGTCGTCGCTGGCGAGATAAAGACAGGCGTTGGCAATGTCCTGCGGGGTGGAGAAGCGCCCGAGCGGAATGCCTGCGAGAAACTTGGCGCGGTTCTCGGGGGTGTTGGGCACGCCCATGAATTCGGCCGTGAGGCCCGTGTCGCCAATCACCGGATTCACGCAGTTCACGCGAATGTTCTGCGGGCCGAATTCGGCGGCCATCGCCTTGCTCGCGGTAATCACGGCGCCTTTGCTGCCGTTGTACCAGACGAGCCCCGGGCGCGGTCGCACACCCGCCGTCGACGCAATGTTGATCATCACGCCGCCGCCGCGCTGCTGGAAATAGGGGATGACGGCGCGCGCGCTCCAGAAGAGGCTCTTGACGTTGACCGCATAGACGCGATCGAACTCCGCCTCCGTGACTTCGAGCAGCGGCTTGTTGCGGTGTGTGGTGCCCGCGTTGTTGACCACGATGTCGAGTTGCCCGAAGCCTGTGACGGCTTCGCCGAGCAGCGTGACGTGATCGTCCTCGCGAGAGACGTCGCCGTACACGAACGTGGCGCGCCCACCGGCGTCGGTAATGTCTGCGGCCACGCGCTCACCGGCTTCGCGATTCAGATCGTTGACGATGACGGCCGCGCCTTCACGCGCGAACGTTTTGGCAATGCCTTCGCCAAAGCCCGAACCGGCGCCCGTGACGATGGCCACTTTTCCTTGCAAACGCATGCCTGGTCTCCCCGTGAGAATCAACCGTGCCGGATGGCAACCGTCTTGAGTGTTGTGAATCCGTAAAGCGCTTCGAAACCCTTTTCGCGGCCGTGGCCGGAATGCTTCACGCCACCGAACGGCAGCTCCACACCGCCGCCCGCGCCGTAGTTATTGATGAAGACCTGTCCCGCGCGAATGTGGCGCGCCATGCGCATCTGCCGTGAGCCATCGCGTGTCCACACGCCGGCGGCCAGACCGTACGGGGTGCTGTTGGCCAGCCGGACGGCGTCGGCTTCGTCGCGAAACGGCATGGCGGCGAGCACCGGACCGAACACCTCTTCGCGTGCGAGACGGTGGTTATCGGGCACGTCGCGCAGCAGCGTCGGCGCCTGATAGAACCCGGCCTGCGGCGCGCTGCCTACGACTTCGCCCTGCGACATCACGGCAATGCCGTCGTGCTGCGCTTCGGAGAGGAAGTCCCACACGCGCTGTTGCTGACGCGCATTGATGAGCGGGCCGAGATCGAGGTCGTCGAACGACGGCCCCACGCGCAACTGTGCGAAAGCCTCGGCCAGATGCGCGAGCACCATCTCGTACGCGTCGTGCTGCACGAGCAGACGGCTGCCTGCCGAACACGTTTGCCCCGCGTTCTGCACGATGGCATTGACGACGACGGGCAGCACCGCGTCCATATCCGCGTCGGCGAACACGATCTGCGGCGACTTGCCACCGAGCTCAAGCGTGACCGGCGTGTGGTTTTCGGCGGCCATCTGCGAAATCAGCGTGCCGGTTGCGGGCGAGCCGGTAAACGAGATGTGATCGATGCCCGGATGCCGCGCGAGCGCCGCACCGGCCTCTGCGCCGTAGCCCGTCACGATATTGAGCGCGCCCGGCGGCAGCCCCGCTTCCAGCGACAGCTCGGCCACGCGCAGCAGCGACAGGCAAGCGTCTTCCGCGGGTTTGACGACGCAGGCATTGCCGGTCGCCAGCGCCGCAGCCACGCTGCGCCCGAAAATCTGCAACGGGTAGTTCCAGGGAATGATGTGACCGGTCACGCCATGCGGCTCGCGCACGGTAAACACGGTGAAGCCCTGCTGATAGGGGATCGTCTCGCCATGCAGCTTGTCGGCGGCGCCCGCATAGAACTCGAAGTAGCGAGCGATGGCCGCAGCGTCGGCGCGGGCCTGCTTGAGCGGCTTGCCGGTGTCGCGCGCTTCGAGTTGCGCCAGTTCCTCGTGATGCTTCGCGAGGCGGTTGGCGAGCGCGTAGAGCCTCCGGCCGCGCTCGGCGGCAGCCATGTGTCCCCAGTCGCCTTCGAACGCTGCGCGCGCCGCGTTGACCGCACGGTCGATGTCTTCGGCGTCGCCTCGGGCGATTTCGGTAAAGGGCTGTCCGTCGGAGGGATCGATGACGGGAATGACGGCACTGGCGGACGTGGCGGAAACACCGGCGCGCTTGGCGGGGGCGACCCACTGATTGCCGATGAAGTGTGTAGCTTCGGGCATGTCGACTGCACCTCGCTTAACGAGTGAACTCGGGGCTGACCTTGGGTATCGCCTCATTATCACTTAACTCATGAGGGCGTTGACCGTCGTATGGGGCACATCCGCATAAACACCTAAAACGATCGCATTGCAATTAAAGATATTTTATTGCAATTTTTTCTCGCCTATCCTTGATCACAACGAATCGCCAGACGGACGTCTGGTATGGCACTACCGCTCGCCGCGTACGGTCTCAGATGACGACGGAAACGCGAGGCGAGCCAGTCGAACCGAAGCATTCAGGAGCAGGCAGGCAATGAACGACGCAGTGACGCACGAGACGCTGTTGACCCGGTTGCAGGATGTGCTTGGCATGGACGCCGTGCTCACCGGCGAGCCCGATACCGCCGGTTACACGGAAGACTGGCGCGGACGCTACCGCGGCGAGGCCTTGTGCGTCGTGCTGCCGTCGTCCACCGCGCAGGTGAGCGACATTGTGAAGCTGTGTGCGGCTGCCGGTGTGCCCATCCTCCCGCAGGGCGGGAACACCAGCCTGTGCGGCGGAGCGGTACCGCCGACGCTCGGCCCGGCCCCCGTCATTCTGAATCTGGCGCGCATGCGCCATATCCGCCAGGTCGATGCCGCCAACGGTTCGATGATCGTCGAGGCCGGGTGCATTCTGAAAACCGTGCAGGATACGGCGGCCGACGTCGCACGCCTGTATCCCGTGAGCCTCGGCGCCGAAGGCTCCTGCCAGATTGGCGGCACGCTCTCGACCAATGCGGGCGGCACCAGTGTGCTGCGCTACGGCAATACCCGAGAGAACGTGCTGGGTCTGGAGGTCGTGCTGGCCGACGGCACCGTCTGGGACGGCCTGCGCGCGCTGCGCAAGGACAACACGGGCATCGATCTCAAGCATCTGTTCATCGGCGCGGAAGGCACGCTGGGCATCATCACGGCGGCAGCGCTCAAGCTGCACCCGCTACCCACGCATCACGCCCTCGCCTGGTTCGCCCCGCGTGACCCGGCCGCCGCGCAGCAGATTCTCGGCATGTTCCAGAACGCCTGCGGCTCGCGTCTGTCGGCCTTCGAAATCATGAATCGTCACCAGCTCGACCTGGTGCTGGCCAACGTGCCGAACCGCCGCAATCCGCTCTCGGGCGCGCATGCGTGGCACGTGCTCGTGGAGTTGGGCGACACGCGCGACGCCGAAGGGCTCGAAGCGGTGCTCACCGAAACGCTGGGCGACGCCATCGAGCAGGGCCTGGTCGAAGACGCCGTCATTGCCGCGAACGAAACGCAGCGTGCCGATCTCTGGGAAGTGCGTCACAGCGTGAGCGAGGCGAACAAGAAGGCCGCCATCGGTCTGACGACGGACTGCGCCGTGCCGGTCTCGAGCGTGCCCGAATTCATCGAAGCCTCCACGCGCGCGGTGCATGCCATCGTGCCGGGGCTGGACATCGCCATCGTCGGCCATATGGGAGACGGCAATGTGCACTTTATCCCGATGTTCTCGTTCGCCGCGTGGGCGGCGCTCGCCGATAGCGCGGCGATGGGCGACGCCATGCGCGCCTGTGTCAACGACGTCGCGGCGCGCCTGTCGGGCACGTTCAGCGCAGAGCACGGTGTCGGCCAGACGGGCCTGCCGCTCATGCAGCGCTACAAGGCGCCTGCCGAACTTGCGCTGATGCGCACGGTGAAGGCCGCGCTCGATCCGCACCAGTTGCTCAATCCGGGACGTCTCGTTCCCTGAACCGTTTCACGCACTTCACCCGATTCACGTTTTGCTGTTTGTTTTGCCATAACTGCGCGCGCGGCGGCTGTGCCGAAGTTGCGGTCCGTCGCCGCGCCCACCCTCCCAGTCAAGACCGGAGACCATGATGAAACGCAAGACCTCTGCAAGCCCGCTCGATACCTCCGATAACAACGCAGCGACGCTCGCACAACCGGGCCGTCGCACGGCCATGAAGACGGCCATCGTCGGGGCGGCTGCCGTCGCGTTCCCGTTCGTGTGGACGCCCTCGCGCGCCGCGACCAAGCGCATTGTTGTGCGCGACGACGGCGGCATCTACACGAAAGCGTACGACGCCGTGTACTACAAGCCGTTCGCCAAGGCGACGGGCATCGAGGTCGTCGGCGTGCAGGCCAACGCAGAGCCGACCGCGCAGATCAAGAGCATGGTGGAAGCCGGCAGCTACACGTGGGATATGGCGAAGATCAGCCAACCCGCGATCCTGTTGCTGACCTCGGGGGGCAAGGAGTATCTGGAGCGTCACGGTCTGGAAGCCGACCCGACCATCGCCAAGATTCCGAAGCAGTACATGTCGCCGTTCGGCGTGGGCACCAACGTCTACTCGACCGTGCTCGCCTATCGCACCGAAGCCTTCAAGGGCCGCAAGGCGCCGTCGTCGTGGGCCGATCTGTGGAACGTGAAGGACTTCCCGGGCCGCCGCTCGATCCGCAAGTATCCGTTCGACACCATCGAAGAAGCGCTGCTGGCTGACGGCGTTGCCGCGGGCGCCGTCTATCCGTGCGACTTCGACCGCGCGTTCAAGAGCCTGGACAAGATCGCCAAGCAAGTCGCCGTGTGGTGGACCACCGGCGCGCAGGTCGAGCAGATGCTCGGCTCGGGCGAAGTGGATCTGGTCGCCACGTGGGCCTCGCGTGCGCAGTCGGCACAGGCCAACGGCGTGCCCGTCGAGATCGTGTGGAACCAGAACATCTGGGGTTGCGACAACTGGTCGATCCTCAAGGGCACGCCGAACGCTGCGGCTTGTCGCGAGTTCATCAAGTTCGCGAGCGATCCGAAGCGTCAGGCAGAACTGGTCAAGTACTTCCCGGCCGGCATGACGCAGCCCGAAGCGTTCAACTATGTGAAGCCGGAAATTGCGAAGAACTGCCCGACGTTCCCCGAGAACATGAAGAGCGGCGTGCACATCAACGCGCAGTTCTGGCAGCAGAACCAGAGCGTCGCGCTCGAACGTTTCAACCGCTGGATCCTGACCTGATCCTCACCTGCCGTTCCGTTTCACGTTTTTTGGGGTGCTGATCTCATGACCGTTGCTAATCTTCAAGTCTCGGGCCTGTCCAAGCGTTACGGCGATTTCGTCGCGCTGGCGCCGACCAATCTCGATGTCGCCCAGGGCGAATTCCTGACCTTGCTCGGCCCCAGCGGCTCGGGCAAGACCACGTTGCTCTCGCTCATCGCCGGTCTGTCGCAGCCCGATGCGGGCGCTATCCGCATCAATGGGGCCGATGTCACGTACGGTGCGCCGTACGAGCGCGACATCGGCATGGTGTTCCAGAACTACGCGCTGTTCCCCCACATGACCGTGGCGGAGAACATCGCGTTCCCGTTGCAGATGCGTCGCACCGACGCACAGGCCGCTCGCAAGATGGTCATGAACGCGCTGGAAATGGTGCATCTGCCGCATGTGGCGGAGCGCTATCCGCGCGAACTCTCGGGGGGGCAGCAGCAGCGCATCGCACTCGCGCGCTGCATGGTCTACCGTCCGTCGATCATTCTGATGGACGAGCCGCTGGGCGCGCTCGACAAAAAGCTGCGCGATCATATGCAGCTCGAAATCAAGCGCATTCACCGCGAGCTCGGCACCACCATTGTGTACGTGACGCACGATCAGGAAGAAGCGATGACGATGTCCGATCGCATTTGCCTGATGAACGCCGGGGAGATCGCGCAACTGGGCACGCCGGACGATCTGTACTTCCGTCCGAAGAGCGTGTTCGTGGCCGACTTCCTCGGTGAGTCCAACCTGCTCGACGCCACCGTGCTGGAGCGCGCCGGCGATCAGGTGCGCGTGGCGATGCCGGGTGTGCAGGCCCCCGACGGCGCAGGCGCCATGGTCTATGATCCGCAGGTCGAGCGCGGCCGTACGGTCAAGCTGATGCTGCGTCCGCAGAACCTGCATATCCATGACGCGCAGACCACGCCCGAGGGCGTGGCGACGATCTCGGCGAAGCTCACCGACATCATGGTCACCGGCGGCATGACGAAGCTGTATCTGCAATCGGCAGTGGCCGGCGGGGATACGGGCAAGTCGCTCGTGGCGGCGTTCCCGACGCATCGTCAGGGCAACCGCTTCGAAATCGGTCAGACGCTGGGCCTCGCCTGGCGCGCCGACGACGCCGTGGCGATCGCGGGGTAAGCCATGAGTGCATCTGCCATGGTTCGTCCTTCGTCCCCCCATCCCTCCCAGCCGTCTCAACCTGTCCCGCCGGCGCCGCGCCGCTCACGCTGGCGTGCGCGCGTGCGTCCGCTGCTCATGGCCGCGCCCATCGTCATTCTGCTGGCGGTGATGCTGATTTATCCGGTCGGCCAGTTGCTGCTGCTGAGCATTCGCGGCGAGAACGGTTTTACGCTTGCCGAATATCAGCGTTTGTTCGCCTCGTCGGTGTATGTCGAGGTGTTGCTCATCACGCTCAAGGTCTCGCTTTACACGACCCTCTTCGCGGTGCTCACGGGCTATCCGATTGCCTATCGGCTATCCACGCTCACCGGCGCGCGCAAGCAGCGTCTGCTCTTCTGGCTGCTGCTCTCGTTCTGGACGAGCTTTCTCGTGCGCACGTTCGCGTGGGTGGTGATACTCGGCCGTAACGGCGTGATCAACCGCACCCTGCTCGATCTCGGTCTGATCGACCAGCCGCTCTCGCTGCTCTACAGCTTCCCCGCCGTGGTGCTCGGGATGGTGCATGCGCTCATGCCGCTCGCCGTGCTCACGATGCTCTCCGTCATGGAGAACATCGACCGTCGTCTGCCGAGCGCGGCCTCGACGCTGGGGGCGCGGCCCGGCACCATGTTCTGGCGGGTGTATTTCCCGCTGTCGCTGCCGGGGGTGGCGGCCGGTGCGCTGATGGTGTTCGTCACGTCCATCGGCTTCTTCATCACGCCGACGCTGCTGGGCGGGCGTCATGACACCATGATCACGCAGCTCATCATCGATCAGGTGATGCAGGCGCTGAACTGGGGCTTTGCCGGGGCGATTTCGGTGCTGCTGCTCGCGGTGGTGCTGGTGGTGTTCTTCATCTACGACCGCATGGTCGGCCTGTCGACGATGGCCGGCGGCGCGGGCGACGTGAAGGCGGGCAAGCGCCGTGGCGGCTGGACCCGCTCGCTCGGCGAGAAGGTGCTCGCCGCGTTGGGCGGCGCCACCGATCTGCTGCTGCGTGCGATGCCGCGTCACAAGGGCGAGCAGGGCGACGGGCTCGTGCTGCGCGTGATTGTCTTCTTGCTGGTCGTGTTCCTCGCTGCACCTGCGTTGCTGATGATTCCGATGTCGTTCGACTCGGCCTCGGGGCTCGCATGGCCGCCGAAGGGCTTCTCGCTCCAGTGGTATCAGCAGATCTGGGATTCGCCGCTGTGGATGCAGGCCGTCACGCGCTCGATGCTCGTGGGGATCGGTGCCGGCCTGCTGTCGATGCTGATCGGCACGCCCGCGGCCTTCCTGCTGGTGCGCGGCGGCATGCGCGGCAAGTCGGCCATGCTCGCCTTCGTGCTCGCTCCCATCGTGGTGCCGCGCATGATCCTGGCCGTCGGCGTGTTCTATTTCTTCGCCAAGGTCGGTCTGGTCGGCTCCAGCGTGGGGCTGACGATTGCGCACACGGTCGTGGCCGTGCCGTACGTCGTCATCACGATGATGGCGGTGCTGCGCAACTACGACACGCGTCTCGATCTGGCGGCCTACAGCCTCGGCGCACGCCCCTGGGCGACGCTGCGTCGCGTGACGTTCCCGATTCTCGGCGCGGGGCTGCTGTCGTCGTTCCTGTTCGCGTTCGCCACCTCGTTCGACGAACTCACGATTGCGCTGTTCACGTCGGGCGGCTTGTCGACCACTTTGCCCAAGCAGTTCTGGGACGAAATCACGATGCAGATTTCGCCGGTGATCGCCGCCGTCTCCACGTGTCTGTTCCTTTTCATCGCCGCACTGATCTGGGTGGCCGAGCGTCTGCGCCGTCGCAGCCTCGCCACCTGATGCGGTATCCGATTCCAACGAACTCACGATTCACGGACGTTTAACTCATGCTTCGTTCCGCACAACTCAAGGGCATTCTCCCGGCGATTCCCACGCCGGTGAACGCCGACGACACGATTCATACCGACGCCGCACGTGCGCTGATGCGCTACTTGCTGGGGCAAGGCATTGACGGCGTGGTGCCGCTGGGCGGCACCGGCGAGTACGGTGCGCTCTCGCGCGCCGAGCGCGTGCACATGGCCGAACTCACGGCGCAGGAAGTGCGGGCGCACGGCCGCGACGTGCCGGTGATCGCCGGTGTGCTCGACCCGGGCTATCACGACGCCATCGAAGCCGGGCGCGACTTCGCCGCCGCCGGTGCCGACGGTCTGCTCGTGCTCACGCCGTACTACACGAACCCGACGCAAGCCGGTATTCGCGACTACTTCCTGCGCTACGCCGACGAGTCGCCGCTGCCGATCCTGATCTACGAGATTCCGTATCGCACGCGTATCGCGATCGCGCCGGAGGTGCTGCACGAGCTGTCGCGCCACGAGAACATCATCGGCATGAAGGCGTGCAACACGGATATGTGGCATTTCCTTCGCACCATCGCCGGTGTGGACGAGTCGTTTGCCGTGCTGAGCGGCGAAGACACGCTGTTCCCGCTGCATGTCGCCGCAGGCGCGCGCGGCGGCATTGTGGTGACGGCGTCGCTGCTGCCCACGGCCTGGCAACGCATCTTCGCGCTGGCCTCGCAAGGCAAGACCGCCGAAGCGCTGGAACTGCATCGCTCGCTGATTCCGCTGATGAATCTGGCGTTCGCCGAGACGAACCCCGGCCCGATGAAGTCGGTGATGGATCTGATCGGTGTGAAGGCCCCGGCCATGCTCGCGCCGCTCGTGCCGCCCGCAGCTGGCCTGTCGGCGGAGTTGCGCGAGGAACTGACCCGTCAACTGGCGATTTTTGAAGGACGCTGAGTCCGCCGAGAACGTGAGGCGCGCTGAAGTGACGGGCGGCGACGCTCGTCACTGCCCGCCACCGCCCGCCGCCGTGCGGCGGGTAACGCCGGAGGGCTTAGCGGCGGAACGTCGACAGTCGCGACTTCGAGATCGAGGTCGCAGCGACCTGAATGTGCGGGGCGAGTTCGGCTTCTGCGCGCTCACGTGTCCAGCGCGAGGTCGGTACCGAGATGTTGATGGCCGCCACGGCGTGACCGTCGTGGTCGGTAATCGGGGCGGCGACCGAAATGTCGCCCATCACGGTTTCGTTCTCGACGATGGCATAGCCGCGACGTGCCGTCGTCTGAATACGTTCGACGAGCTTCTTTTCGTCGATCAGCGTGTACGGCGTCATCGGTTCGAGCGCGGTGCTCGCGAGAATCTCGCGCACGCGGGGGTCCGGCAGACGGGACAGGATCGCGATGCCCGAGGCCGTGAACATCGCGGGCAGACGCGCGCCCACCACGATGTCGATATTCACCAGATGCTGTCCGGGAAAGCGCGCGACGAACACGATCTCGTGACCGTCCAGTTCCTGCAGATTGGTCGTCTCGCCGACGCGCCGGCTGATGTCGAGCAGATACGGCGAGGCTTTGTCGACCAGCTCGTTCGCGCGAATGTAGTTGTACGAGAACTGCAAGACCTTGGTCGTGAGCCCGTAAGTGCGGGTGTCGGGCACGCGATAGAGATAGCCGAGCGCTTCGAGCGTGTGCACCAGCCGTTGGGTGGCGCTGCGATCGAGACCCGCCGCCTTGGCGATGTCGCTCAGCGCCATGTACCGCGCGGGGCCATCGAAAGCGTGTAGTACCTGAAACGTCTTCTCCGTCGAGCCGACGAAGAGCGAGGAGCGCGGCGCAGCGGTGGCCGACGAGTCGGTGTCGCTGGCGGATTGGGCGGAGGCGTCTTGGACAGAGCGCGACGACCCGGCAGGTGAGCGCGGCATGGGGTGTGCGAGTGTGTTCGGATTGTAATGATTGTGATTGTAATGCAATTGTTTGTGCCCAAGTAGCGAACTTTGCCTGACGGCAGGGCCGGTGGCACCGATCGAGACCGCGTGGCGAACACGATCGCCGCGCGGAGACATGAGGACAGGGGGAGCAATGCACGCATTTTCCTGCGTGGAGGATTACCGCCGGGCTGCCCGGCGGCGTCTGACGAAGCTGGCGTTCGATTATCTGGAGGGCGGCGCGGAAGATGGCGACGCGCTGCGCCGCAACCGCGATGCGTTCGGTCAGTGGGGCTTTGCGCCGCGCGTGCTGAGCGATACGTCGCAAACGTCGAGCGCGACGACGTTCTGGGGACGCGAAGCCGCCGCGCCGATGGCCGTCGGACCGACCGGGCTCAACGGCTTGTTCTGGCCGCGCGCCGACGAGTTGCTCGCGCGTGCTGCGGCCGATGCCGGACTGCCGTTCGTGCTGTCGACGGCGTCGACGTCGCTGCTCGAAGACGTGCGCGCCGCCGTCCCGGACGGCGAATTGTGGCTGCAACTCTACGTGCAGCAGGATCGTCGCATTGCCGAGAGCATGATGCGGCGGGCGCGCGAGGCGGGCTTTCGCACCCTCATGCTGACCGTCGACACGCCGGTGCACGGCAAGCGCGATCACGACACGCGCAACGGCTTCAGGCTGCCGCTGCGGTTGACTCCGCGGCTCGTGGCGGACTGCATGCGGCATCCGCACTGGAGCTGGCAGATGTTGACGGGCGGCGCGCCGCAGTTGCGTAACATCGCGCAGAGCGTGGGCGAGCGGGCCGATCTGGCGAGGCACGCCGCGATGCTGAGCCGTCAGATGGACTTGTCGCTGAGTTGGGACGATCTGTCGTGGGTGCGGCGTCACTGGCCGGGGGAAGTACTCGTCAAGGGCATTCTGACGGTGGACGACGCCCGGCAGGCGCAAGCCCATGGCGCTGACGGCATCGTCGTCTCCAATCATGGCGGACGGCAATTGGGCAGCACGCTCGCGCCGGTCGAGGTGTTGCCGACGATCGTCGACGCGTTGAGCGCCAGCGCGCCGGCCATGTCTGTTTTCCTCGACGGCGGCGTGCGGCGGGGGGCTGACGTGGCCAAGGCCGTCGCGCTGGGGGCCAAGGGCGTGTTGCTCGGGCGTGCGCCGTTGTACGGTGTGGCCGCACGCGGCGGGCAGGGCGTGGCCGGGGTGCTGGCGCTATTGCTCGGCGAATTGCGCACGACCATGCAACTGCTCGGGTGCGCCAGTGTGGACGCGCTCACGCCGCAGCGGCTGGCCAGGCTGCCGTCTCTGCAGACGAACGAAGCGGGCCGGGCAAATCAGGCAAACCCGCTATAATGTTTCGCGCCCGATTGCCGTCGGGCGGCGTGGCATCCGGCAGGTTGGCGGGCGTGCACGCCGTGCGGCGGCATGCCCTTTTTCATACACAGGAATGCCATCATGAGCTTCAACCACGTGCCTGCCGGTAAGGACATCCCCACCGATTTCAACGTCATCATCGAGATCCCGGCGCAAAGCGACCCGGTGAAGTACGAAGCCGACAAGGATCTGGGCCTGCTGGTCGTTGACCGCTTCATCGGCACGGGCATGCGTTACCCGGCCAACTACGGCTTCATTCCGCAAACGCTGGCGGGCGACGGCGACCCCGTCGACGCGCTGGTTGTGACCCCGTTCCCGCTGCTGGCCGGCTCGGTGGTTCGCTGCCGCGCACTGGGCATGCTCAACATGACCGACGAGTCGGGCGTGGACGCCAAGCTGGTGGTCGTGCCGGTCGACAAGATCTGCCCGATGACGGCACACATGAAGTCGATCGACGACGTGCCGGGCTACCTGAAGGACCAGATCAAGCATTTCTTCGAGCAATACAAGGCGCTGGAGAAGGGCAAGTGGGTCAAGGTCGAAGGCTGGGAAGGCATTGAAGCCGCCCACAAGGAAATCGTCGAGGGCGTGGCTAACGCCAAGAAGTAAGCGACGTTCCGCCATCGTTGCGATGGTGGTTCGTGGCGCCGCGTGTCGACGCCAGCAAAACCCGGCCGTGTGCCGGGTTTTTTGTTGGCCGCCTGAAAGCCGCGCCAAGTTCGGCGACAATGGCTGCCAGTTCGGGAATTTCAGATCCATGGCCAGACGTCTTTGCGTCGCGGCCAGCAGGATCGCAGACGAGGTGAGCGGTGAGCAGCGACGTAGTCATCCGTGTAGTGCAATCGATTGAAGACGTGCCGGCCGACGCGTGGAACGCGCTCGCGGGCGACAACCCCTTCGTGCAGCACGCTTTCCTGCATGCCATGCATACGACGGGATGCGCGTCGAAGCGCACCGGCTGGCAGCCGGCCTATCTGCTCATGCATGCCGGCGACGTGCTGGCGGGCGCCATGCCGCTTTACGTCAAATCGCATTCGCGTGGCGAGTACGTCTTCGATCACGCCTGGGCCGACGCCTTCGCGCGCCACGGTCTCGAGTACTACCCGAAGCTGCTGTGCGCGGTGCCGTTCTCGCCGGTGACAGGCCCGCGTCTGCTCGCGCGCACGCACGCCGACCGTGTGGCGTTGGCGCGTGGCGCGATTGCCTTCGCGAAACAACTGGCGTTGTCGTCCATCCACGTGCTGTTCACGCACGACGACGATCTGGCGGCGCTCACCGAAGCGGGCTATCTGCTGCGCGAAGGCGTGCAGTTCCATTGGGAGAATCCGGGCTTCGCCACGTTCGACGACTTCCTCGCGCAAATGAACCAGGAAAAGCGCAAGAAGATGAAGCAGGACCGTCGGCGCGTGCGCGAGGCAGGCGTCACGTATCGGTGGCTGCGCGGCGCGCAGATCGACGCCGCAGCGCTCGACTTTTTCTATCGGTGCTACGACAACACCTACCGCGAGCACTGGAATGCGCCGTATCTGAGCCGCGAGTTCTTCGGGCAGGTGCACGCAACGATGCCCGACACGCTGCTGCTCGTGGTGGCCGAGCGCGACGGCGAGCCCCTGGCGTGCGCGCTCAATGTGGTGAGCGGCAACACGATGTACGGCCGCTATTGGGGCACAACGGATTTCGTCTCCGGCATGCACTTCGAGACGTGCTACGCGCAGGGCATCGAATACTGCATCGCCCACGGACTGCGCAGCTTCGAGGGCGGGGCGCAGGGCGTGCACAAGATGTCGCGCGGGCTGTTGCCGACGCCCACATGGTCCGCTCACTGGATCGCCGACGCGCGCTTTGCCGAAGCCATCGAAGATTTTCTCGACCGGGAGACGTCGGCGATGGACGAGCATATCGGCGAGCTCGAAGCGCATACGCCGTTCAAACGTCCGGCGCCCTGACGGGCTGCGCATGCGGTATCGCGTGGAGTGTCGTATGAGGCGAGCCCCGGCAAGGCGGGGCCTCGCGTAATATACTGGCGATTCCCACGCCCCGCCCTTGCGCCGGGCGGGCGCGCCAGCCCACGGTTGCCACGCCTGCCGACGTCGCGGCACACGGGCGATGCATGGTAGCCGCCGACATGACCAACCGATTTCTCAATCTCTACAATCACGATTTCGCGCGTGTGGCCGTCGGAGTGCCGCAATGCCGCGTCGCCGATCCCGCTTTCAACGCTGCGCAGACCATCGCCCTCGCGAAGCAGGCCGATGCCGAAGGCGCGGTGCTCGTCGCCTTCCCCGAGCTTGGCATTCCGGCCTATAGCTGCGAAGACCTGTTCCAGCAGCGCGCCCTGCTCGACGCCTGCAACGCTGCGCTCGCCGATATCGTGGCCGCGAGCCGCGAACTGGGCGCGGCGCTGATCGTCGGCATGCCGGTGCGCGTGCAGCAGCGGCTGTTCAACTGCGCAGTGGTCGTGGCGCGCGGGCGCATTCACGGCGTCGTTCCCAAAACCTACCTGCCGAACTACAGCGAGTTCTACGAAGCGCGTCAGTTCAACGCCGCGGACGACGCGGGCGTCGACACGGTGATGCTGCTGGGCGAGGACGTGCCGTTCGGCTCGCTCATTTTCGAAGCCGCCGATCAGCCGCTGCTGCGTTTTCATTGCGAAATTTGCGAGGACGTCTGGGTGCCGGTGCCCCCGTCGTCGTTCGCCGCGCTGGCCGGCGCCACGGTGCTCGTCAACCTGTCGGCCTCGAACGTCGTCGTCGGCAAGTCGGCCTATCGCCATCAACTCGTCGCGCAACAGTCGGCACGCTGCCTCGCGGCATATCTGTACACGTCGGCCGGGCAGGGCGAGTCGACGACCGATCTTGCCTGGGACGGCCAGGCGCTCATCTATGAAAACGGCGACCTGCTGGCAGAGTCCGAGCGCTTCGCCAGCGCGTCGCATCTGATTTTTGCGGACGTCGATCTCGAACGCCTCGCGCGCGAGCGCATGCATCAGACGACGTTCGGCGTGTCGGTGCGTCGCCATGCCGACGAAGTCGCGCGCTTTCGCACGATCAAGGTCGACGTCACGCTGCCGCGCGAGGCCGAACTGCCGCTCGCGCGCGCCATCGGACGCTTCCCCTATGTACCGGCTGATGCGCAACGTCGCGACGAGCGCTGCCACGAGGTCTACAACATTCAGGTGCAGGCGCTGATGCAGCGTCTCGCCTCGTCGAAGATTCAGAAGGTCGTGATCGGCGTGTCCGGCGGGCTGGACTCCACGCATGCGCTGCTCGTCTGCGCGAAGGTCATGGACCGGCTCGGCCTGCCGCGCGCGAATATTCTGGCGTACACGATGCCGGGCTTCGCCACGAGCGAGCGCACGCTGCGTCAGGCGCGCGAACTGATGGAAGCCGTCGGATGCACGGCGCGCGAGATCGATATCCGTCCGAGCTGCATGCAGATGCTTAAGGACCTCGATCACCCGTTCGCGAAGGGCGAGGAAGTCTATGACGTCACCTTCGAGAACGTGCAGGCGGGCGAGCGCACCAATCACCTGTTCCGTCTGGCCAATCATCTGGGCGCCATCGTCATCGGCACGGGCGATCTGAGCGAACTGGCGCTGGGCTGGTGCACGTACGGTGTCGGCGATCATATGTCGCACTACAACGTGAACGCCAGCGTACCCAAGACACTCATCATGCACCTCGTGCGCTGGGTGGCCGAGACCGGGCAACTGGGCGGTGCGGCGTCGGCGAAGTCCGCGAAAGGCGCCAGGGACAGCAAGGACGCCGGAGCGCGCCGCAACGTCCTCATCGATATTCTCGAGACGGAAATCAGTCCGGAACTCGTGCCGGGCAAGGCCAACGGCGCGCCTGAACAACGCACCGAGCACTTCATCGGTCCGTACGAGTTGCAGGACTTCAACCTCTACTACACGCTGCGCTTCGGCTACGCGCCGCGCAAGGTGGCGTTCCTGTCGTGGAGCGCGTGGCACGACGCCTCGACGGGGCGCTGGCCGGACGAAGGGCATCTGTCGCGCAACGCTTACGATCTGGTTGCGATCAAGCGCAACCTGCGCATTTTCCTGGACCGGTTCTTCCGCACCAGCCAATTCAAGCGCTCGTGCATTCCGAACGCACCGAAGGTCGGCACGGGCGGCTCGCTCTCGCCACGCGGCGACTGGCGCGCGCCGAGCGACTCGGAATCGGTGGTGTGGCTCGCGGATCTGGAGACGGTGCCCGACGATCCGCACGCCTGAGCCTGCTGAGGGCGCAGACGCTGTCATCGGCGTGCCGTGCCCGGCCCGGTACAATAGCCCGGCGAATTTTCAGAACATCCAACCAAGATATCGAGGCGACAATGAAACGCGTAACTGCCATCATCAAACCCTTCAAGCTCGACGAAGTCCGTGAAGCGCTGGCCGAAGTCGGCGTGACCGGTCTGACCGTCACGGAAGTGAAGGGCTTTGGCCGTCAGAAGGGCCATACCGAGCTGTACCGCGGTGCCGAGTATGTGGTCGACTTCCTGCCGAAAATCAAGATCGAAGTCGTGGTGGGCACCGCTCAGGCCGAGCAGGTTATCGACGCCGTGCTGGGCGCCGCGCGCACCGGCAAGATCGGCGACGGCAAGATTTTCGTGACCGATGTCGAGCGCGTGATCCGTATCCGCACGGGCGAAGAAGGCGAACAGGCGGTCTGATACCGGCGGTCCGGGTATCACAGAGTGCCGGGGTGCCGTGGCGGCGTGCTGGGCAAGACAACGAAGGGCGACGGCTGCGAGAGCGGTGTCGCCCTTTGGCGTTTGGAGGGGCGGGGCTTTCCGTTCGCGGGTAGCGTTACGACTTGAGCCGGACGTCGAACGCGACGGTAATGAGGCGCACGAAAATCACGGAAAACGCGCTGATCGATAGCGTGTAGACGGGATCGAGGTCGACATACGTCAGCGCGATATAGATCCATCCGCCGATGAACGCGCACACGGCATAGGGACGCGTGTCGCGCAGCACCAGCGGCACCTCGTTGCAGAGGATGTCTCGGATCACACCGCCGCCCACGCCGGTGATCACGCCCATCATCACCGACATGAAGGCCGACATATCGGTCTGCAGCGCCAGCGAGGTGCCCGAGGCGCTGAAGAACCCCAGGCCGATCGCATCCGTAATGAGCAACACGCGCTCGGTGGCCACGCGCGAGACGAGCTTGAGCACGGCGGACGTGAAAAGCGAGAGCACGAGGATGATGACCGAGTACCACTGATGCTGGACCCAGTAGAAGGGACGGTGGTCGAGCAGCACGTCGCGCAACGTGCCGCCGCCGAAGGCGGTTGCGAAGGCCAGCACGAAAGCGCCGACCGGATCCAGATGCTGCTTGCGCGCTTCGGCGAAGCCGGAGATGGCGCACGACAATACGGCGATGGCCTCCATGATGGCCAGAATCGTATGCAGTTGAGCGCTCATCTCATGAATCATCGGCGAATCCTGTTAGGGCCGGGAGCGGCCCCTCGTCAAACGTCGTGATCTGCGGCGGAATGCGATGGAATTTGCGGTCAGTCGCTCGCGCGTGGCGCTCTGGACTGCGAAGCCTGGAGCAATACTACCAGCGCTCCTCCCCCGCCGTCGCGTCCTTGCGCTTGCGCCCATGCCAGCACTTCGTTCTTCTGGGCGAGCCAACTGCGCACCTTGTCCTTGAGGACCGGTTCGCGGTTCACGGAGCCGAGGCCCTTGCCGTGAATCACGCGTACGCAGCGCAGGCCGCGCTTGACGGCGTCCTGAAGGAAGCCGGAGAGCGCTTCGCGGGCTTCGTCGCGACGCATGCCGTGCAGGTCGATCTGCGCCTGCACCACCCAATCGCCGCGTTGCAGCTTGAGCAGGGCGTCCTGGCTGATGCCGGGACGGCGGTAGGACAGCCGATCATCCGTATCGAGCAGGGCTTCGGGGTCGAATTCGTCCGATAACGACTCGTGCAGCACGGCCGCTTCGTCTTCGCGGGTCTGACGCGCGACCGGCTCAGGCGGAAAACGCGGATGCTCCACGCGATTGGCCGCGCCCTTGCCGGTGAGCGGGGCGATGTCGCCGATGCTGTCGCGAAACACATTGGCGTCGCGCTTGGCCTGGGCGGCGCGTTTGGCGGCGGCGATGCGCTCGGCTTCGCGTGCGGCCGTCTCCTTGGCGAGCGTTTCGCGCAGGTGGGCGAGGTCGCTGATACTGAGTTTCGGTGGCTTCTTGCTCATGGTCGTGCGAACAAGGACGGTAAAGAGACAAAGGGGGCAGAGCAAATGATAACGGCGCCCCGGCCGTATGAAAGATCACACAGCGGGGGCGCCGCAGCACGACGCTCGGGCGATTACTGGTCGAGGTTTTCGAGGTAACGCTGGGCGTCGAGCGCGGCCATGCAACCCGTGCCGGCGCTGGTAATGGCCTGACGGTAGACGTGATCCTGCACGTCGCCCGCTGCGAACACGCCCGGCACGCTGGTGGCCGTGGCGTTGCCGTTCAGGCCGCTGTGCGTGACGATGTAGCCGTTCTTCATCTCCAGTTGGCCGTCGAAGATATCGGTGTTCGGCTTGTGGCCGATGGCGATGAACACGCCAAGCAGCGCGATGTCTTCATGGGCGTCGGTCTTGACGTTCTTGATGCGAATGCCGGTCACGCCGGTGTCGTCGCCGGTCACTTCGTCGAGCACGCTGTCGTACTTGAGTTCGACCACGCCCTGCTTGGCCTTTTCCAGCAGACGGTCGATCAGGATCGGCTCGGCGCGGAACTTGTCGCGGCGGTGAATCACCGTCACCTTGCTGGCGATGTTCGAGAGGTAGAGCGCTTCTTCCACGGCCGTGTTACCGCCGCCGACCACGCAGACTTCCTTGCCGCGGTAGAAGAAGCCGTCGCACGTGGCGCAGGCCGAAACGCCACGGCCCGAGAAGGCTTCTTCGGACGGCAGGCCGAGGTACTGCGCCGAGGCGCCGGTCGCGATGATCAGGGCGTCGGCCGTGTACTCGCCGGAGTCGCCGATCAGACGCAGCGGACGCTCGTTCAAATGCACCGTATGAATGTGATCGAAAATCATCTCGGTGTTGAAGTGCTCGGCGTGCGCCTGCATACGGGCCATCAGCTCGGGGCCTTGCACGCCGGTCGGGTCGCCGGGCCAGTTCTCGACGTCCGTGGTGGTCATCAACTGACCGCCCTGGGCGATACCCGTGATCAGCACGGGGTTGAGGTTGGCGCGCGCGGCATACACGGCGGCGCTATAACCGGCGGGGCCGGAACCGAGAATCAGGACTTTGGCGTGCTTGGCAGCAGACATGGACGAACTCACCGCAAAAGGGAATGGGAGCTGGCGCCGGACCTCGTACCCCGCCCCGACGTGGCGGCAGGGGCGACAGAGGATATGGCGCAAAGCAGCATTATAAGGGGCCGCCGTCGTTTCGTTGATCGAGCCTCGCAATCGGCGTGATAGCCTGCGGGCGGCCGATACCGACCCGGCCCTCGCGTTACGGCTTGTCACCTTTTCATTCCTTAACGAATGTAATAGTTGTTTACAATGGAGCATTGCCGCGCGGCAGGCCGCCTGTCTGCCCGCCCAACCGCATGGCTTGATGACGACGAAATCTTCCTACTCTGCTGGTGCCGGATCGTCGTTACCCAATCGGGTGACGCACCTTTTCCATGAAATCCGCTGGATGGCGCAGGTCGCGCTGATGGTGTTCCTGTTGATGGCGCTGTTCTCCTACAGCCGTCTGGACCCCAGCTGGACGCATGCGGCACACGTGGAGCGTATCGCCAACTGGGCGGGACGCGTCGGCGCCTGGGTGGCCGATATGCTGCTGCTCATGCTCGGCCTGTCCGCCTACTGGCTGGTCGTGTTCATCGCCCGGCGCGTGGTCTCTGGCTACCGCCGGATTTCTGCCAGGCGCGAAGCGCCTCCGCTGCGCGAGCGCCTCGCGAGTGGCGGATGGGTGGAGATCGTCTCCTCCCTGATGGTGCTGCTCGCCAGCGCCGGCATCGAATCCCTGCGTCTGTATCGTCTCAAGGCCCAATTGCCGCGCGCCTCGGGCGGTGTGATCGGCGAGACCGTCGGCGGCTTCTTTCAGCACGCCCTCGGCTTTACCGGCGGCACGCTGGCGCTGCTGCTGATCTTTGCCTTCGGCCTGTCGCTGCTGTTCCATTTCTCCTGGCTGTCCGCGGCCGAAAAGCTCGGCGCGCTGATTCTCGATACCGGCACCGTGATCCGCCGCCGCCGTGAGGCGCGTCAGGACCGTCGTCTGGGCGAGGAAGCGGCCATCGCGCGTGAGGGCGCGATCGTGCAGAACCGTGTGCGGGCGGAAGTCCATGAACCGGTGCAGATCGTCCCGCCGGTCAAGGTCGTGCCCAAGAGCGAACGCGTAGAGAAGGAAAAGCAGGCGCCGCTGTTCGCCGATCTGCCCGATTCCATCCTGCCGCCGCTCGCGTTGCTTGACCCGGCACCGGCGGCGCAGGAAACCGTGTCGGGCGAGACGCTCGAATTCACGTCGCGCCTGATTGAGAAGAAGCTCAAGGATTTCGGCGTGGAAGTGAGTGTTGTGGCCGCGTATCCGGGCCCTGTCATCACGCGTTACGAAATCGAACCGGCGACGGGGGTGAAGGGCAGCCAGATCGTGAATCTGGCGAAGGATCTGGCGCGTTCGCTCTCGCTCGTGTCGATCCGCGTGGTCGAGACCATCCCCGGCAAGAATTTCATGGGTCTGGAGTTGCCGAATCCGCGGCGTCAGACGGTGCGTCTGACCGAGATTCTGGGCTCCGAGATCTACAACGACTCGTCGTCGCTGCTGACGCTCGCACTGGGCAAGGACATCGGCGGCAAGCCGGTCGTGGCCGATCTGGCGAAGATGCCTCACCTGCTCGTCGCCGGTACCACGGGTTCGGGCAAGTCGGTGGGGATCAACGCGATGATCCTGTCGCTGCTGTACAAGGCGACGGCCGAGCAGGTCCGGCTGATTCTGATCGATCCGAAGATGCTCGAAATGAGCATGTACGAAGGCATCCAGCATCTGCTGTGCCCGGTGGTGACGGACATGCGTCAGGCGGGCCATGCGCTGAACTGGGTGGTGGCCGAGATGGAGCGCCGCTATAAGTTGATGAGCAAGCTCGGCGTGCGCAATCTGGCCGGCTACAACAACAAGATCGACGACGCCGCGAAGCGCGAAGAGCACATTCCGAATCCGTTCTCGCTCACGCCCGACGAGCCCGAGCCGTTGCAACGTCTGCCGTACATCGTGGTCGTGATCGACGAGTTGGCCGACCTCATGATGGTCGTGGGCAAGAAGGTCGAAGAGTTGATCGCGCGTATTGCGCAGAAGGCGCGTGCGGCGGGCATCCACCTGATCCTCGCCACGCAGCGTCCGTCGGTCGACGTCATTACCGGTCTGATCAAGGCGAACGTGCCCACGCGCGTGGCGTTCCAGGTGTCGTCGAAGATCGACTCGCGCACGATTCTCGACCAGCAGGGCGCAGAGACGCTGCTGGGCATGGGCGACATGCTTTACATGCCGCCGGGCACCGGGCTGCCGTTGCGCGTGCACGGCGCGTTCGTGGCCGATGACGAAGTGCATCGCGTGGTCGAGCGGCTCAGGGAGCAGGGCGAGGCGAATTACGTCGAAGGCATTCTGGACGGCGCGGCCGAAGGTGAAGACGGCGGTGTCGATGGCGCAGTGGGCGGAACTGGCGAGGGCGGCGGCGAGTCCGACCCCTTGTACGATCAGGCCGTTGCCGTGGTGCTCAAGCAGCGTCGCGCGTCGATCTCGCTGGTGCAGCGCCATTTGCGCATCGGCTACAACCGGGCGGCGCGCCTGCTCGAACAGATGGAACAGTCCGGCGTGGTGTCGGCAATGGCGAGCAACGGCAACCGGGAAATTCTGGTGCCGAATCGCGAGGGAGAATAAGGAACATGCTGGGATTCAAGCGCGGCTTGCCGCTCATGGTAGGGGCTGTTGGCGTGACGCTGGCAGCGCTGGTCGCGCCCGCTTATGCAAGCGGCACGGCACAGCTCAAGGCTTTTGCGGCGCAGGTGAAAACGGCGCGAGGCGAGTTCGAGCAGAAGCAGGTCAAGGGCCAGCAGGATGGCGCGGTGAAGGTGACGAACAATGCGTCGGGCACGTTCGAGTTTGCGCGTCCGGGCCGCTTCGTCTGGCATTACACCAAGCCATACGATCAGTTGTTGCAGGCCGATGGCGAGACGCTTTACGTCTACGATAAAGACCTGAATCAGGTGACCGAGCGCAAGCTCGGGGCGTCGCTCGGCGCGAGTCCGGCTGCGATCCTGTTCGGCAGCAACGACATCGAGAAGAGCTTCACGCTCAAGGATGCCGGGGTGAAGAACGGCATCGACTGGGTGGAGCTCAAGCCGAAGGCGCAGGACACGCAGTTTCAGCGCGTGGGCATCGGTTTTCGCGACGGCAATCTGGCGGCGATGGAGTTGTACGACGCGTTCGGCAACGTCACCCTGCTCACGTTCAGCAATATGCAGAAGAATCCGCCGCTGCCGGCGGACAACTTCAAGTTCACGGTGCCCAAGGGGGCCGACGTGATCAAGGGCTGAGCCCCGAGTGCGCTGAGACCCCTGGCGGACGAGCCGGCCTTCGGGCTGGCATAATGGGGTCATCCGATTGACGAATGCGGCCGGGGATTCCCCGGCCGCGCTGCTTGAGAACATGCCAAACGACGCCCCTCTGTCGGCTTCGGTGCCTTTGGCCGAGCGCCTTCGCCCCCATACCATCGACGATGTGATTGGCCAGCGTCACCTGCTGGGCAAGGGGAAGCCTTTGCGCGTGGCGTTCGAAGCGGGCCGTCCGCACTCGATGATCCTGTGGGGCCCGCCCGGCGTGGGCAAGACCACGCTCGCGCGTCTGATGGCCGATGCCTTCAAGGCGTACTTCATCGCGCTTTCGGCCGTGCTCTCCGGCGTGAAGGACATTCGCGACGCCGTCGAGGCCGCACAAATCCAGCGCGCGCAGGGCAAACAGACGGTCGTGTTCGTCGACGAGGTGCATCGCTTCAACAAGGCGCAGCAGGACGCATTTCTGCCGCACGTCGAATCCGGCCTTTTCATTTTCGTGGGCGCGACGACCGAGAACCCATCGTTCGAAGTGAACGGCGCATTGCTCTCGCGTGCCGCGGTCTACGTGCTCAGGAGCCTGAACGACGAAGAACTCGGCGAGATGGTCACGCGCGCGGCGCATGAGCTTGGCGATATCGGGTTTACCGACGAGGCGCGTCAGGGCCTGATCGATTCGGCCGACGGCGACGGCCGCAAGTTGTTGAACAACGTCGAGATCGTGGCGCAGGCGGCGACGTCGCAGGACATGGAGACGATCGACGAAGCGCTGCTCGCCAGCGTGCTCGCCGAGAATCTGCGTCGCTTCGACAAGGGCGGCGATGCGTTTTACGACCAGATCAGCGCGTTGCACAAGTCGGTGCGCGGCAGCTCGCCCGACGGCGCGCTTTACTGGTTTTGCCGCATGCTCGACGGCGGTGCCGACCCGCGTTATCTCGCGCGCCGGATTGTCCGGATGGCATGGGAGGACATCGGTCTGGCCGACCCGCGCGCGGCGCGTATCGCGCTGGACGCCGCGGAGACGTACGAGCGTCTCGGCACGCCCGAAGGCGAACTGGCGCTCGCGCAGGCGATTCTGTATCTCGCATCGGCGCCGAAGTCGAATGCCGGATACAACGCCTATAACCAGGCGCGGGCGTTCGTCGGCAAGGACAAATCGCGGGCAGTGCCGATTCATCTGCGCAATGCGCCGACCAAGCTGATGAAAGAGCTCGGCTACGGACACGAATATCGCTACGCGCACGACGAGCCCGATGCCTATGCGGCGGGCGAGACATATTTCCCGGACGACTTGCGGGCTCAGAACTGGTATCGCCCGGTGCCGCGGGGGCTGGAAGGCAAGATCGGGGAAAAGCTCAACTGGCTGAAGTCGCTCGATGCCGAATGGCGTCGTGCGAATGCCAAGGGACGCAAATCCGACGCGCCGGTGAAGGCGTCGGGAGCCGGTGGGGCGTCTTCTGAAAAAACGCCGCCTGCTCATTCGGGTGACGACGAATCCGCGTGAGCCGTCCAGTGAGTCATCCATTTGGCCGAATCGTGCACGTCGCGCAGTCTCTGCGGTAGTCGTCCGCCAGCCGCGCAGACCGGACGGACATGAGGCTGGACGTGCCAAATCACGTCATCGCGCCGCGCGTTTGGTAAAATCCCGCAAATATTGTTGGATGCAACAAAAAATCGCGCTGGCGATGGCCAACACCCAATTCATGGCTCACTGACGTGGGCCGCTCACAAAAGATTTCCCACCATGCTCGACATTCAACTTCTTCGTAAGGATCTCGACGGCGTTGCAGCGCGACTCAAGACGCGTGGCTACGCGCTGGACGTGACGGCGCTTGCCGCGCTCGAGGCGGAGCGCAAGCAGATCCAGACGCAAACCGAGGAGCTTCAGGCGCGTCGCAATGCGCTCTCGAAGCAGGTCGGCATGAAGAAGGGCAAGGGCGAAGACGCCTCGGCCGAGATCGCCGAAGTCGCCGGCATTGCGGATACGCTCAAGGCGTCGACGGTGCGTCTGGAAGAGATTCAGGCGCGTCTGTCGGATCTGCTGCTGGGCGTGCCGAATCTGCCGCACGAGAGCGTGCCGGTGGGGTCGGACGAGACGCAGAACGTGGAAGTGCGCCGCTGGGGGACGCCGCGTGCGTTCGACTTCACGCCGCGCGATCACGTGGATCTCGGCGCAGCACTGGGTCTGGATTTCGAGGCGGCGGCGAAACTGACCGGCGCACGTTTCTCGGTGATGAAGGGTGGCATTGCGCGCTTGCATCGCGCGTTGGCGCAGTTCATGCTCGACACGCACACGGGTGAGCACGGTTACACGGAAACGTATGTGCCGTACATCGTGAATGCCGATTCTATGCGTGGCACGGGGCAATTGCCGAAATTCGAGGACGACCTGTTCAAGGTGCCGCGCAAAGTCGGTAGTGAGGATGGCGAGCGCATCGAGAACTTCTATCTGATTCCGACGGCCGAAGTGTCGCTGACGAATCTGGTGCGTGACGAGGTGTTGCCGGGCGATGCGTTGCCGATGCAGATGGTGGCGCATACGCCGTGCTTCCGCTCGGAGGCGGGCAGCCATGGCAAGGACACGCGGGGCATGATTCGTCAGCATCAGTTCGACAAGGTCGAGTTGGTGCATGTGGTGCGTCCGGAAGCGTCGTACGACGCGCTTGAGACGCTGGTAGACCATGCGGAAGCGATTTTGCAGAAGCTTGGGCTGCCGTACCGCACGTTGGTGCTGTGCACGGGCGACATGGGTTTCGGCAGCGCGAAGACATACGATCTGGAAGTCTGGATTCCGGCGCAGGAAACGTATCGCGAGATTTCGTCGTGCTCGAACATGGAGAACTTCCAGGCACGCCGGATGCAGGCACGTTTTCGCAACGCGCAGGGCAAGCCGGAGCTGGTGCACACGCTGAACGGCTCGGGTCTGGCCGTGGGACGCGCGTTGGTGGCAGTGCTGGAAAACTATCAGAACGCCGACGGTTCGGTGACGGTGCCCGATGTGCTGCGCCCGTACATGGGTGGTATCGAGCGTCTGGAACCGGCAGCGTAACGAGCAACGCAAAAACTTGGAAAAAAGGGTTGTCAGCAGAAGAAATTCGGCTATAATCTCTTTCTCGCTGCTTGAGGCCACTCAGGCAGCGAACCAAAGCAGAAAGAACGCTTGGAGAGGTGGCAGAGTGGTCGAATGCGCCGGACTCGAAATCCGGTATACGGTTATACCGTATCGTGGGTTCGAATCCCACCCTCTCCGCCAAGCATGCGATTAAGCCCTTGATTTTTCAAGGGCTTTTTTGTTTTTCGCGTCGCAACCCACGTTTCTACCCAGGTCGAAATTGCTCGATGGCGTTGGTTCATCAGCTGTAGTTTTCCCAACGTGAATTGTTCGGCGGCGGGGCATCCGTCGTGACGCGTCACGAGGCCGCGTTTCGCTTCATCGCCGCGGCCGAAGTACGTCCCCAATCGTCCACCTTAATCCGGTACTGAGCGCTCCACGGCATCCAATGCCAAAAATACATCGGAGTCCATGCGACCGGATAGAATTTATATTTTCCTGAAATATCACCTGATAAGGCCTGTGCACCAAGAATAGCCTTGAGGTCATTAAAAGCGAACACGCCAATCAAACTGCCTGCCGGCCCACGTCAGCGGAACGATGGCGAGGTCAATTTCTGCACGTTGCAACTTGGCGGTCAGTGCGGTGCTCAGATCGATCTCAGGCTCGATTGAGACGAGCGGGTGTCGCTCTCGCATTTCCTGCACGAATTTCGGCAGCCAGGTCAGCCCGATCAGCGCAGTCACCCCGATTCGATATCGGCGGACAACGTCGACGGGCTTGCCCATTCGTTCGAGCAGGCGATCCCGCAATTGCAGAATCTCTTCGCCTATCTCCAGGACTTCGCGTCCTTTCGATGTGAGTTGCATCGTTCTGCCCGTGCGATCAAACATCGCCGCGCCGAGAAACTCCTCGATCTCGGTAATACGTTTCGATACGGCAGACTGCGTCGTGTGAAGGCGCTCGGATGCTGCGGTGTGGGTGCCGAGTTTGTTCGCCCAGTACAGGGCTTCGATCTGCGTGAACGTGATCATGAGTCTTCGTCGTTGAAGGCATCTACGTCGGGCTCTGGGGGGAGCATCAACTCGAGGGCAGGGCGGTGCGGTCTCGAATCCATGGCGCGCGAGCGAACCGATTTCGGTGGGTAGCCCGTCACTCGTTTGAATGCATGGCTGAAGGCACTCTCACTCGAGTAGCCAAGCGATTCCGCCAGCTTCGCGATCGAGATGCCGCCCTTGCGCAGTTCCTGTTCGGCCAGCCGCATTCGCCATTGCGCAAGATAACCAACGGGACCGACGCCCGCAACCGTCCTGAAGTGAAGGGCGAACGTCGCACGCGACATACCGGACGCGTTCGCCAGCTCTGACAAGCGCCAGTCTTTTCCGGGTTGAGAATGCACGAGCGCGAGCATTGACGCGAAACGTCGATCACTGGCAAGACGCAGCCAACCCGGGGCGACGTCGCCATCCTGCTTCAGATGGGCGCGAAGAATGTAGATGAACATCAATTGCACCAGTTGCGCCGACGCGGCGCCCGCGCCGGGCAGTCGATCGGCGCGCTCCTGCATCAGTTGATCGAGAATCCAGCGCAGGGGTCCGGCCTGGTCGGCGTTGCCGTTCACGTGGATAAACGCGGGCAACGCATCGAACAGTAGTGAGCGAGCGCGTGCGTCCAGTGTCACCGTTCCGCCGATCAGTACGAAGTCATCACCTTCGCCGATCCGGCAAATGCCGTCCGCCGCCCGCGATAACAACTGATCAACGCTAACGGGAGTGGCGTTCCAATCGGTCGTCAAGGTCATGGAAGTGGGTTGCAGGATCAGCAACACGTCACCGGCTTGAAGGGGGAGTGTTGTGCCGTCGACCATGCTGACGTGGCAGTTACCCTCGACGATGCCCCAAAACTTGATTGTCGGCTGGGGCGCAAAGTCGACCGACCAGGCGCCACTCGCGCAAAGCATTCCTGTCAGGACGGACTGCGGTCCCAACAGCCTTAGCATTTCCGAAAGTGGTTCAGTCGTCATGGGCGAGACTATTGCGCATGTAATGGAGATTTACAAGCATTCATCGTCTGAGTGAGCTTCGCTATTCTTGATTCGTGCTCTCGCCACTCAAGCGCGACAGCAGGACGGATCATTAAATCGGAGTATCGAATGCGTGCGATGCGATTTCACGAGTTTGGCGGGCCGGAGCGACTTCGGGAGGACGTCATTGATCGTCCGAATCCTGGCGTAAACGAGGTCCTTATTGAATTGTCGGCCACGGCAGTGAATCCTGCCGATTGGTTGCGCGTCGTGAGCCCTGAAGTCGGTCTAGGGGTTCAGATGCCCTACACACCCGGCATGGACTTTGCCGGTGTTGTTCGAGAAGTGGGTTCTGACACAGTGGGCTTGCAGGTTGGCGATCACGTGTACGGCGCCGAGTTCATCGGTCGCTGCGGAACCTATGCGGAGTATGCCGCAGTACCCGCGGACATCGTGGCGAGCGCGCCGAAAAGCATCGCATTGCATGAAGCGGCGGCGGTCCCGCTCGCTGCGATGACAGCTTGGGAGGTCCTCGGGCGCAATCATGCCGACATCCGTGCCGGTCAACGTGTGCTCATTCAGGGTGGGGCCGGCGGCACCGGAAGTTTCGCCGTTCAGTTCGCAAAGCGTCACGGTGCCCATGTGATTGCCACAAGTTCGGCCCGAAATCACGACTTGCTGCGCTCGCTCGGGGCAGACGAGGTCGTCGACTATCAGTCCGCACGATGGAAGGACGCGGTCCGTGCCGTCGATGCTGTCGTTGATCTAGTGGGGGGCGAAGCACCGCTTTCTTCCATCTCGCTCATTCGTGAGGGAGGTGTATTGGCGTCCATCGTGCCAATGCCGCAGACCGTTGCTGCGTGCAAGGCGGCTGTCGCGAATCAAAACATCCGCCTTTCGTTCGTCGACATGAGCGTCAATCGCGATACGGCCGTGCTCGAAATGATTGCCCGGCTGATTGATCTCGGTGAGCTGAAAGCCGTTGTCAGTGGGACGTATCCGCTCGCGCAAGCTGCACAAGCACTCGAACGGAGTCGCGCCGGCCACGTCAGCGGAAAACTTGTGCTGACGATTGCAGCCTTAAAGTCATCCGGAAGTCGGACGTAAGTGCCCGACGTCTCACGAGCAATATCGCAGTCACTAAGGAAATTTTCATGACGAATGCATTCGAAGCAACGTCCACCACAGGTGACGTTTTGATGAACCGAGATCTTTCGGGAATTCGCGTACTTGTCACCGGTGTGTCCTCTGGCCTCGGTTGGGAAACGGCGCGTGCGTTGGTGTCTCGCGGCGCACACGTAGTCGGAGCGGTACGCGATCTTGTCAAAGCCCGGCGAGCGGGCGCAGAAATTCGGACGCACGCCGCGAACGGAGGTGAGTTATCGTTGGTGGCATTGGATCTGGCTTCTCTCGAGGGCGTACGTGCCTGTTCGGACGCATTGATGCGTGACGGAAGGTCGTTCGATGTGGTGATCGCAAACGCGGGCGTTATGCGCACGCCGTACGGACATACGGTCGATGGATTCGAAACTCAGTTTGGCACCAATCATCTGGGGCATTTTGCATTCGTAAATCGTATCGAGCCACTCATCGCGACCGGGGGACGCTTGGTTGTCCTTTCGTCTACCGGGCATCGCACGGCAGACGTCGATCTGATCGATCCCAATTTCGAGCATATGCCGTACGACGCCGGCGTCGCCTATGGTCGCTCCAAGACGGCGAACATCCTGTTCTCCGTCGCATTCGATCGCAGACATAGGACGCGGGGTATCCGCGCGACTGCCGTACATCCTGGTGTCATCAAGACGGCGCTTGATCGGAGCATGACGCCTGAGGAGGTGAATTTGATGCTCGCTCGAATCAACGCGGCACTGGCAACTGAGGGGCGCTCACCTTTCCAGTACAAGTCATTGGCGCAGGGCGCTGCCACATCAGTCTGGGCGGCAGTCGTAGCGAATGCCGAGGAGATCGGCGGTCGCTACTGCGAAGACTGCGGCGTGTCGCCCGTCGTCGATCAACCTGACGGCCCTTTGGGCAAGGGAGTAATGGCATACGCCGTAGATGCGGAGCGCGCCGAAGCGCTCTGGTCCTTGAGTGAAAGGATGATCGGTGAGCGGTTCTGATTGCGGCCTAACGAAAGAAACTGCTGCATTCGGGCGTCAATGCTCGCCCCGTCTCCCGACGACGGGGCGGCTTGCAAGGAACCTCATGCGCGCGCCAGAGACTGTTTGCTTCGCTCAATCATCTCGTGCATCGACGTCCATGTCACGTGCGACCATCTTGATTGCTTCGACGAACTGCTTGCCCGACGGAGTCAGTTCCTTTCCTCGATGATGAATCACGCATACCTGTAGAGTTGGCAGCGGCTTCACTAGATTGATTTGTCGAATGCCGTGGCGCCGAAATAGAAAATTATCCTTTCGGAAAACGAAGAGTCCGACCATATCTGTCTGGCTGACGAGTTCGGTGGCGATAACAGGCGAGTCGCACCACATCACACGTTGTGGAACGTGCAAACCTTGCGATCTGAACAGTCCCGAATCAAATCGCTCGCCCGCTTCGTCGCCGGGAAGAATCCATTCTGCATCGATCAGGGCCGCGAGGTTGCGGTGTCGCCTCAGGGGGTGCTGGTTTCTCAGCCCGACAACCAGTTGAACCGAGAACAGCGGGATGGCTTCAACGTCACCGGTGATTTCTTGCGGGTCAACGTGCGAGACGACGAAGTCGACTTGAGCTTTCTCAAGCATGGCTAACATGCGTGAGAGCGTAGCTTCCCGTAGGCGCAAATTGATCGAGGGCCGCTTTGCCCGAAAAGCGCAAAAGGCGGGCGCTGCCACTGTCTCAGCCAGATGCCTGCTGACGGCCACTCGTAGATTTCCCGTTTGTCCGTCACGCAATTGAGCTATCTCGTCTCTGGCACGTTGCATGTCGTCCAGCAATAGCCTGGCACGTGCGAGGAACGCCTGCCCGAACAACGTCAGTTCCACGCCAGCGACACTGCGATCAAGCAGAGGTGCATCCAATTCCCTTTCCAGCTCTCGCATCGTTTTCGTTATCGCTGGTGGCGATACGCCAAGCGCTCGCGCTGCGCCACGAATGCTCATGCAGTTTGCAACTGCGACAAACGCCTGCAATTGTTGAGGCTTCATTTTCGCGCCTTGTGGGTGTTTCCTAAAAGTTAACGTAACAAACAAAATTTTGTCTTTTTTGTTAATTTTGATTGTTCTAATTTCCCTCTGTCAAATCAACAAAGAGTGCTGACTTATGTCATCGAACAGAGGGAAATCACTGAGTAGAACCGGCGTTATTACAGCCATCACGATCGGCAACGCACTGGAGTTCTTCGACTTTACTGTCTACGGATTTTTGGCAATCACCATCGGACGGCTGTTTTTTCCGATGGAGGATTCATACAGCCAACTATTGCTTGCTGTCGGAAGTTTTGGCGTTGGGTTCATCATGCGCCCGATCGGCGCCGTGGTCATCGGCGTTTTCGCGGATCGCGCCGGTCGAAAGCGAGCCATGACGCTGACGGTCTTTCTCATGGCGTTGGGTTGTCTCGTGATTGCCATTGCACCTACTTATGCGCAGGTTGGCATCGGAGGGGCGCTCATGATCGTTGCCGGGCGATTGATTCAGGGTTTCTCCGCGGGCGGTGAATTCGGTGCATCGACGACTTTGCTTGCAGAACATTCAACACCGGCCAACCGCGGCTATATGGCGAGCTGGCAATTGGCGAGTCAGGGGCTTGGAATTCTGACGGGGGCGTTGATTGTTGGTCTGTTGACTTATTCGCTCGACTCGAAATCGATGTCCAGTTGGGGGTGGCGCATTCCCTTCATCGTGGGGCTCTTGATTGCTCCGATCGGCATGTATATCCGACGCCGGCTGAATGAGTCACTGCACGTGTCGCAACTCTCCCGTTCGGACGAAACACGCCAGAAGCGAAAAGGAAGTCTTCATCTGTTGCTTCGCGATCATTGGAGTACCGTCGTATTCGCCATCTTCAACGTTATCGGAACGACGACGGCCGCGTATGTCACGACCTTCTATTTGCCGACTTACGCCATCAAGGAGTTGCACATTGCGCCGACGGTGGCATTGACCGGCGCTGCGTTGACCGGACTGGTGACGTTTGTGCTGTCCCCAATCGTCGGTCGCTGGTCCGATAAGGTCGGACGAAAGCGCCTGATCCTGGTGTCGCGTCTTTTACTGATCGTTCTGGTGTTTCCCGCGTTCCTCTGGCTGACGGAGTGGCGTACGCCGATGGCACTACTGAGCGTGCTGGTGATTCTGAGCGCTCTTCTGGTGATTCAGGGCGTGCCCGGCATCGTCATGCTGCCGGAAATGTTCCCGATGCACGTGAGGGCGACGGGGATTTCCGTGACGTACAGCGTCGGGGTGGCCGTGTTCGGCGGATTCGCACCGCTTGCCAACGCATGGCTCGTCTCAGCGCTCAATACAACGCTGGCGCCGGCCTGGTACCTCGGCGTCATGACCCTCATTTCCCTATACGGCCTCCATTACCTGAAGGACCACACCGGGACTGATATCGACAAAGGGAACGAAGGCGCCTTCAATCGCACCACGGCTCAACAGGAAAGAGAATGGAACATCTCGCGGTAACCCCATACTTCTCCGGAAGTTACGCCGAGGCGCGCAACAAGTTTCTGAACGTAGCCAATGCTCAGGGCGCGCAGGTCGAGTCTTATCCGCTGGCAGGCTATATCGGCTTGCTCGGCGAGGAACTGGCCATCGACGTGGCTTATCTCGGACGGCGCGACGCGAAGCATCTCCTGATCGTCTCGTCGGGAACCCACGGTCCCGAGGGGTTTGCCGGCTCGGGTTGTCAGGTCGCGATGTTGCAGGATCAAGCTTTGATTCAGAAGCTCGAAACGTCGGACATCGGAGTCTTGCTGATCCACGCGTTGAATCCCTACGGATTCTCGTACTTGCAACGTCATAACCAGGACAACGTCGACCTGAATCGCAATCACATCGATTTCAACGATCCGTTGCCAGTGAACGCAGATTACTCCAAGGTTCACAAGCTCGTCATTCCGGATACCTGGCCGCCTAGCGATGCTGTGGAAGCGGAAGTGAGGTTGTACATCGAGAACCATGGCGAACTGGCGTTCCGACGCGCCGTGACCTCGGGGCAGTATTCCGTCCCCGGGGGGATGTTCTACGGAGGTACCGAACCAACTTGGAATAACGTGCAGTTGCGCGCCATTCTTCGCCAATACGCGGCACGGTCGCAGCGTGTCGGGTGGATCGATATTCACACCGGACTGGGCCCCTTCGGTCATGGCGAAAAGATCTATGCGGGACGTGAGAATCCGGTCGACGTAGAACGCGCACGCCGCTGGTGGGGGGCTGACGTGTTCGCACCGTTCGAGGGTGACTCTATATCGCCGCAAGTATCGGGTTCGGTGGTCTCGACCATTTACGACGAATGCTCGAACGCCGAGGCAGTGCTGATGGGGCTCGAATTCGGTACACGGCCCATGTCGGAAACAATGTATCAACTCAGGGCTTCGCAGTGGTTCCTCGAGCGGCCCGAGCTATCTCAAGCCGAAGCGTTGTTCGACGTCCGGCAGAAAATCCGGGACTCGTTCTACTGCGACAGCGATCTATGGAAGGGCATGGTCTGGGGGCAGACCAGGACCATCGTGCTTCAGACACTGACCTCGCTGGCAGACGCATAACGTCTGACCCATTAGCCGGGTGGTGCGCGGCGATTTATGGTTGCCGTATTTTTTAGAGAAAAATACAAATATTAATTAGAAATACTAATAAATTGGAGGCTTGAGAATGAAGAAAATGGCTTGTGCGGGATTGTTGCTGTCTGCGCTCAGCGCGGGCGCGCATGCCCAAAGTGGGGTCACGCTTTACGGTCTCATCTCGTCGGGCGTGTCGTACATCAGTAATACAAACGGTTCGAGTGCCGTCAAGCTCGACAGTGGCGTCAACCAGGTGAACCGCTTCGGGTTAAGGGGCACGGAAGATCTCGGTGGCGGTCTTCGCGCGGTATTCAATCTGGAAAGTGGCTTCGATCTGGGCAGCGGGAAGCTCAACAACGGCGGCGCGTTGTTCGGCCGTCGGGCCAACGTGGGGTTGTCGAGCGACACCTACGGTACGTTGACATTGGGTCGTGATTACGACTTCATCTACGACTACGTTTCGTTTTATACGAACGTGGCTCAGTTCGCGCCGTCCTACTCATTCCACCTGTCGTACGACATCGATCGATACGCAGGGGAGCCGATGAGCAATACGATCAAGTACCAATCGCCGAAGATCGGCGGCGTGTCGGTCGGCCTCATGTACGGCTTCAGTAACGTGCCTGGGCAGTTTGCTGGTGCGCCGGGCAATCCACGTTTTTATAGTGCCGGCTTCTCTTACGATCCGGGGCGCGGTGCCCCGTTCACCTTCGCCGGCGCGTTCACCAAGACGGATGGGCTCGGTGGAACGCTCGCGCAGATTGTCTTGAATGCGCCGACGATCGAAACGGCGGCCTTCGGTGCACGGGCGGTATTCGGCGCAGCTTCAGTCAATGCCAACTACTCATACACGAATGCTACGACCGTGACCGGGGCCGCAATTATTACGCGGATATACGAAGCCGGCTTCCTCTATCAGTTCACCCCGGCCTTCAGTACCGGTGTGGGCTACACCTTCATCGACCAGAACATCGGCAAGTACCACATGGTGAGCGCCGGCGCGGATTACCGCTTTACCAAGCGGACCGACGTCTATCTGATGGGGACTTGGCAACATGCGTTCGCAGGAGCGAAGCAGGCCGGCAACTTCGTTGTCGTGACGCCGGGCACGACCAACGGGTACTCGTCCACGCCGAACCAGTTGGCAGTGCAGCTCGGGATCCGTCACCTGTTTTGAGCGTCGACTGCAAGCTCACGCGCCGCCTGTTCGAGACAACGTATGAACAGCCCGTCGCCCTCGGCAGGCGGGCGCCCCCTGAGCCAGATATATCCCACTGGGCGCACCAGTCGTGGTAGCCGGACGGGTAGCACCGTGACGGTCTGCGTCGCAGCGTATATCGCGGCAAGCGAGGCCGGAAGGGTAGCGACGGCGAAACTGTTCTGGACGTAGTTCAGCGTAACGTTCAGCGACAGGCTCTCGATGAAATTCGTCGGCGGATCGACGCCGTACGCGGCGAACGCCACGAGCAGCGGCTGTCGTAGGAGTGAATCGTGAGGTGGCAGCACCCACGGGTATTGGGCCAATTCGGCCCAATCCGGCGGCTTCTTTTGCACCGCCAAAGGATGTTCCGAGCGAGTGACCAGCACAGTCGCGTCGTCAAAGAGCGGGGCCTCCGCGAGGTCGATCCCCATTTGCTTGGTGGGCAGTGTGCCGACGATCAGATCGAGATGGCCCAGACGTAACTCATTGAGCAGTACATCCATTGTCGACTCCCGTACCGAGATAGACGATTTGGGAGAGGTCGTCTTGAAGAGCGTCAGCGCCTTCGGGACAAGCCACGACGCGCTCGCGGGCAACGCCCCGACACGAAGCTTGCGTGAGGTGCCGGTCGCCAGTGCGTGCAATTCTTCACCAGCCTCGGAAAGGTCCTGAAGGATCTTGCGCGCATGTCGAATGAGTCCCTCGCCGTAAGCCGTGGGGCGCAAACCTCTTCCCGTGCGCTCGAAGATCTGATGCCCCAGTCCATTCTGCAATTCGGCCATGGCCTTGGAGAGTGCTGGCTGCGTGACGTTCATGTAGGCGGCCACCTTTCCCTGATTCCGCAAGTCATCAAGCGCCACGAGCATTTGCAGATGACGAAGTTTCAGTCCAGCTCTGATGTACCAATCAAGCTTTGCCACGGAGCCTCAGTGATATATGAATTTAGGAGTTTCAATGACGAAAAGTAGCCATGAATATCCAGATATTTAGGGGATTTTCCCTACCTGATTTAACTAAATAATCATATCAGACAAACGAATACTCAATGGTAATTCTGTGGGGGCGGCGTACGATTCCCCTTCAACAGGACGTGCGTTTTCGAATGGAGTCAGTACATGAAAGTCATCATCGTTGGGGGTGGGATCGGGGGGCTGTCTGCCGCGTTGAGTCTGCACGCCGCCGGCATTGAAGCCGAAGTTTTCGAGGCAGCGCCGAACATCACGGCGCTGGGGTTAGGCATCCATCTTCAACCTAACGCCGTGCGGGAACTGACCGAGCTAGGACTCGGCGAAGCGCTGGACCGTCAGGCTGTGCCGATCGAAGAGCTCGCCTTTTATAGCAAGCGCGGCCAGCGCATCTGGAGCGAGCCGCGCGGCCGTTTGGCCGGGTACCGCTGGCCGCAATACGCGATCAACCGCGGCACGCTCCAGATGATTCTGCTCGAAGCCACGCAGTCCCGGCTAGGGGGCGACGCCGTTCACCCCGGACACAAACTGGCCGCCTTCGAGCAGGATGAGGCCGGCGTCATCGCTCACTTCGTCGATAGCCAGACCGGTGTACCGCTAGCGTCGGTGCGCGGGGATGTCCTCATTGGCGCCGACGGCATTCACTCAGTCGTTCGCAAACACTTCTACCCCGACCAGACCCTGCGCTTCGGTGGCCAGTTGATGTGGCGCTGTGCTGTGCCGGCCAACCCATTCCTCACTGGCAGGACCATGATCATCGCCGGGCATCGCAACCAGAAGCTGGTGTGTTACCCGATGCTGCCGCTCCCGGATGGGCGCGTGATGCTCAACTGGATTACCGAGCTGGGCCAGAGCGGCGACGGTCCGCCGCGTGAGGAGTGGAACCGCAAGGTCGATCCGGCCAACTTTGCGCACGCGTTCGAATCGTGGCATTTCGATTGGCTCGACGTGCCGTCCTTGATTGCTGCGGGCGTCGAAGTCTTCGAATTCCCAAAGGTCGACCGGGACCCGGTCGATCGCTGGACGTTCGGGCGGATTTCGCTGCTGGGCGACGCCGCCCACCCGATGCACCCGGTCGGTTCGCAGGCTGGATCTCAGGCTGTGGTGGACGCTCGCTCGCTGGCGTTCCATCTCGCCGCTTGCCGCGACGATCCGCAAGAAGGCCTGTGCCGCTATGAAGCGGAGCGACTGCCCCCGATGCGTGAAATCGCCCTCCAGAACCGAACGCTCGGTCCGGAGATGGTCATGGAGATCGTCGAGGAACGGGCGCCACAGGGTTTTTCGAACATTCACGACGTGCTGAGCGCTGAGGAGTTGCAGGAGCGGGCCGACGCTTTTAAGCGCATGGCCGGTTTCGCCGTCGAGGCCCTGAACCGCCGTCAATCGTACACGGTGAACCCGGCCACCATTGGCTGACGCCGCCGCAATCACATACTAGAAAGGAGACATCATGTTTGGAAATTCGGCGTTCTCTCGCCAATGCTCCGGTCCCGTGCGCTGGGTCGTCGCTCTGACATTTACCATGACCGCGATGCACGGTGCATGGGCACAGGTCGTAACGAAGATCGGTTTCGAAGCCGGCCTGACCGGCCCGGCTGCGGCCGACGGAAATTCGGCACTGGCTGCTGCCAAGCTCGCCATCGAGCAGACGAACGCCGCAGGCGGCGTGAATGGAAAGAAGCTCGAACTGGTCGTGATGGACGACCAGGGCAAGCCGGAGCAGGCTGTCCCGGGCGCTAACCGACTTGTGGGCGATGGTGTTCGCGCTGTCGTCTCTGCTGGCTTCTCGGGGCCGTCCCGTGCTGCTGCGCCGGTCTTCCAGAAGGCACAGATTCCGTATCTCGCTTCCGTGGCATTCGCCCCGGAAATCACGCGAACGGGCGAATACATCTTCCGTGTCACGAGCGTAGGTGAGGTGCAGGGCCGGGCGGCCGCCAAAGTGATCGGCAGCGCCTTGCACAAGAAGCGCGTAGTGCTGCTCACGATCAAGACCGATTTCGGCAAGACGCTTGCTGCGGGCTTCAAGCAGGCTGCGCCGAAGTTCGGCATCGATCTCGTGAAGGAATACGAATACGCGCCGAGCGATCGTCAGTTCGGCCCGCTGATCGCTTCGATCAAGGCGGACAACCCGGAAGTCATCTACGTCACCGGTTTCTACTTCACGGCAGGCCCGTTTGTCGCGCAACTGCGCAGCGCCGGTGTGAAGGCCGATATCGTGGGCGCGGAGTCGCTCAGCTCGCAGCAGTACATCGACATTGCGGGCAAGGCCGCCGAGGGCACGGTCATCACTAACGTCATCGACTGGGGTTCGCACCAGCCTGAGATCGTCGATTTCCTGAAGGCCTACGAAGCGAAGACCAACAGTAAGGCCGAAGCCGTGTCAGCGTCCACGCATGCCGCCGTGATGATGCTGGTGGCCGCGATGCGAAAGGCCCAGTCGGACGACCCCGCGAAGATCCGCACCGCTCTGGAAAACACCGAGGCGATGACCGCGATCGGGAGCATCAGCTTCAACAAGCTGCATGAGGTGAAAAAGGGCTTTCCTCTGAGCATCGTTCGTGACGGCAAGTGGCAAAGTTTCGGCGGCGTGTACGACCCTGTGCTGTTGGCACCGCCTGAGCAATAACGCGAGAACGAATTGGGAGTCGATATGAGTTTGATACTCAATTTGACCGCGCAAGGCCTGATCAACGGTGCCATCTACGCCCTGATTGCCATCGGCCTAGCGATGGTGTTCGGATTGCTGCGGGTATTGCACATTGCACACGCCGGTCTCTTTGCGCTGGGCGGTTATCTTGGCCTGGTCATTACCAATTTCACCGGCAACTTTGCGCTCGGGCTTATCGGTTCGATGATCGTGGTGGCGGCTTGCGGCATGGTGATGTACCGGATGTGCTACGAGCCGATCCTCGACCGGCCGCCGTACGTGCCGCTGATCGCCTCGGTAGGCATGTTCCTCGCCATCGAGGAGGTCCTGCGCCTCGTGTTCGGCGACTATGGTCTGTCGTACCACGTGCCGCCGCTTAGTGGCGTCATCAATGTGGCGGGCATGCAGATCAAATATGCCGAACTGGCGGTGCTCGTCATGGCGGTCGTGCTGCTGGGCGCACTCGGGCTGTTCGCCACCCGGACCCGTATGGGCATGGCGTGGCGTGCAACGGTGAGCGAGCCGCATATGGCGGCATCGTGCGGTATCAGCCTGCGTCAGGTGCGTTATCTGAACTTCGCGATCGGTTCCGCATTTGCCGCAGCCGCCGGCGTCATGGTCGGTGTGCTCAACAATCTCGTGGAGCCGTCAATGGGCGCGGTGCCCAGCTACAAGGCACTGGCGATCATCGTTGTCGGCGGGCTGGGAAGCACGGGCGGCACGCTCGCCGCGTCGCTCCTGCTCGGATTGGTCGAAGCGTTCGGGGCGACCTATCTCTCCAATGTGCTCGACCGCGACAGCATCGCGTTTGCGGCCATGCTTTGCGTCCTCCTGGTCAAGCCGGACGGACTGTTTTCCAGCACCAACCGCCGGCGCTCGCTGTTGGCGCTACTGCAACTGAAGGGAGCTGCGCAATGGGCGCTTACGAAACGACCCTCGTAACGTTGATCGCGATCAACGTCATCCTCGCCCTGAGTTTGAATCTGATTTCGGGGCTGTGCGGGCAAGTCAGTCTGGGGCATGCAGCGTTCTTTGGCGTCGGTGCTTACACGACAGCACTCATGGCCAAGGCCGGTATCAGTCTGACGCTGACGCTGCCCAGCTCGGCAATCACGGCCGGCATCGTGGGATTGGTAGTAGGGCTGTGCAGTCTGCGAGTGCGCGATGACTTTCTCGCCATCGCCACGATGGCCGCGGGCTTCCTCTTTCTAGGCATCGTACGAACGAGCGATACGCTTGGCGGAGAAATCGGCATCTCGCAGATTCCGGACGCCGGACTGGGCACCGTTTTCCCGTACTTCGTCATCGGCTGTGCCGTGCTGATTGCCATCCTGTGCGGTGTGGTCAAACGAAGTTGGCTCGGTTATGCCTTCGAAGCGGTCAGCGCCGACGAAATCGCCGCCCGCAGCATCGGCATCGACACGCCGAAGTACAAACTTGCCGCCTTTATGCTCGGCACAGGGCTGGCCGGCATCGCAGGCAGTTTGTATGCCTACTATCTCGGGGCGATCGGCACCGAAGCATTCGGCTTCCCCGTATCGGTCATGATTCTCGCGATGGTGGTCATCGGCGGCATGGGCTCCCTCTGGGGCAGCATTCTGGCGGCGGCACTCCTGACATTGCTCCCGGAATGGTTCCGCGCCATCAACGACTACAAGCTGCTGGTGTTCGGTCTGCTGCTGTTCGTGATGATGCGTTTTGTCCCCGGCGGTCTGCTGCCCTGGTTCATCGCACGCGCCCAAGGGCTGCGTGGGGAGGTGAACGCATGAGCGCCACCGACTTGCTTCACATCCGGGAGATCGGGGTTCGCTTTGGCGGTCTGGTCGCGGTCGACGGTGTTTCCTTCGATGTGCGATCCGGTGAACTCGTCGGTCTGCTCGGCCCGAACGGTGCCGGCAAGACAACTCTGCTTCGGCTGATTTCCGGCGTCGTCGCTCCGACAACCGGCGAGATCCATTTCCGTCAAGAGCGTCTCAATCGCCTCAATTCCGCGGCGCGCGCTCGGCGCGGCATTGCGATGTCGCACCAGATCGTCAGGCCGTTCCGGAACATGACGATCCTCGAGAACGTGATTCTGGCCGCCGGTTCGGACATCACGCGCTCGCCGTGGCGCGCCATGGCAAGGCTCGACCGCAAGCGTCTGCGCGAGACGGCGACGAACTGCCTGCGCATGGTGGGCATCGCCGAGCTAGCAGACAAAATGCCGTCGACGCAGCCCTTGGGCGTGCTCAAGCGGCTTGAAGTCGCCCGCGCACTGGCCACGCGCCCGCAGATGCTGTTGCTCGACGAACCACTCGCGGGCCTCGGGCACGCGGAAGCTGTGCTGCTGGCGGATCTGATTCGCGATCTGAACCGATCGGGTGTCACGATCATGCTGATCGAGCACAACATTGCCGAGGTTATGCGTATCTGCGAGCGCATCGTCGTACTGGATAACGGACACAAGATTGCCGACGGGCCGTCGGCGCAGGTCATGAGCGATCCGGTCGTGGTGGACGCCTATCTCGGGGAGGGCGCGGCAGATGCTTGAAATCGATCGCCTTAGCTGCGGTTACGGCGCCGCTGTAGTAGTGCACGAACTGTCGATGACAGTCAATCCGGGCGAGGTCGTGGCACTGATCGGACCTAATGGCGCGGGCAAGACATCGACGTTGCAATGTATCGCAGGTCACGTCCGGGCGAAGACTGGACGCGTGAGCTTCGATGGCAAAGATGTCACCACGCTGACGCCACAGGCGCGCGTGCGAGAAGGCATCGCGCTGTCGCCCGAAGGCCGGAAGCTGTTCGGCGACATGACAGTTCGCGAGAACCTGATCGTGGGCGGGTACAGCCGACCACGCGAGGTGTCGCAGAGGAACATGCGGCGCGTGCTCGATCTCTTCCCTCGCCTGGAAGAGCGATTCGAATCGCTGGGGCGTACGTTGTCCGGCGGTGAGCAACAGATGGTCGCCATCGGTCGCGCCCTCATGGCGGAGCCGCGCTTGCTCATCATCGATGAATTGTCGTTGGGTTTGATGCCGAAGAATGTGGATATCTGTTACGCCGCGCTGCATCGACTGAAACAGGAGGGGATGGCGGTGCTACTCGTCGAACAGAACTTGTCCAAGGCGCTCGACGCCTCGGATCGGGTGTACGTACTGGACTCGGGAAATCTGGCCTGGTCAGGAACGTCGGTTCAGGCGCAGGCAAACCCGGGACTGGTGGCGGCGATTCTCGGTCACGCGCCCGCGGAGCCGGCCCATAGCACACCGGAGGTGGCGTGATGGTACGGGTAACTGACGTTCTCTATGTCCGCTATCAGGTCACCGACCTGATACGCATGGAAAGCTTCCTGCGCGACTTCGGCATGTACCCCGCGGTGCCTTGCGACGGTCAGCGGCTTCTGATGCGAGGCTCCGGCGACGCCCCCTATGTCTACGAAGCCGTGCTTGGCGAAACCTGCCGGTTCCTGGGCGCGGGCCTGCAGGTGGCGTCGCGCGACGATCTCGTGCGCCTCGCGGCGCTCGATGGGTCAGGTTCGATCGAGGCGATGTCGGAGATCTCGACCGGCGGCGAGCGTGTGCGCATGCGCATGCCCGACGGTTTCGAGATCGACGCCGTTCTCTGCGCCGGCGTGCCCGGTGCGGTGCGCACGCCTCTGGACCCCGATTTCAACAGCGCGCATTCCAAGCCGCGCAAGAACGAATCGGTACGCGTCTCCCGCACGCCTTGGCCGGTCAAGCGTCTGGGCCATTTCGTGCTGCACGTCAGCGATCACGATGCGTCAGTGAACTGGTTGCGCGAACGCCTGGGATTGTTGGCGTCGGACCATCTCGGCGTGCCGGGAGAACCCGTGCGGGTGATCGGCAGTTTCCTGCGGGTGGACGGCGGCAAACATTGGGTCGACCACCATTGCATGCTCATCGTGCAGAGTCCGGAGCCCGGCGTACATCACTGCTCGTTCGAAATGGACGGACTCGATGCCGTGATGGCGGCACACGACTTTCTGCTCGAGAAGGGCTACACGCTGGATTGCGGCGTGGGGCGTCACCTGCTGGGCAGTCAGATCTTCGACTACTGGCGGGACCCGTTCGGATTCCGCATCGAGCATTACACCGATGGCGATGTCGTCAATGACGAGCATCGCGCAACGGTCTTCACAGGTACGGCGGACGAGACCACCCAATGGGGGGCCAAACCGCCAAAAGATTTCTTCGAGTGAAATCCAATCCCGAATCATCCCCTTTTAGAGCGGAATGGCACGCATGACAATTCAACGCATTACCAGCGCAGAGGTCACGGAACCCGCCCCCGGCACCTGGTCGAACTGCCTCAAGACCGGCGACACGGTCTACGTGGCGGGCCTGACGGCGCGCGACAAGCAATTGAAACCGACCGGCGGTGAGGAGTACGAGCAGGCCAGACTGATCTTCGATCGCATCCGGCACCTGGTGACGGCCGCAGGCGGCACCATGCGCGATGTCGTGAAGATCAACATCTACATGACGCGTATCGAGCACCGCGAGGAAGTCTGGCGCGCGCGCCGCGAGTTCTTCGACGGCGCATTCCCGGTGGCGACGCTGGTGGAAGTTAGCTCGCTGGCGCAGCCGGAAATCCTGGTGGAGATCGAGGCCGTTGCAGCGCTCGGTCACGGAGGTCGTCCGGTATGAGTACGAACCAGCCATCGACGCCCGTGGCCGCTTCGGCGCAACCCGCGGCGCTCGACGATTCCACACGCCACAAGCTGACGAAGGTCGGCACGGCGAACGTGGCCAACGCACTGCTCAAGCGTGGGTTCCGGAACGTCTATCTGCTGGGGCTGAGCCCTGTGTCGGAAGGGCAGGAGCGTATGGTCGGCCCGGCCTATACGCTGCGGTTCATGCCGTCGCGCGAAGACATCGATACGATGGCCAACTACGGCCGCAGCGACAACCTGCATCGGCGCGCGGTCGAAGAGTGCCCGCCAGGACACGTGCTCGTGATCGACACGGGCGGCTGCGTGCGCTCCGCGGCGGCTGGCGACCTCATGGCGCTGCGCATGCGCCAGCGGCAGGTTGCGGGCGTAGTGACCGACGGCGGCTTTCGCGACACGCCGGCCGTGCGCGATACCGGACTGCCAGCCTATCAGCGCCAGTCCGCACCGCCGGCGACGCCGATCGCCATGCATCCCGTGGAACTTAATGGCCCGGTCGGTTGTGCCGGCGTCGCCATCTATCCGGGTGACGTGCTCGTCGGGGACGCCGAAGGTGTCGTCGTGATTCCCCGTAATCTCGTCGAAGAGATCGCCGACGAGGCCGTGGACGCAGTGGAGTACGAAGAATTCGCCGCGCAGAACATCGCCATGGGCCGATCGATCTTCGGGCTCTTTCCCGCAACGCCGGAGAGCCGGCAGGAATACGACCGCTGGGTGTTGGCCGGGCGTCCATCTTTGGAGGTGTCGCAATGAATACGTCAGGTGATATGTCGCTGAAGTCGCTCGAAGTTCTGCTGCATTCGCAGGACCTCGATCCGCAGAAGTGGATCGATTTCCCAGAGTACGGATTCCGTCAGTACTTTCTCTGGAAGAACGAACAGACGGGCGCGAGCATTGCGTTGCTGGAGTACCAGAAGGGCGGCCGCATTCCCGTGAAGCACTCCCACGCTTCGAATCAGTTCATGTATTGCCTCGAAGGGGAGTACGAATACACGGATTCGAAGCTGCGTCTGGTGCCGGGGTCTTTCTACATGAATCCGAAGGATCACCCGCACGGCCCGACGATCGCACATGAATTCAGCCGTCTCATTGAGATTTACGACGGCCCGCATTACTACGAGAAGCCGGTGTTTCACACCGACGAGACTATCGGCGACATGTTGGCCAAGAAGGCCTGAGGAGTTTCACGCAATGTTCGACATTCGCGAAGTACTAACCGGGCTGGGCCTGAGCGCCCGTCATCCGGGTTCCCATAGCAGCGCCACGGGCTGGCTCGGTGCCGACGCCACGGTGCATATCGATGCCATCAACCCAAGCACCGGCGAGACGACGGCGCAACTCGGCGGCGCTACGGAGCAGGACTACGAGCGCATCGCCGCTGCGGCGCTCGAGGCGCATCGTACCTGGCGTATGGTGCCGCCGCCGCGTCGCGGCGAGCTGATGACGCGCATCGGCGAGCTGTGTGCGCAGCACCACGACCTGCTCGGGCGCATTGTCGCCATCGACACCGGCAAGTCGGTGGCCGAGGGTAAGGGCGAGGTCAAGGAAGTGATCGACATGGCGCGTCTCGCCGCGGGCCAGTCGCGCATGCTTTACGGCTTCACGCAGCAGTCGCAGCGCGCCCGCCACCGGATGTACGACCAATGGCTGCCGCTGGGCGTCGTCGGCATTATCTCGGCCTACAACTTTCCTGCCGCGGTCTGGGCGCAGAACGGTTTCCTCGCGGCCATCGGCGGCAACACCGTCATCTGGAAGCCGAGCCCCAAGGTGCCGCTCACGGCACTGGCCCTGCAACGGATCGCCGAACAGGCGATGCAGGAGCTCGACATGCCCGGCGTGTTTTCGCTGTACCTGCCGGAAAGCGACAAGGCTGCGGGGCGTCTGGTCGAAGATCCGCGCATCTCGATGATCTCGTTCACGGGCTCGACGCGCGTGGGCAAGTGGGTGGCCGAGACCGTGGGTCAGACGCTGGGCCGTCGCTACATGCTGGAGTGCTCTGGGAATAACGGCTGCATCGTCGACGAGACGGCCGATCTGAACCTCGCTGCCCGATCGATCACGTTCGGCGTGGTGGGAACGACCGGCCAGCGTTGCACTAGCACGCGCCGCGTCATCGTGCATCGCAGCGTCGCCAAGGCGTTCACCGAGAAGCTGGCGCAGTGCTTTGCGCAGATCAAGGTGGGCGATCCGCGCGAAGAGGGCGCACTCGTCGGTCCGCTGATCGACAAGGCGGCCGTGGGCCATTTCGAGCAGGCCGTCGCGCAGGCGCAGCAACTCGGGGCGAAGGTCGTGTTCGGCGGCAAGCGCATCGATCGTCCGGGCTGGTATGTCGAGCCGACCATCATTGCAAACGCACGCAATGAATGGCCTTGCCTCCAGCACGAGACGTTCGCACCGATCGTGTACGTCGTCGAATACGACACGTTCGACGAGGCGCTGGACATGCATAACGGTGTGGCCCAAGGGCTGGCGTCCGGCATTCACAGCACGCACCTCCACAACATCGAGCGTTTCCTCTCTGCGGAAGGCAGTGACTGTGGCATCGCCAAGGTCAACATGGGGACGACCGGTGCCGACGTCGGTGCGTCCTTCGGCGGCGAGAAGGAAACCGGTGGCGGCCGCACGGCCGGCTCCGACGCCTGGAAGGGGTATATGCGCCGCCAGAGTGTCTGCATCAACTGGAGCGGGGAATCGCCCTGGGACAAGTTGCTGAAGCTGGAGGGTTGAGAGATGCGTCTGTCGACTGTCATTCAGGACGGCCGTTCCCATGTGGGCGTCGTCGAAGGCGATCGCTGGTTCAGCCTGGGCACGAGCCTGCGCAACGCGCTCGAGCGGGGTATGGATGTTCAGGTACTTGCGTCGGCGGCGCTGCAGGACGGTCAGGGTGTGCCGCTGAGTCGCCTCGTCATTGCGCCGGTGGTGCCGGACCCGGTCAGCATCGTCTGTCTGGGGCTGAACTATCGCGATCACGCGAAAGAGGGCGGCCGGGACGAGCCGGACTATCCCTGGTTGTTCTTGCGCAGCGCGCGTTCGCTGGTGGCGCACGGTCAACCGGTCCGGGTTCCGCGAGTCTCGACCCATCTCGACTTCGAGGCAGAACTGGCCGTCGTCATCGGTCGGACCGTGCCGCGTGACGTGCGCATGGAAGATGCGCTCTCGTACGTGTTCGGCTACAGCCTGTTCAACGATGTTTCTGTGCGCGATTACCAGCGTCGCACACCGCAATGGACTATCGGCAAGAACTTCGACGACACCGGTGCTTTCGGCCCGGTGCTGGTGACGGCGGATGAACTCCCGCCGGGGGCGACCGGTTTGCGCATTCAGGGACGTCTTAACGGCGAAGTGGTGCAGGACGCGAACACCGACGACATGATCTTCCCCGTCGATCGCACCATCGCCCTGCTGGCCGAGTGCATGACCCTCGGTCCGGGAGATGTCCTCGTCATGGGCACCCCAAGCGGGGTCGGCCAGTCGCGCAAGCCGCCCGTGTGGCTGAAGGCGGGGGATCGCTTTGAGGTCGAGGTGGAGCGCATCGGCACGTTGACCAACGACTTACTGGCGCAGCAGCAGTAGTCGCACGAAAGCCAATTCGGCGGGCGGGAGCGGTCAACGGACCGCTCCCGCATTCCCGGAATTTCGCACAGGACTGAACGGTCTGGAGGCCCTCTTGGGGCGGGCCTGGTCGGCGCACATCGGTGCGTTGCGGATTCGTTCGTCCCTCATGTACGTGAAAACGCGGTTTGGCACCGGGCGTCGACCGTGAAAACAGGCGTGAAGACTCTTTAGGCAGGCGTGGGCGTAGCAGTTCTTAACGAAGCAATGGAAGTGATTTACCCAAGGATGGAGGAGACATCTGACATGAGTAATAAGGGGAAGTGGGTTGCGGGGGCGGCGATGTTGGCCGCGATGGGGGCAGCGGTCTTGCCGGGGTCGGCTTACGCGCAGTCGTCGGTCACGCTGTACGGCATCATCGACACCGGTGTCGAGTTCGTCAATCACATCGGCACAGCGAATTCCACCGTGATGCGTGTGCCGAGCATCACGGGCAGCATGCCGTCGCGCTGGGGATTCCGTGGTACCGAAGACATGGGCGGCGGGCTGAAGACGGTCTTCGTGCTGGAGTCGGGTTTTGCCCCTAACTCGGGAACGGCCGGGCAGGGTGGCCGGATATTCGGCCGTCAGGCGTTCGTCGGGCTGGCCAATCAATGGGGGCAGCTTTCGATCGGCCGTCAGTGGAACATGTTGTTCTGGGGGACGTTGGACTCCGACATTCTGGGACCTAACGTCTACGGGGCAGGATCGCTTGACAACTACCTGCCGAACGCTCGCGACGACAACTCGATCGCTTACAAGGGAAGCTTCAACGGCCTGAGCGTCGGTATGACGTACAGCTTCGGTCGAGATGCCGTGAACGCCGGCCCGAGCCCTTCGGGCACGAACTGTCCGGGGCAAAATCCGGCGGATTCGCGTGCGTGCCGCGAATGGTCCGCCATGCTGCAATACTCCACCGGTCAATGGGGTGTGGCCGCCGTGTACGATTCGCAGCGCGGCGGTCCCGGCGCGTTTGCGGGGCTGACCAACAGCAGCCTCACCGACAATCGGTTGTCCCTGTCGGGCTACGCCGTGTTCGGCAATGCGAAGGTCGGTCTCGGCCTTATTCACCGTAACAACGACGGCAGCACCACGCCCCGCAGCAATCTCTGGTACGGCGGGTTGTCCTACAATCTGACGCCGGCGATCACGTTGGCCGGGCAGGTGTACTACATCAACTTCAGCAACAGCCCGAACAACGCCATCATGTATGCCGTGCGTGGCTCCTACGCGTTCTCCAAGCGCACGTCGACTTACATCACCGCCGGCTACATCCAGAACCGGGGCACACTCGCGTACTCCGTGAGTGGCGGCGATACCGGCAGTTCGCCGATCCCCGGTGGCAGCCAGCTCGGTACCATGATCGGTATGAAGCACACGTTCTGAGGGCGGAAGTTCTCGGTTGATGCAAAACCCTCGGGTGGGAAGCCGCCCGAGGGTTTTTTACAGCGTGCAACGATTCCGTAATGTCATGCAGATCCGTACTGATCTGCGGTGCCGATTTCGCGATCGTACCCCTTCCATCTATATAGCAACGCAGAGCAGATCCAGGCGATCGCGAAGATCCCGACGATGGCGTAGCCGAGCAGCCCGAAATTATTGTTGAGCAGATCGATGTACCGCCAGAACGCGCCGGAGAACTGCATCGTCTGTTCGATCAGGCCGATGACCTCGATTCCGCCGATCAGGAGCGCGACGACGGTCGAGAGCAGAGTGATCGTGAGGTTGTAGTAGAGCTTGCGCAAAGGTTTTACGAACGCCCACCCGTAGGCGCTGATCATGATGATGCCGTCGGTCGTATCGATGGTCAGCATGCCGAAACCCCAGAACGGCGCCAGCGACGCGACACGTCCTGCGCTTGGGGCTGGCAGTGCCCGCCACAGGCGGTTGTCCTGCATCATGCGTTGCGCCGCAGCAGGCAGCGGCTCGAAGTAGAGCAGCCCGGCGTCGGGGACCGTGCACAACGCGTCGAGACCGCCCACGCCGATGCCCCAGGAATCGGTCGCGCCTTGCCACGCATTCGGCACGCCCAGCGTTGTCATCACGTCGGCAAAAAGGCTGCGCGCGCCATACAGGCCGAGATGGCGTGCGTCGAAGAACTGCGTGACGTACATGGCGCGAGCGACGCGACGCGGCGATGCGTGTGCGCAAACGCTTGGAGTCGCGCTCTGCAATCGGCCAACGTTGTGCCTATACGCGCGATCAGCGCCTCGGCGGCTTGCGGTTGCCCGCACAAATCGCCGAGCGCACGTGTGACCTCCCCGGCGCGATGATCCGAGTGTCTCCTGTCCTTCGTCAGCTCGGAGAGTCACGTCCTGACCAGCGCTACTGGCTCGGACGCCCGCTCGCGAGGTGATCGCTGAGTGTTTCAATGGGGACCGGGCGCAAATAGTAGTAGCCCTGAGCCAGAGGAACGCCGATGCGTTGGAGGGTTGCTGCTTGCGACGCCGTTTCCACGCCTTCGGCGACCACGGTCACGCCCAGGTCTCGGGCAAGCGAGAGAATTGCCTGGACGAACGGCATGCCGTCGCGATCGACATGTTCGACGAACTGGCGGTCTATCTTCAGAAAATCGAACTTGAATCGGCTCAGTAAATCCATGTTGCTGCTTTCCGAGCCAAAGTCGTCTGCGGCCAGCAGCATCCCGGCGTTTCTGATGCATTCCAGTGCGCGGTGCACGGGAACGCTGCTCCTCAGCAATTGCCGCTCGGTGATCTCGATCACGACGTCGTAGGTTTGCGCGTGTGCCGCGACAATCGCGACGAGTTCATCGACGGCGCCTTTGGTTGCGAGGTGCGATGGCGCCACATTGATGGTCAGGCGCCAGCGCGGGGGAAGATCGCATTGCGCGAGCTCGGCGAGCGCCCGACGAAGGACGAAGAGCGTCAGTGGGCCGATCAGATCGCTCGATTCCACTTCGTTCATGTAGGCGCCCGGACTCACGGTGCCGTAGCGGGGATGACGCCAGCGAATGAGCGCCTCGACACCCACCCAGCGCCCTGTGCCAAGGTCGGTAATCGGTTGATACACCAGATGAAACTGGTTCTTGCGTAATCCCGCCCGCACATCTTTCAATAGCCGTTGTCGAGACGAAAACGTGGTTCGCAGCATGACGAGACCCATGGCCGCCAGCGTTGCACATGCGGCGGCCGAGACAGCCAGGTAGCGCAGATATGTCGCGAGGAAGACGGTCGGGTCCGGCGTAACGGAAATGTCGAGCGGCCACTGCGCCGATGCATGCGAGATGCGTGACAGGCGTGGAATGTGCGAGCTGCGCTCAGGCACGACATCCGGCGGCAATGGCGCGAAACGTCCCTGATCGGTCAGCGACCCCGAGCCCTGAATGATCAACCGTGCACCGGCAGCCCCCATTCGTGTGGCAGTTCGCAGCACATCGGAAAAATAGACGCCTTCGAGAATGTAAAGCACGCCGCCGCCCTGCTGCGGAACGAAGAGCGTCACGACGGGAGTGTCGGCCTTGTTTCGTGTCGCCACCAGCAGATCGATCGCGGGCGCTCCCGTCGAGAGGTGGGGCGGGGTGGCGATGAGAAAGCCTGCGTCCCCGAGGGCGGAGGAGCAGGGTTCTCCGTGCGTCGGCAAAAGCGCGACCTCGCGGACATACGGAACCAGAGAGGTCTGCGAGGTGAGCGCTCTCTGGACCGAAGCGCAGGGTTTTTCCAGCATGGGCGCGAAGATACTGCTGCTGGCAATGACCGTGTCCAGAATCGAGTTCACCGTGAGCGTAAGGTCTATGGCAACGGCGTGTTCTGCATGTTCGACGGTATAAGACGCGCCCAGAAACGCGCAACCGAGCCATACGATCAAGACGGTGACAACGGAGATAACGCGTGTGCTCATTGGGCGCTCATCGATTCGTCGTCCATGGCTACGTTTTTGCCAGGGACGTAACGGGCATCCCATGCCTTGCGTCGGGGTGCGCCTGCAGCTTGAACATCGACACGGCCGATTCGAGCCGTGCGGCGTAGCCCGTGAGCGATTGCGATGCGGCTGCCGCCTGTTCGACCAGCGCGGCATTTTGCTGCGTGACGGAATCCATCTGGGTCACGGCCACCGAGATCTGCCCGATGCCCTGGCTCTGCTCGTCCGAGGCGGCTGAAATCTCGTGCATGATGCCGCTCACGCGCGACACCGCGGCGACGATCTCTCGCATCGTCTGGCCTGCCTCGTTGACGAGCGCTGCGCCTGCCGAAATGCGTGCGGCGGAGGTATCGATGAGGCGGCGAATTTCCTTCGCGGCGTCCGACGAGCGCTGCGCCAGCGAGCGCACTTCGGCCGCGACGACCGCGAAGCCCCGCCCTTGCTCGCCGGCACGCGCCGCTTCGACTGCCGCATTCAGGGCCAGGATATTGGTTTGGAAGGCGATGCCGTTGATGAGACCGATGATCTCGACGATTTTGGCCGAACTTGCCGTGATTTCGTCCATCGTGTCGACGACACGCGCCACCGTTGCGTCGCCCCGTTGGGCGATGCAGGACGCCTCTGCCGCCAACGCGTTCGCCGCTCGCGCGTTCTGTGCGTTATGACCGACCGTACTCGAGAGCTCTTCCATGCTCGATGCGGTTTGCTGCAACGACGCCGCTTGCTGCTCGGTGCGTGACGAAAGATCCAGATTGCCCGCCGAGATTTCCCGGGTCGCCGAGACCACGGCTTCACTGCCGAAGCGCACCTCCTGCACGGTTCCGTGCAGGCTGTCGTTCATGCGCTGCAACCCGGCAAGCAGTTGGGCGACTTCATCGCGACCGCAGACGTCGATGCGCGCCGACAGGTCGCCCGAGGCGATCGTGTCGACGAAGCCGACCGCTTGCGCGAGGGGTTTCGTAATCGATCGGATCAGGGCCCCGCAGGCCAGGGCGACGACCGTCAACACCGACACGGTGCCCACGATCCCCAGCCATACGGTTTGCCCGTAGGTGGATTGCGCTTGCGCATAGGTCTGTGCCGCCAGATCGACCTGCACCTGGGTGAGGGCCACGATCATCGGCGCCAGAGGATCCAGCGCTGCGCCCATCTCATTGGCGACGAAGGCTCGCAACCCATTGGTATCGTTGGCATCGAGCAGGGCCAGCAACCGGGCAGTCGCCGCATCGGCACGACGCAGCACCGGTGTCATGCGCTGGATCAAATCGACTTCACGATCGGCATGGTCGGCATCGCGAAAGTCGTGCCATTCCTTTGCGATATCCGCCTGCGCCTCCCGGATGCGTCTGATCGCTTCGCCGGGATTGATCTGCCCGTCCTGCACTTTGTGCGCGGTACCGCCAATGCGTGCCCCGTAGGCGTCTTTCACGATTCGGAGTTGGCCCAGCCGAACGACCCGATTGCTGTACATGGACTCCATCAACGCGTTGGCTGCGCGCAGATGCCATATGCCGACACCGGACACGAACGCCAGGAGCATGAGCAATCCGGCGACCAGCAGGATCAGGCGGGTTTTGATTGAAAGTCGGTTCATTGCGCGCTCTGGCGAGGTGGCGAAACGTGGCGGATGCGACCGGCAATAACGGCGGTGCAGCGATAGCGGGCCTTGCCGTTGGGCCGCATCGGCGGCGAACGGCAGGTCTCGCTACACCAGACCAACGAGCGCGTCAGTTCGAGGGCGGTTTCGCGGGTGCCGATGCGCCGACGACGTGGCACGACATCAGCTCGATGGCCTTGACGAGAGCGGAGTGATCGAGCGATTCGTCACCTTGGGCGCTCAGCAGATTGAACAACTGCGCGCAGGACGCCGTGTTCGGCAGGGCGACCCCGAGTGCGCGCGCACTGCCCAGCGCCAGTCCCAGATCCTTCTGGTGAAGCTCGACCCGGAAGCCCGGTGCGAAGGTTCGGTCGATCATGCGCTGGCCATGGACTTCAAGCACCCGCGACGACGCGAAGCCGCCCATGAGCGCCTGCCGAACGCGCGCGGGATCCGCCCCGGCTTTGGCGGCGAAAACGAGCGCTTCGCCGACGGCCTCGATGGTGAGCGCCACGATGATCTGGTTGGCTACCTTGCAGGTTTGTCCTGCGCCCACATCGCCCACGTGCGTGACGTTCTTGCCCATGGCGTCGAAGAGCGGCTTCACCCGCGCAAACGCGGCCTCACTGCCACCGACCATGATCGTCAGGGTCGCGGCCTTGGCGCCGACCTCGCCTCCCGACACGGGCGCGTCGAGATAGTCACAGCCCTGCGCGGCGATGCGTGCAGCGAAGTCCTTGGTGCGCAAGGGATCGATGGAACTCATGTCGATCACCGTTTTCCCTGCCACGAGACCGTGCGCCACACCGTCATCCCCAAAGAGGACGGATTCGACGTCCGGGGTGTCCGGCAGCATGGTGATGATCACTTCCGAGCGTTCGGCGACTTCGCGCGGCGAAGCGCATGACTCGACGTTATCGCCCGCCAGTGCCTCGGGCAGCACGCCATTGCGCTTGTAGACGAACAGCATGTGGCCTTGCGCGCGCAGATGCGCTGCCATGGGCGCGCCCATGATGCCCACGCCGATGAATCCGATCTTGCTCATGAACCTGTCTCCTGGATTGTTCTGATGAATGGGCCGATCAGTAGCGCGGCTTGACGCGTTGCCAGTCCGGCCGGAACTTGCGCATTTGCGCGACGTCGTTGCGCTCGCGGATGCCGCAGCTCAGATAACGTTCGTGCAGCGTCGCGAGCGCGTCGCGATCGAGTTCGACGCCAAGTCCCGGGGCATCGCCCACGCTCACACAGCCATCGCGGATGGCGATCTTGCCGCCCTTGACGACCTCGTCGTCCTGCCACGGGTAGTGCGTGTCGCACGCGTAGGTCAGGTTGGGGACGACGGCGGCGAGATGCGACATCGCCATGAGGCTGATGCCCAGGTGCGAGTTTGAGTGCATGGACAGGCCGAGCCCGAATGTGTCGCACATTTGCGCGAGCACCTGCGTCGCGCGCAGCCCGCCCCAGTAATGGTGATCGGACAGGACGATCTGTACGCCGTTCAGGCCGATATTGCGGCGGAATTCCTCGAAATCCGTCACGACCATGTTGGTCGCGAGAGGCAAGCCGGTCGCCGCGTGAAGTCTTGCCATGTCCTCAAGGCCCGGCGTGGGGTCTTCGTAATACTCAAGATCGCCGGCAAGCAATTCGGCCATGCGGATGCTCGTCTCCAGCGACCAGTTGGCGTTCGGATCGATGCGCAGCGGGTGGTTGGGAAATGCGCGTTTGAGCGCCTTCAGGCAGGCAACTTCATGCTCCGGGTCGAGCGCGCCGGCTTTGAGCTTGATGCTGCCGAAGCCGTACTGCTCGATCATCGTGCGTGCTTCGCCGACGAGTTGTGCTTCGCTCAGCACCTCGCCCCACGGGTCGGGCGCGTAGGAGGGATCGACGTCGTGCGCGAACTTGAAGAAGAGATAGGCAGAGAACGGAATCTGCCGGCGCACCGCGCCACCCAGCAGTTCGTGCAGCGGAACCCCGATCAATCGCGCCTGCAGGTCGAGCATTGCCACTTCGAAAGCGGAGAAGACCTTGGCGTCCGGCTTGTCGGCGTAAGCGGGCGCGTGGGTCGACGGGCTTGCGGTGCCGCCGGCTGCGCAACGCCGCAAGCCGTTCAAATCGAACGGCGACAGTCCGACGAGCGCGTCCTTCACGCGCAGCAGCGCTTCGAGGACCGGGCGATCGCCGTACGTCTCGCCCAGGCCGACGGTGCCGTCGTCGGCTTCGATCTCGATAATGGCGCGCAGTGAATACGGCTCGTGTACGCCACTGGCATTGAGCAGCGGCGGATCCTGGATGGCAATCGGGGTAACGCGTACGGCGGCGATCTTCATCGTTTTGATTTTCCTGAGAGGGGCGCGCAAGCCGTCTTTTGCGTCGTCGCGCCCCGAAGGTGGGGTGCTATGTCCTGCGTATCGTGGAGTCGCGCAGCACCAATTGCGGCTCCAGCATCGAATAGCCGTTTTCGGCGGCGCCGCTCAGGGCGTCGAGCATCTTGAGCATGGCCAACTCGCCCATCTTCTCGCTCTGCATGTCGACCGTGGTGAGGGCCGGCGAGATGTACTCACCGAACGAGACGTTATCCATGCCGGTCACGGAAATGTCCTGAGGCAGCTTGAAGCCGAGCGCCTGGGCTTCCTTCATGAAGCCCATGGCGATCAGGTCGTTGTAGCAAATGAGGGCGTCGGGGCGCTGCGGCGCGAGCATGATCGACGAGCACGCGCGCTCACCCGAGGCCGCCGATGGCATGGCCGCGTCGAAGACCGTGAGCGGGAGTTGATGCACCTCCAGGCACTCGCGTGCGCCGCGAATGCGCTCCTCGTTCCAGCGCGAGCCGGCGAAGCCGAGGTAGCCAATGCGCTTGTGGCCGAACCTGACCAGGTGCTCCGCGAGCATATAGGCGGCGCGGTAGCCATCGGTGCCGACGCTGGGCATCTCGGTGTGCGACAAACGCCCGAAGAACACCACAGGTTTGTCCAGCTTCATCATCCACTGGATCGATTCTTCGGGCATGCGCGAACTGACGATCATGCCGTCCACGCGCCTCGCGAGCGCCTCGAGTAATTGACGCTCGCGCTCCTGACTTTCTTCGGTGTCGACGAACAGCAGCGTGTAGTCGTGCTGCAACGCGATCCGGTTCGCGCCTTTGACGATGCTCGTGAAATGCGGATTGCGAATGTCGAGAATCGCCACGCCGATGGTGCGCGTCTGGCCCGTGATCATGTAGCGGGCCAGCGGATTCGACTGATAGCCGAGCCGCTCGATCGCCTCGCGCAACTTCGCCTCAACCGGCGCAGAAAAACGCTGGGAGCCATTGATGTACTTCGACACCGTCGCCGTGGAAACTCCGGCGGCAGCGGCGACATCGCGAATCGTGATCGTGCTTTTTTTCATGGCGGAAAGGAAAACGTTTAACTATGGTAGAGGAGTTTCGAATTTGCGTAAAGTCGACGAAAGTAAAACGTAAAACCTGCACCGGGAAATCTGAAGTTGCGTGCCTGCAACTCTGGTGTTTACCACGACTGCATTGGCATTTTTGGTATGTATTGCGCTGAAATTTCAAGGGTTTTCACGTAGATTCAGTGCACCTTAGAGGGCGCGCGATGCTTGTGTCAATGCTCGGATTCTCCCAGTCTTGCGTCAGTTCAGGAAAACGTTTGACATGCTGTTTTGGTGGCGGCTATAGTTTGGAAAACGTTTTCCAAGATTTGCATCGAGATACGTGAACCAACACATGGCAGACATGAAGACAGGATTCGACTTCGGGGGGAGGGTGGTCATCGTGACCGGGGCCAGCGGGGCGATTGGTCAGGCCACGGCGCGGGCGTTCCACGAGGCGGGGGCCCACGTCGTCGCGACAGGCCGCAATGAAGCTGCACTCGGAAAGCTGGCGCATGAGCTGGGCGACGGGCGCTTCGAAGTCGTGATCGGCGATATGGCCGACGCAGCGCATCGCGAGCACGTCGTCAGGACGGCGGATGCCCTGGGCGGTGCCCACATCCTCGTGAATAACGCCGGGGTGACCAAGAGCCGCAAGCCGACCGCCGATACAACGCTCGATGATTTCGACGACATCGTCGGCGTCAATTTGCGCGCGGCGTACGACCTGAGCCTCGCTGTCGTGCGGGGCTGGCTCGATCGCGGACGTGACGGCGTCATCGTCAGCGTGTCTTCTCCGGGCGCGCAACGCGCGCACAGAAACAACGCGATCTATGACATCAGCAAGGGTGGGCTGGACGCGATGACGCGCTGCCTTGCGGTGGATTTCGGGCGGTTCGGCATTCGTGCGAACGCCATTGCCCCCGGTCAGATTCCTCACTCGCACACCGAGGTGGTCGATCCGGCAGCGGCGAGCGGGTTGCCGATGGCGCGCCACGCCGATCCGCGTGAAGCCGCCATGCCGATCTTGTTTCTGGCGTCGGACAGTGCGTCGTTCATCACCGGACAGATCCTGCATGTCGATGGCGGTCTGAGCGCGCAATTGCGCACCCCGATCGGTTGAAGCCGCGGGTGGCGTTGTGAACTGAAGGGATTGATGCCCGACGCGAGGCGTTGACAAAGCCGGCGGGGGCGGGTGAGGAGGAGACATGATGCAAACCAATCGTTTCAAGGCGCGTCTGGCCGCGGCGCAACAACAGATCGGCGTCTGGAGCATGTTGGCCGACAGCAATGCCGTCGAGGTACTGACGCAATCCGACTACGACTGGATCCTGCTCGACACGGAGCATGCCGCCAATGAGCTGCCGATGGTTCAGGCACAGCTTCGCACCGTCGCGCAGGGCGGGGTATCGGCCGTGGTGCGGCTCGCGGCGAATGATGCCGTGCTGTTCAAGCGGGTGCTCGACGTCGGCGCACAGACCTTGCTTGTGCCGATGGTCGACGATGTCGCCGCCGCCGAGCGCGCGGTAGCCGCTGTACGTTATCCGCCCGCCGGCATGCGTGGCGTTTCGGTGGCAACGCGCGCGAATCGCTACGGTCGCGATGCCGACTATCTTCAGCGCGCCAATGACGAGATCTGCCTGCTGCTGCAAATCGAATCGCTCGCCGGACTGCGCAATCTCGAGGCGATCGCGCAAGTGCCGGGGGTGGACGGGCTGTTCGTCGGCCCGTCCGACCTGGCGGCGGCGCTTGGCCACCTCGGTAATCCGAAACATGAAGAGGTACAACGCGCCATTTTCGAGGCGCTGGAGCGCTGTCATGAAGTGGGCAAGCCGATCGGCATTCTGATGACGGATCCCACGCTCGCTGCGCGCTACTTGCAAGCCGGCTTCGACTACGTCGCGATTGCCACCGACATCGGGATTCTGCGCAGCGGTGCGGAATTCCATCTGGCACAGGCCCGGTCGGCGACGGCCGGATCGCAGCACGGTTGAACTCAAGTGTGATTGTGATGGGAGGTGAATTTCAATGAAGTCGACGGAAGATCTCGATCGTCCTGGCCGCCGCCGCTTTCTCGGTACCTGCGCGGCGGGTGCACTGACGTGGCACTTCGGTACGGGGGTGGCCGCAGCGCAGACGGCCGACGCAAGTTTCGCGCTGATCTCGGAGACGCAAGCCGACGCCTTGCGCGCGCGTGTCCCCGAGAAGGTCGCCGCATCGGTGGTGCGAAAAGCGCGCGAATCCCTGGGGCGCGCCTCCCATGTCATGCCAGTCGTCCATACGCAGGGCATGCTGCCGCACCAGGGCAATCGCGACGACAGTGTGCTCGCGCAGGGGGATTGGCGCGATACGGTGATTCAGGCGTTGGCCTGGCGCCTGTCGGGCGACGAAGCGCACCTGGAGCGGGCTGTTGCCTACGTGCGCGACTGGCTTGCCGTCTACCACCCGTCGTTCGATCCCATCGACGAAACGGAAGTCGCCACCTGGATCTTCGGCTTCGATCTGGTACGAGCGCGGCTCGCTCCCGAGACCGTTGCCGCCATGCGCGAATTCGGCCGGGCGCTCGCCGACGGCTACAGCGCGGTGCCGCACCGCGTGGGCGACCATTCCACCGGGCTGAACAACTGGCAAAGCCACCGCATCAAGCTGGCCACCGCGGGCGCGTTCGTCAGCGGCGACGCCGCTCGCGTGGCGGCTGCGCGCGAGCGCTTCTTCGCTCATGTCGATAGCAACATTCGCGACGACGGCAGCACCTACGACTTCGTGCAACGCGATGCCCTGCACTACGTGGTCTACACGCTCGAGCCGATGCTGAGCGCAGCGACCCTGGCGGCCGCGCATGGCGAAGACTGGTACGGCGCTGAGCGCACCGGCAGAAAGCTCGCAAAGGCGCTGGCCTGGTTGCAACCGTACGCGCTTGGCGAGAAGCAGCACGAGGAGTTCGTCAACAGCTCGGTGCCGTTCGATCAGCGCCGCGCCGCGGCTGGCGTGAAGGGATTTTCCGGGCTCTGGCAGCCGCAGTCCTCTACCACGCTCTATCACATCGCCGCACAACTCGACGCCGCTTTCGTTCCGGTGAGTGCGGCATTACCCCCCGCGCCGCCGCCGGTACGGGCCTTGTATTCACGCCGTTTTGCCAGACCGGCCTGAGCGGCCGCACGCACACAGATAAGTAGACGGTGGGCCAACGATGCTCGCCGCATACACGCCGAAGCGCGTGTGACATCGAGGAGACAAAATGAAACGACGCATTTTTGCGACGGCGGGCCTTGTTTGCGCCTGTATCGCGAGCATGGCACCTGCGCGAGCGCAGGAGAGTGGGGCCGCCCCCACCTTTGCAGACTCCGAAGCCGCCGATTTCAATCCCCTGACCGGCATCGTCGGGGGCGACGGCTTCAACGTGCCGGGCAACGTGCTGCAGATCTATGGCCTGCTCAATCCCGGCATTTCCTACATTCGCGCCACCGGTGCGCGCAACGGGCAGAGCGGGGAGCCAGCCAACGCAGCCTTCGCGAGTAACGGCTCCTACTGGGGCATTCGCGGCGCCGAGGATCTGGGCGCGGGCTGGCAGGTTCTGTTCCAGTTGGAGAACACCATCAACGTCGGTACCGGCACCAACACCGACGGCAGTGGAAACTTTTCGGGCCGCGATACGTTCCTCGGCGTGCAGAACAACACGTTCGGCGTGATGAAGCTGGGCCTGCTGACCTCGCCACTTTATAACTCCGTCGGCATCTACAAGTTCATCGGCAACCAACTGCCGATCGCAAGCCCGACGACGCTGATGACCACCATCAACGGCACGTCGCTGCAATTCAACAATCGCGTCGCCAACTCGGTGCTGTACTCGACATCGAAGGATTCCTCGGGTCTCGTCGGGCACTTTCTGTACAGCAACAGCCAGAGCGGCAACGCCAATACGGGCAATCGCGACAGCGTCTACAGCTTGTCGGGAAGCTATGGCGAGGGCCCACTCTATCTCCAGTACATCTACGAATCGCGCAGCAATCAGGGCAAGCTGGCCAAGGGCGAAAGCAACGACTGGTCGCATCGCATCGTTGGACGCTACGCGCTGACCGACACCTTCAAGCTCGCATTCGGCCTCGACTACTCCGGCTCGGACGGCACCTACGGCAAGAACGCTACCGCCGGTCAGGGACGTATCTCGCGTCAGGCCGCGACGATCAGTCTGGGCAAGTCGTTCGGCCGTCACGAGATTCTCGGCACCTACGCCATCGCGCGTGGCGTGCGGTGCACGGGCGCGGCCATCGGCTCGAGCGCGAGCTGCATGCCGGGGGTTTCGAGCAGCACCGGGGCGCAACAGGCCTCGCTTGTCTACGAGTACGTGTTCAGCAAGCGCACGCTCGTATCCACTTTCGTGAGCCACATCTGGAACCGAAGTGCCGGTCTTTACGACTTCGATTCCGTGCCGGTCGTACAAAGCGTGAATGCGCGAACCGCGGGCGTGAATCCCACCGGCTTCGGCTTCGCGATCATGCACATCTTCTGAGAATGCAGCCGCAGTAATGCGCGAGGGGTCGCCGCGAGTCTGGGGCGACGAAGGCAGGAGACAGCTGCACGGCAACGTACCGCGCGGCATGACAACGGATCATCATGAAGACGAACTCCAGAAGCACGGCTACGGGCGGTGCACACAACGTCTTGAGATTGAATGCGCTCTCGACGTGCATGGCGCTGGTGCTGCCGGTGCTTGCCGCTCCGGCATGGGCGTTGTGTGACAACCAGGTTTTGCCGCCGAATGCGAACTGCGCCGCGAACGTGAGCACGGGTGTCACCGTCACCGGCACGACGATCAACGCGACAGGCGCGCAAACCGTGAGTGCCGGCGGCGCTACCGTCTCGACCATCATCAACTCGGGCGGCAAGCAAACGATTCAGGCGGGCGGCACGGACACCCAGGCCGTGGTCAATAGCGGCGGGACACAGACGGTATCGGGTTCCGCGTCGTGGGCGACGGTGAACGTGGGGGGCAAGCAGATCGTCTCGTCCGGCGGGGCAACGGCCAACACCACGATCAACTCGGGGGGCTCGCAGACGATCATGTCGGGAGCGTCGGACAACCTCGCCATGATCGTCGGAGGCGGCACGCAAATCGTGTCCGGCACGGCGTCGGCGACCACGATCGCGGGCAAGCAGACGGTGTCGTCCGGCGGCGCTGCGATCGGTGCGACGATCGCGTCGGCAGGCACCCAGTCGATCGCGGCCGGCGGGCGGGCCAGCGGCACGGTGGTCAATAACGGCGGCCTGCAAACCGTGGCTGGCGGCGTTGCGAGCGGCACCGTGATCAACTCCGGCGGCAGCGCCGCGGTCACCAGCGGTGGCACGGCGATCGGCACGGTCGTGAGCGCATTTGCGCGTCAGACGGTGACGAGCGGCACGGCGATCAACACGATACTTGTCGGCGCGGTGTCCTCGGGAGGGACGCAGTACGTTTCGGCCGGCGGTAACGCGATCAACACCAGCGTGGGCCAAAAGGCCCGGCAGACGGTCTACTCGGGGGGCTCGGCGAGTGGTACGCAGGTCTTGTCGGCAGGCACGCAATCCGTCTCCAGCGGCGGTCAGGCCACCGGCACGGTGGTCTTCGCTGGCGGCGTGCAGCAGGTCGCGGGCGGTGGTGTCGCCATGAGTAGTGTGATCAACAGCGGCGGCACGGCGAGCCTGTTCGTGGGGGGAACCTCGGCGGGCGGGACGGTGCCGTCACCGATATTCACTTCCGGCAGCGTCGCGGGGACCCTGCAAATCACAACGACCTCGTCGGTGGCGATTACCGGCAACGCGCTCGCCACGGCCAATTCCCTCACGCTTGCTGGCGGCTCGGTCGTTTTCACGCCGCCGGACGCCGCAGGCTACAAGACGCTCGCCATCAACGGCCTGTCGGGATCGGGCCTGTTCAGTCTGAACAGCAATGTCGCCGCCGGACTGTCGGATCAACTCATCGTCAACGGTGCCCAGGGCACTTATGTTCTCGCGTTGTCCGACACCAGCACGACAACCCCGGCGGCCGGCACACGTCTGCAACTGATCAGCGGCACGACCAACAACGCCACGTTCGCGCTGACCAATGGCGGCGTCGATGTGGGGTCGGAAAGATACGGATTGGCGTCGGGCGGTGGCGGGTATTACCTTTACGACACCGGACGTCTGGGCGACGCGGCGTCGATCGTTCAGGCGCTGCCGTCGGTTGCCAACATGATCTGGTACCAGCAGATGGAACAGACCTATGCGCGCCTTGAGCAGTTGCGCAGTGGTGTGAGCGATCAGGGGCTGTGGGTGCGCGTTTTTGCCGAGAAATTCACTGTCGAATCGTCCGGCGTTTCGTCGAGTGTCGACGCCGGCGGCATCCAGTTCGGCCGCGACCTGCGCTTCGGACTGCCCTACGGCAATGCCTTTGTCGGGATTGCGGGGGGCGTGGCGCAAGCGAAGTCGACGGTTGGTTCGAGCGGGACGGCGAACAGCTATCCATGGAACCTGGGCATTTACGGTGGCCTGGCCGGCATGAACGGCTGGTACAGCGAAGGTGCGCTGCGGTTCCTAAGCGGCTCGCACGACTTTGCGACGACCGGCAACGCGAACTCGGGGAACTACCACAGTGGCGGTTTCATGGGCTCGCTCGCGGCCGGCCGGCGATTGTCGCTGCCCGGGGACTGGACGCTCGAGCCACGCATGTCGCTCACGTATCTGCATGCGAACTCCGGCAGCTACACGCTTGATTCAGGCATGCCGGTGTCGCTCGGCGGCCAGAATTCGACGCTGGCGAGCGCTGGCGTCACCGTGAGCAAACCGTTCTCCGTGTTGGGCATGAGCGTCAGGCCGTTCGCGAGCCTTAATGGCGTGCATATGTTCTCCAACACGCAGACCGTAACGGTTGCCGGCACGGACATTACTGCGCAGACACCGGGCAACTGGTTCACGGCGACCGCGGGCCTGACGTTGCTGCTCGAGCGTGGCATGCGGTTCTCGGCGGACGTGAGTTATGCGAAGGGGCAGGGGTATTCGCGACCGCTCGCGGTCAACGTCGGTCTCACGTACCAGAAATAGTGGGCGTGCGGCCAACGACGGCCGCACGCGAATTTGGCAAGAGTGGGTTGGAACGAAAGGGAAATCATGACGATTCGTTTGGGATGGCTGGCCGGGGCGGGGCTCTGCCTGTTGCAATGGATGATCGTGCCGGCGGGGCATGCCGAGACGCTGCCGGCGCCCACCGTCTACACGCTGGACCCGCAGGCGCTCGCGCAGGCGAAGAATGCACTCGCGCATGACGCGCCGGTGCTGCTTCCCGCGTATCGCAAGCTGGTCAGCGACGCCGGACGTGCCATGACCGTGGCGCCGCTCTCGGTCACCGCCAAGGGCATCATGCCGCCGAGCGGCGACAAGCACGACTACCTGAGCATGGCGCCTTACTGGTGGCCCGACGCAACCAGGCCGAATGGCTTGCCGTACATGCGCCGCGACGGCCGTATCAATCCGTCGACGAAGAACAACGACACCGACTCGCGCCGTATCGAGACATTCTCGGATACCGTCGGCACACTGGGCATGGCCTACTATTTCACGGGCGAGCGGCGTTACGCCGAGCGCGCGGCGCTGCTGCTGCGCACGTGGTTCCTCGATCCGGCCACGCGCATGAACCCGAACCTGGAGTATGCGCAGGCGGTCATGGGGGTGAACAATGGTCGCGGCACCGGCATTATCGACACGCGTCACTTCTGGCAGGTCATCGACACCATCGGGATCATTACGCCCGCAGGTGTCCTGTCTGACGACGAGCAGGCCGGACTCAAGCGATGGTTCACCGACTATACGCACTGGATGATGAGCAGCAAAGGCGGCCGTGACGAAGCCGCGGCGACCAACAACCACGGTTCGTATTTCGATGAGCAGCTCGTGAATCAGGCTCGCTATATCGGTGACGATGCGCTGGCGCGCAGCGTACTGAGCGAGGCGCAGCGCAAGCGCTACGACGTGCAGATCCGCTCGGATGGCCGCCAGCCGCTCGAGCTCGTGCGCACGCGAGCCTTCCACTACAGCGTTTTCAATCTGCAGGCGCTGACGCGTATGGCCCATTACGGCCAGGCCACCGGCGTCGACCTGTGGGCCTATCCGCAAGCGTCGAAAGCCGCATTGCAAACTGCGGTCGATTATCTCGCGCCCTACGTCCTCAATCCGTCGACGTGGCCGTACACCGATATTCAGGGCGTCGCCTACGCCGATTTCCTGCCTGTCTATCTGCAAGCGCGACGCGCTTACGGTCCGCCGGCCGACGACGCGGCAATCGTCAAAACACTGTTCGAGCGCGTACCTGCCGCGCGCGAATGGCTCTACTGGCCGGTGACCGGCGCGTCGCACGCCGACGCACAGACCGCGCAAATCCATCCCGTTCAATAGTCTTGTCATGACCGACACCGCACTCGCCCCAACCAGCCCCAACCCTGCCGTCAGCACGCCGGACCTGCCCGGAGCGCCCTTCGTCGATGTCGGACCGCCGGCATGCGAGGGGCCGCACGGCATTCGCTACGACTTCAATTACGGATGCCGGGTCAAGGTCGAGGGCGAGGGCTGGCGTGTGCGGCTGCTGGACCGGGAGGCCGATGTCGTGCTGTTCGACGAGGCGGTGAGCAGTGCGACGGTGACGAGTACCCGCAAGTACTTCGTCGACTTTCGCATCGAGGTCTACCGTCACGGCGAGCTCGTGTTCGAGCACGATTACGACGCGCGCGGCAAACGTGTCTATGCGCGCCTGCCGGTCGGCACGCTCGGCGACATCATCGCGTGGTTCCCCTACGTCGAGGAATTCCGCAAGCGCCACGGCTGCGAGATGGTGCTGTCGATGGGCGAGGCCATCTGGAGCCTGTTCCGTGAGGCCTATCCGGCACTGCATTACATTCGCCCGGAAGACGAGGAGGCGCATCGCGAAACCTTCTACGCGAGTTACTACCTGGGCATTTATTTCCCCTGCGAGGACCGCACGCATCAGCCGACGGACTTTCGCGTCAGCGGTCTGCAGAAGACCATCGCTTATCTGCTCGGCCTGCCGGCGCACGAATGCCGCCCGCGCATCGTCGTTGCCGATACCACGCGCCAGATCGCGCAGCCGTATGTGTGCATTGCGGCGCAGTCTTCGTCGCAGTGCAAGTACTGGAACAACCCGATCGGCTGGATGGAGACGGTCAAGTTTCTCAAGCGTGCGGGCTATCGTGTGCTGTGCATCGATCGCGAAGCGGTGAACGGGCAAGGCCTGCATTGGAATCACATTCCATACGGCGCGGAGGATTTCACCGGCGATCTGCCGTTGCAGGCGAGAGCGAGCCTGCTGATGCACGCCGACTTTTTCGTCGGACTGTCGAGCGGGTTGTCGTGGCTGGCCTGGGCCGTCGGCACACCGGTCGTGATGATCAGTGGCTTCACCCATCCCCTCAACGAATTCGAGACGCCGTACCGCGTCATCAATTTCCATACCTGCAACAGTTGCTGGAACGACACCACAGTCGCGTTCGAGCACAACGATTTCCTCTGGTGCCCTCGTTATGCCGGCACCGATCGTCAGTTCGAGTGCTCCCGGCTGATCACGCCGGGCCATGTGCAAAGCGTGATTCGCCGCCTGATGCAGGATCGTAAGCTCGGCCACGACAGGCCGGTTGAACAATAAAAGAGTATTCCGAGAACGTTATGGCAATCCATGTCAAAGGTCTGCGCTGGTGGATGATCGGCTTGTTGACGATCGGCACGATTACGAATTACCTGGCGCGCAGTTCGCTCGGCATTGCCGCCCCTACCGTGCTCACGGAGTTGGGCATCAGCACGCATGAGTACGGCTGGATCACCGGCGCGTTCCTGGTGATGTACCCGATCGGTGCGCCGCTGACGGGATATCTGATGGACCGGGCCGGCCTGCGCGTCGGTTTCATGATCTGCGGGGTGGCATGGTCGCTGATCTGCATGATGCACGGCTTCGTGTCCGGCTGGGTCGGACTGTTCGTGCTGCGCGGCTTGCTGGGGCTTGCCGAGGCGGCCTTCATTCCTGCGGGCATGCGCGCCGTGGCGTATTGGTTTCCGTCGCACGAGCGAGGGCTGGCGGCTGGCGGGTTCAATCTCGGTACCTCGTTCGGCGCGATTCTGGCGCCGCCGCTCATCGGCTGGTCGATCCTGCACTACGACTGGCGTGTCGCTTTCGTGATCGCAGGCGCGTTGGGCCTCGTGTGGGCCGGCTTCTGGTTCGTTCTGTACCGGCATCCCAGCGAGCACAAGGCGCTGTCGCCGAAGGAGGCCGAGTACATTGGCGTGAGTCCCGAGCCGGAGACGGCGAAGCGCGACGCCAATGCGGCGAACAACCCGGGCAAACCGTCGTTCCGTACGATTCTGCGTACGCGCAACTTCTGGGGGATTGCGCTGCCACGCTTCTTTGCCGATCCCGTATGGGGAACGCTGGTCTACTGGGTGCCGCTGTACCTCTACCAGGCGCGCGGATTCGATCTCAAGACGATTGCACTCACGGCCTGGTTGCCGTTTGTCGCGGCCGATATCGGCAGCGTCACCGGCGGGGCGTTGTCGATGTTCCTGCACAAGCGTTTCAGTACGCCCGTCATTGACGGCAAACGCTGGGCGTTCACGCTCGGCGCGGTGCTGATGATCGGCATGGCGGGCGTCGGGCTCGTCGTGAATCCGATGACGGCGGTATTGCTGCTGTGCCTCGGCGGCTTTGCGCACCAGACATTGTCGGTGACCGTCATCTCGATGTCGGCCGATCTGTTCCCGAAACGGGAGGTTGCGACCGTCACGGGGCTGGTCAGTTTTGTCGCGGGGCTGGGCAACCTCGGTTTCACGCTGGTGATCGGCTTGCTCGTGAGCCGTGTGGGTTTCACGCCGTTCTTTATCGTGCTGGGCTTTCTCGACCTGATCGGGGCAACGGTCTTGTGGACCGTCGTCAAGCCTAAGCCCGTCAGCGATGAGGTCGCCTCGTTTGCGCGACACCATGAGGGAAGTGCGGTGCCTGTGGCCGCATCGTGCGCCGGGGGAGAGCGATGATCCGGTTGACCGAAAAGGCAGAGGGGATGAAGTCCGCCGTCGAATATCTCGACGCCGTCAAAGCGCGGCTCAACCTGCGGTCGGACGACGCTGCGTCGAGAGTGCTTGGCGTGACGCCTTCCGCCGTGAGCAAGTATCGCGTCGGCCGGGCGCACTTCGATGACGATATTTGTGTGAGGGTCGCGGACATTCTCGGCATTGACGCGTTGCAGGTCATCGCCGCCGCCAACTACGAACGCGCGCGCACCGACGTTGGCCGCGCTATTTGGGCCGGCCTGGCACAGCGGCTGGCGAGCCATGCCTTGGGAGCGACGCTTGCCGCGCAACCGGCGCGTGCTTCGTCATCGCCTCTCGATGCACCGTCGTCGAACGACATGCGTTGACGCGGTGAAAACGCGCACGCCTTCCGGGCGGGGGGCATCCATGCTGGCGCGTGCGCAACGCGAGGCAAAGCGCTTCGCGTATTGGTTGGGCCGGACGGTCGTCATGACATCGTTGGCAATCCTGCTATTTTTGGCGCCGCGTTCGGTCGTTTGGGCGCACGAGACGTTACTCGCCGTCGATTTCGACCGTCTCCCGATTGGCGCCTACTCGGCCGACGCTTTCCTGGCGGATTGGCATGTCGAGCCACACGCGTCGGCCGGTGTCGCCGACGATCGACTGGCTATCGTCGCGGACCCATTGGGCGCGACGCATCACGTGCTGCGCGTGACTTATCGGGCTGGCAGGATTGGCGGGGGCTCCGCCATGACGTTCAACGCGCCGCTGGGCGATCGTCAAAGCGACGTCTGGCTGGAATATCGGGTGATGTTTCCCAGCGACTTCACATGGGTGCGAGGCGGGAAGCTGCCGGGGCTGGGTGGCGGCGATACGCCGACCGGATGCGTGGCCGACGGGCGCTTCGACGGCTTCACGACGCGCCTGATGTGGCGAGAAGCCGGTCAGGCATTCGGTTATCTGTACTTCCCCGGAAAGGAGTCTCGTTGCGGCGATTACGTCTCGCTGCAAGTGCGTTTTCAAAAGGGGCGCTGGCATACGGTGACACAACATGTGCAGCTCAACGATCCGGGGCAGGCGAATGGTACATTCGAGCAGTTTGTCGACGGCAGGAAGGTGCTGGACCTCACGGGAAAGGTCTGGCGACAACGGGATCGGGTCTCGGTCGACGCGATCAAGATGGACACATTTTTCGGCGGATCGACATTGGACTGGTCGCCGAGGACAGACCAGTTTGTCTATTTCGACGCGTTTCGGGTCTGGTCCGGGCGAACGTACGCGATAGGGGCATCGGTGCGTTGACACACGGTTCGCCTCTCTCGTTCTTCTGACATACATACGCGAGCGTTATGCTCGCTTCCATCCAAAAAGGGGGAATATACGGTGCGTCTCTCGAACCTGAAAGTCGGCAGTCGCTTGGGGGGCGGTATCGCAGTCATTCTGGTAATCATGGCCCTCATGACGGGCGTAAGCCTCTGGAGCCTGGAAAAAAACAGCGATGCCACGAATGAACTGAAAAGCCGTCTGGATCGCGCTGCGCTGATACAGGAATGGGCGGCTACCGTCGATGCGAACGCGGAAATCTCGTCCGCTTATATGCTCACCAGTGACAAAGGCGAACAACAGCGCATCGAAGCCAAGTCGAGCGAGCAAACGAAGCGTGACAAGGATATTCACGACCAATTGAGCGCTACCGCTTCGGATACGGGCAAGCGTCTGCTGACCGAAATCGAAGGGGCGGCAGCCTCCTATCGCGATGCCCGGCTCGAAGCGATGCAACTCAAATCGCAAAATAGCGACGACCTCGCCACCAGGCTCGACGAGGTTGTCCGCACGAAGCTGCTCCCCAGCGCCAAAGCCTATTCCGATGCCATCCTGAAATACCGGGCGCGGATCGAGGTGCAGGCACGAGAGGCCCGGGAGCAGGCTCAGGAGACCCTTGAGCTTGCCCGCTGGATCCTGGTCGCCTGCGCCGTGGGTGCGCTGGTGCTGGGGGCGCTCATCGGCCTGACGATCACGCGCAGCATCGTGACGCCGGTGCGAAGCATGGTGGCGATTGCCAGACAATTGGCCGCAGGAGATCTCAGCGGCAAGGCGGTGTCCGGTATCGGCCGGGATGAGTTGGGCGATTTGACCCGCGAACTGCTGGCCATGAAGGAAAGCTGGGAAAAGATCGTACTGTCCATTCGATGCGGTGCGGACACGATTTCGACGGCGTCCGCGCAGATTGCCGCCGGCAACACCGATCTGTCGGCCCGCACCGAAGAGCAGGCCGCTTCCCTGGAGGAGACGGCGGCATCTACGGAGCAGTTGGCATCCACCGTGAAGCAGAACGCCGATAATGCGCGTCAGGCCAATCAGTTGGCCGTCGGCGCCTCGGAAGTTGCACGCAGAGGGGGCGAGGCCGTTGCGGACGTCGTCAACACCATGAACGAGATTTCCGAGAGCGCGAACCAGATTTCCGAGATCGTGTCGGTGATCGACGGTATCGCCTTCCAGACGAACATCCTGGCACTGAATGCAGCCGTGGAAGCCGCCCGCGCCGGCGAGCAGGGCAAGGGCTTCGCGGTCGTTGCGGGTGAAGTTCGCGCGCTCGCCCAGCGAAGCGCCACGGCTGCCCGGGAGATCAAGGTGTTGATCGAGGCGTCGGTGGCCAAGGTCGGCGCGGGGGCGGGGCAGGTCTCGCGTGCCGGGGTCACCATGCAGGAGATTGTCGGCTCGGTCAAACGGGTCACCGACATCATCGCAGAGATCAGCGCGGCATCGACCGAACAGTCCAACGGCATCGATCAGATCAGTCACGCGGTGTCGCAAATGGACGAGGTGACCCAACAGAACGCCGCGCTGGTCGAGGAGGCGGCGGCAGCGGCCAATTCCCTGCAGGATCAGGCGCGCGAACTCGTGCAGGCGGTGAGCGTGTTCAAGGTCGACGAGACGCCCGTCGTCGGAATGCCCCCATCTGCCAGATTTGACCGCAACGTTTCCCGATCCTTGCGCGTCGTCTAGAAGCCAAACCCGCGAGAACAGTCGCTGAGTCTGGTGCGCGCCGCCAGAAAAGACGACATCGCAGAAGTGCCCTGCAATCGCCCCGCTTAGCCGGGGCGATTGCATTTGTGCGCTCACGATGAATGCCGACGATCCGGATCAGATCGGCTACGCGTTGCAGATGCTGCTGAGCTATCGCATCGCGGGCGTGATCATGACCTCCGGCGCGCCGCCGCCGACACGGCCCCCGACGGCGTGTTCTGCGCCACCGACATGCTCGCACTCGGTTTCATGGACGAAGCCCGCCGCGCCTTCGGCCGCCGCATTCCGGACGACCTTCGCATCGTCGGTTTCGACGACATCCAGCACGCCGCGCTCGACAGCTATCGCCTCTCCACGATTGCCCAGAACACCGACACGCTCGCTCACAGTGTCGTCGACATGCTCTCGCAACGCATCGCCGATTTCTCGCGTCCCGCAGACGTGCGCATCGCCCCCGTCGCCTTCGTGCGCCGCGCCACTGCCGGCTGAGCCGGCGCTCCTTTCCCCGGAATTCGCATGTCCATGACACACGCCACTCCCGAACAAGCGCCCCTTTTTGCAAACGAGTGCAAAACCGATGCCAGCCGTGTCTTGCCTCGCTCGCCCGGCTCACCCCGCTCACGTCCGGCCGTATCGCTGCGTGCGCTGCTGACTCGGGCTCGACGCACGTTTGACCCGCGACCTCACCGTCACCTTCGACACGATCTGGCAGGATCGCCGCATCTCGGGCGGCGTCGATGTCATCACGAGCACGCTCGTTCTGCTCTCGAACAAGTCGGTCAACACGCCGAAGGTCGTGGTCGGATCGGGCAACCTCTACTCGCCGACGCTCAACTCGGCCGATAACATCAACTTCAGCGGCGGCACCTTCGGCGACGACAAGCTCACGCAGCGCGCCATCTTCGCGAGCGATCGCATTTCTTACGGTCCGTGGTCGCTGCTCGCCGGCGTCCGTTACCAATCGTACGAGGAAGTGGCGCACGCGTCGGCGACTGCTGCGGCGACAAACTATCACGCCTCGCCGGTCACGCCGACCGTGGCGCTGATGTTCTCGCCGCGCAGCGATCTGACGTTCTACACCAGCTACGTCGAGGCGCTGGAACAGGGCGGTACCGCCAACAGCTCCACGCTGAACGCCAATCAGCAGATGGCGCCGATCAAGAGCCGTCAGTATGAGGCGGGCGTGAAGACCGAGCTCAGTCAGGTGGCGATGGCTGTCGAGGCACGCAAGGGCGGGCAGGGCGGTCCGCCGCCTGCGCGCCTGACGGTGTTCGTCGCGCATGACACCAACATCTCTCAACTGCGCGCGATGCTCGGTTTCGACTGGAAGCTCGGCATCTATCGCGAGAACGATGCGGTGCCTGGCGGCACGTTGCTATTCGAGCGTTTCGTGAGCGATCGCGATGGCAAGCGCGTGGTGCGCGTGTCGTATCTGGCGCAGAGCCTTGACCAGACGCGTCATCTGACACCGCTCGAACATGGCGAGATCCCGTTGCGCGCGCTCTACCGCCCCACGCGAGGCGGTCCGGCCTGGATGACGATGGACCGGTTCCGCGCGCGAGTCGATGCCGCCATCGATCCCACCGCGACGGCACCGCAGTCGTACGTGACGGCGCAGTGAGACGCGGGTCAGGTGCTCAGGTATTTGTAGCGTGCCTCGGCTCGCGGGGCCCTCATGCGCTGGGCGAGAATGTACGTCTTCGTGCCGTAGGCAATGCGGACGTAGTAGCCCTTCTTCGCGCCCGATTTCATGGACATGTTGGCAGCACTCATGACGGTTTTCCCCCGGACATCCCCCATTACCATGCCTGCGCCCGCTGATGCGCTCCCACCGAAAACCACGTAATCGGATTTTCAGCTTTTATTGCTTTCATATCGATGCCCGGGAGGCCTGGACGCACGGCCGCAAACCCTGAGAGTCACCGACTCAGGCGGATTTGCCGTCGCATATGCACGCTTTTCCAGAAATGCGTGATCGTAAGGGATGCGACGCGTTGCGCGCTCGACCTGCTGCCGTCGATGGAGGGCATGGTTAGGTCGATCAAAGGGGGGCGCTGCCTGCCCTCGTTACATAGCGTTAACGCTTAATATCGCGGATGGCCGAGAGAGTGGTGGATAAAATTAATTCCAGAAAAAATAAAGAATTATGTAAATAATCAGGGTTTTCCCTTTGTCTTTCTGGAATTTATTTGTAGTGTGTACGCTTTTTTGTTTGTGCTATACATGCAACTTAACAGGCAACATGCGCTGCGCATCATGACGCGAGCGTTGCTTGTGCCATCGTTATCCAGTCGCTCATGCCACGGAAAGTTGCCATGTCCTACACCGCCATACCTGATTCGGTCGCGCAACGTGCCTCACAAAGCAACAATGCCGATGCGGTTTACCGAAAGGTCACCATTCGTCTGATCACTTTTCTTTGTCTGTGTTATTTCGCGGCTTACCTGGATCGAATCAATGTCGGTCTGGCCAAGCTGCAAATGCTCAATGCATTGCAATTCAGCGATACCGTTTATGGTCTTGGCGCTGGACTTTTCTTCGCGGGTTACATCCTGTTCGAGGTGCCTAGCAATCTGATTCTTCAGAAGGTCGGGGCCAAGTTCTGGATCGCACGGATCATGGTCACGTGGGGGCTCCTCTCCGGGGCGACCGCCTTCGTCACGACGCCCACACAGTTCTATGTGCTTCGATTCCTGCTGGGGGTTGCGGAAGCCGGCTTCCTGCCGGGCGTGCTGCTCTACCTCACGCAGTGGTATCCCGACGAACGCCGCGCCCGGATCATCGCGCTGTTCATGGTCGGCCTGCCGCTCTCCAGCATGGTGGGCAGCCCGATCTCGGGCTGGATCATGTCCATGTTCGACGGCGCGCACGGCTTCGGCGGCTGGCAGTGGCTTTTCGTCATCGAGGCGCTGCCGTCCATCGTTCTGGGCGTCGCGATCTTCATGTATCTGCCCAATAACATCGCGTCGGCGCGCTGGTTGAGCGCCGAGGAAAAGGCGCTGCTTAGCGCAAACCTCGACAAGGACGCCCACGCGCACAAGAGCCACAATCTGTCGGCGGCCTTTACCGATTTGAAGGTTTGGGCGCTTGGGCTGATCGATCTTTGCGTGTTGTTGGGGCTGTATGGCGTGAGCTTCTGGCTGCCGACGATCCTGAAAGACACCGGCGTGCGCGACCCGTACACGATCGGCTGGCTGATGGCGATTCCCAATGCGCTGGCCGTCGTCGGCGTGCTCGTGTGGGGCGCCAGTTCGGACAAGATGCGCGAGCGCCGCTGGCACATCGTGTTGCCGTTCATGCTCTCGGCGGCGGCGATGTTCATTTTCGCAACGGGGCAGCATGGCACCGTAATGACGGTCGTGCTGTTCTCGCTCATCAACCTGGGCGCGGCGGCGGCAATGCCGGTGGTGTGGGCGTTGCCTTCGACGTTCCTGAAAGGCTCCGCCGCGGCCGCAGGTATTGCGTTTGCCTGCTCGCTTGCCAATCTGGGCGGCTTCGGTAGCACCTACTTCATCGGTTGGCTGCGCGATACGTTTCACACACAGTCCGCGGGTATCTACGGCTTCGGTGTGTGTATGCTCATCGGCTGTCTGCTGGCGCTGTCGTATCCCAAGTCATTGGTGAATCGCTGAGGGAAGGCGCCGGGGAGAATCCGGCGCCTGGCTTCGCCGTGAATGAATGAAGAAGGCCGACGTTGCGTCGGCCTTTTTTTGCGGGTGGCGGGCATGCGGGAGATGCTGATGAAGTCCGCAGGCGAGTGCAGTGCTGCCTTTGTATCGGGTGCGATGTGGCGTGGGTTCAGCTCACGAGCGTCTTGCCGGCTTCGACATCGATGAGCGACATGACGGGCAGGCCATGCCTGCGAGCCGTCATCTCGGCCATGATCGACAGGGCGATTTCGGGTGGCGTGCGTCCGCCCAGATGAAGCCCCACGGGACCGCGCAAACGCTCGACCGCCGCATCGGAGACGCCAAGCAGCTTCAATCGCTCCCGGCGCTTTTCATTGTTTCGTCGGGAGCCGATGGCGCCTACGTAGAACGCACGAGAGCCGAGCGCTTCGAGCAGCGCGAGGTCGTCGAGCTTGGGGTCGTGCGTTAGTGCGACGACGGCCATGCGCTCGTCCGGCCGCATGCCGATGACGGTGTCGTCGGGCATCGTGCGCACGAGTGCGACGTTTTGCATGCGCCATGCGTCGCGATATTCGTCGCGTGGATCGCAAACGGTGACGGCATAGTCGAGCGTGAGCGCAATGCTTGCCACGTACTGCGTCAGTTGTCCCGCGCCGATGAGCAGCAAACGCCAGCCGGGTCCATGTGTCGTAACAAGCCGCGCACCGTCGAACGTGCAGACGTCCGCCTCGGCCGGTGTTGCCACCTGTGTCGTCGCGACATGCCCGGTGTGCAGGTCGACCGTGCGGCGCATGGTTTGCCCGTTGCACATGGCTTCGAGAAGATCGGCAATACCACTGGCTGCCGAGAGTGGCTCGCGAATCAGGACGATGGTGCCGCCGCATGGTAACCCGAAGCGGTGCGCCTCGTCAGCCGACACGCCGTAACGAACGACCTCGGGCAGCGCATCTGCCGGAGGCTCATGTTGCAGCCGATAGACCAGATCGTCCTCGATGCAGCCGCCGGAGACGGAGCCGACGAGTTGGCCGTCCTCGCGAATGGCGAGCATTGCGCCGGGCGGGCGAGGGGAGGATCCCCATGTCGTAGCCACTGTGTAGAGCTGCACGCGTCGACCCTCGGACATCCAGCGCAAAGCGGTTTCCAGGACTTCGCGATCGACGCTGTGCATACCTCACCTCAAGTTGGATTCAATGCGGATGCGCGTCGCGCGCCCCTGCTGCGGAGGCTTCCAGGCCCTGCCACGCGGGCTGGTCCGGGGCGTATCGTGCGCGGATGAAGGCGGCGAGCTCCGCCATCTGACGATCGTCGAACGAATCGCGGAAGCCGGGCATATAGCCCAACGCCTCGGTGGCGGGCCGATCGATGCCGTTCATCAGGACATGCATCAGATTGTCGGGTTTTGCCTGGCTGACGCTGGTGTTCAAGCCCATGAGCGGACGAACCCCGAAATGCCCGACGCCCCCGCTGTCCGTATGACAGACAGCGCAGGCCGCTTCGAAGGTGCGCCTGCCGTTTTCGAGGCCGAGCGTCGTGGCGATGTCCGCGCCTTTTGCGCGCTGACGAGCGAGATCGGCGACTTGTGCCGCGTCCGGTTTTGGCGAGAGCGAGACCAGATAGTGCGCAATGGCGCGCACGTCGGTCTCGGGCAACGCGGCGAGTCCGGCGACCACAGGCGCCATCGGTCCGGCTGCGACGCCATGTTCCGGAGAAAAGCCCGTGCGCAGGTAGTCGAACAGGGCCGACTCGGTCCATGGCACGGGGGAATCTTTGGAGGCCACGAGGGGCGGCGCGCGCCATCCTTCGGCTTCGCCGCCCTTCAGATATTGCTTCGTTTGCTCTGCGCCAAGCATGTTGCGCGGCGTGTGGCATGCGCCGCAGTGCCCCGCGCCATCGACGAGATACCGACCGCGATTCCAGAGGGTGGATTGCGACGGATCGGGACGATACTCGGTGACGTCGTGATACAGCCAATTCCAGCCCGCCACGAGCCGCCGCTGATTCAGCGGGAACGGCAGTGCCGTTTTCGGTGGCGCGTTCGCCACCGGTGGTTGCGACATCAGATAGCCGTAAAGCGCGAGCATGTCGGGCTCGCTCATTTTCGCGAACGCGGTGTAGGGGAAGGCGGGGTAGAGATGTGCGCCGTCCCGGGAGATTCCCTCGCGCATGGCGCGCGCAAAGGCGGCGTAAGACCAGCGTCCGATGCCGGTCTCCGGGTCGGGCGTGATGTTGGTGGAATAGACGGTGCCGAATGGCGTTTCCAGCGCCAGGCCGCCAGCGTTGACGGCGCCTTTCGGCGCGGTGTGGCATACGGCGCAGTCGCCGGCGAGGGCGATCTGACGTCCGCGTTCGAGCGTCGCCGTCGACCACAGCGTATTGTCTGCGGCGGAAATGGGGGCAATCTCGCCGGGGCCGAAGAGCATCACGCCCGCGAGTCCGATCAGTCCGCCAATGCCGCCGCTCGCCAGCCATCGGCGCCAGCGTGTTGTGCGGCGCGCGTCTCTTGACGGCGCGCTCGATGCCATTGCGCCGGTCGAATCGCGTAACGCATGGCGAAGGCTTTCCGGATCGAATGGCGGCCGGCGCAAGCGCACGCCGGTCGCATTGAAGACGGCGTTGGCGATCGCTGCGGCGGCCGGCGCTGCGGAGCCGATCAGGCGATCCGTGTCTTCCGACGTCGGCGATGTGGCAAGCGCACCGTTTGCTGGTGACGAGGCTGCATGCGCGACGACCGAGTGCGCTTGTATGGCGTCGATCTCGTCATGATCCGTATCCATGCGCCAGGTCGTGCCGAGGGCTTGCCGCAGGGCATCGGCAATTTGTCCGGCGGGCAGGCCGTCGACGCTTAACGCTTCGCCGGGGTGGCCCGATGCCTGTCCGGCCACAACGCGCCGGATGGCGATCTCGCCCGATTGCGGATTGACGTCGAGGTCGATGATCCAGGCCGACCACGTGTCAGCGTCGGCGTTGCCGTCGGTGCTGGCGCGAGCGGATTGGCCGTCGAAGGCGAAGCCTCGCCCGCGTTGCCAGCCTTGCGGTGCGATGTCTGCGCCCGGCGACGGTGGCGCACCCCACGCAGCGCGCTGCGCGACCATGCGAATCACTTCGCGTGCGCCGTCGTCGCTGCCGGGCGCCAGATGACGCAGGCGATACTCCACAGGATCCTGAGATTCCTGGGCCGCGACTTCGTCGATAAAAGACTCACGCGCGAATGCGTGTGCCTGTGCCGGAATGCGATGCCCCGGATCGATCACGTGAGCCGCGCTGGTTTCGTGGCGGTAGAGCGGGGGCGGGATGACGGCGCGCCCGGCGGTTTGCGACGTCGATGCGCCGTCCGCCAGCACGTTCACACCTTCGACATCCGCGTGGTAATGCCAGGTCCGCAGCGTGCCGTCGTCGCGCCTCTGCGCGCTTGCCTCCATCTGTGCGGTAGCCTCGCCGTGCCATATCGGCCATGCGTAGGCGGCGTGCGGGCCATCCTCGTCGTGCGCGGGGGCGTTGCCCGCTGCTGTGACGTGCGCGGCGCGAGTCGCGATGCCCGGTGAAGGCGTGCCGTCGCGCCTGCCGCCGGCGAGCTCATCATCGGGTCTTGTCATCTTGCAGGTATTGCGCCGCACGATGCACGGCTTTGACGATTTCGTAGTGCGTGCCGCATCGGCACAGGTTGAAGCGTAGCGCGTCGTGAATGGCGTCGCCGTCGGGCTGCGGGTTGCGATCGAGCAATGCCTTGGTGCTCATGATCATGCCGTTCAGGCAATAGCCGCATTGCGCCGCCTGCTCTTCGATGAACGCGCGCTGGATCGGATGCAGTGCTGCCGCACTGCCCAGCCCTTCCAGCGTCGTGACTTCCCGCTCGCGCGCCACGCTGACCGGGACCACGCACGAGCGCGTGGGTTGCCCGTCGACCAGTACGGTGCAGGCGCCGCATTGGCCCAGGCCGCACCCGTACTTCGGCCCGTTCAACTGGAGGTCGTTGCGCAGCACATAAAGCAGCGGCGTGTCCGGCGTCGCATCGGTAACCGTATGCGTTGCGCCGTTCACACGCAAAGTGGTGGGGCCCGCAACGGGGCTGGGTAGGGCCATCAACTGACTCGCAAAGGAGGAGCGAGGATGGCGAAGGTGTCATCCTCATTGAGCTTATGCCAGTCTCGTACCCGCGATTCAGGCGGCGGCCGTGAGCGGCGGCGCCACCGTGCGCGACGATGCGGGGACGAGCGGGGTCGTGAATACATCGTAGCCGAATACCCATGCCGGGTCTTCATTCGTGCGCAGCCACGTGTTGTTGTGCGAGACCCGCTGCACTTCCGAGGCGCGCGCGGCGCGATTGGCTTCATAAAGCCCGAACGCATCCGCATAGTCGCTCACGCCGACTTCGTCGAGGCAACGGGTGAGCATGGCCGCATCCTCGATGGCCATGGCCGCGCCTTGCGCCATGTGGGGCTTCATCGGGTGGCATGCGTCACCGAGCAGTACCAGACGGCCACGGCTCCAGACCGGCAGCGGATCGCGCTCGAGCAACGGCCACTTCGTGATCGTCGGCGAGACTTCGATCAGATGCTGCACATCCGCGTGATAGCCGTCGAACGCCTCGAGCATTTCCTCGCGGCTGCTCGGCAGCATGGATACGCCCTCGGGCCATTCGTTCTGGGGCACCCCGGTGACGTAGTAATACTCGTCTTTTTTCTCGGTGACGTAGTAGACCATCATGTGACGATCCTCCGACCACCACTTCACACACATGTCGTACGGCTTGTTGTCGAGCAGCGATGCCGGGAATACGGCGCGGTGGGCCACATAGCCGGTGTAGCGGGGCGGCTCCGCCCCCAGCAGGTGCTCGCGGATCTTCGAATTCACGCCGTCGGCGCCGATCAGGATGTCGGCCGTCTCGACGCTGCCGTCGGTAAACGTCATGCGGACTTCGCGGCCGGTGTCTTCCACCGATTGCAGGCACTTGCCGAATCGGATGGTGCCCGGCGTGACGGCGCGCGTCATCAGTTCATGGAAGTCGCCGCGGTGCACGGTCAGGTACGTGGCGCCGTAAGTCTTCAGCGCGTAATCACCCAACGGAATTTGTGAAATTGCCTCGGCCGTCTTCCAGTCGCGGCTGAACCAGTAATCCGGATGCGAACCCATGACATTGAGTGCGTCTTCAATCTCCAGGCGACGCATGATCTTCATCACGTTCGGCCCCAGGTGAATCCCGGCGCCCAGTCGCGAAAACGCGGGGGCCTGCTCGTAGAGCGCAACGTCGTATCCGCTGCGCTGCAAAAGGCCTGCTGCGGCCGTACCGCCCAGACCTGCGCCAATGATGGCGATGCGTGGTTTGCTCATGGAGGCTCCTGATCGTGTGGCCGGCCGACCTGAATCGAGGCCGCTGCCTTGGGTGGTTGCGATGAATGATTTGTAGCGTACACATCACAAAATATCGATGCAACAACAAATCTATTGGTTTAGGGTTTGCACCTATAAAACGATGCTTATGACGAATTAAAGTCGATAAATTAAGACGTTAATTCGCCGAAATTCATTTTTCTCGTATTGCTTGAATATGGTGTATGCACTAGACTTTGTGCAAGCCTCACCTGATCCACCCCTTCGGGAGAATGTCTTCATGAGCAAGCGTTACCGCATCGGCCAGATCGTGCCGAGTTCGAACACCACGATGGAAACCGAGATCCCCGCCATGCTTCGCTTGCGGGAGGCGATCCGCCCCGAGCGCTTCACCTTCCATTCGAGCCGCATGCGCATGAAGAAGGTCGTCAAGGAGGAACTGGCCGCGATGGATGCCGAGTCGGATCGTTGCGCCGTCGAGCTGAGCGACGCACGTGTGGATGTGCTCGGCTACGCCTGTCTCGTGGCGATCATGGCGATGGGGCATGGCTATCACCGCGTTTCGCAGAAGCGCCTGACCGAGCAGACGATTGCCAACGGTGGGCAGGCGCCGGTGCTCACGAGCGCGGGCGCGCTGGTCGATGCGCTGCGCGTGATCGGCGCCAAGCGCATTGTGGTCGTCGCGCCGTATATGAAGCCGTTGACCGAGCTGGTGGTGGACTACATTCGCAACGAAGGCTACGACGTCATCGCCTACCGGGCGCTCGAAATCCCCGACAACCTCGACGTGGGCCGTCATGATCCGATGCGGCTGCCGGACATCGTCAGGACGCTGCCCTATCAGGAGGCGGATGCGATTGTGTTGTCGGCATGCGTGCAGATGCCGTCGCTGCCGGCGGTGGCGCAGGTGGAGGCGATGACCAGCAAGCCCGTCATCACCGCGGCGATCGCAACGACTTACGCCATGCTGCGCACGCTGGATCTGGAGCCTGTCGTGCCGGGCGCGGGCGCGTTGCTCTCCGGCGCTTACTGAACTCGGGCGGACGGCCAATATGACTTCGACATTTCAGTACGGCGCGAATGTTCACGCCAACGGCATTCGCCAGCACTTTCTTCGGTATGGGGGCACGCACGGCGAACGGGCATCGCGTCCGGCCGTGATCGTCATTCCCGGCATTACCAGCCCCGCTGTGACGTGGGGCTTCGTGGGCGAAGTGTTCGGCCGCGAGTTCGATACCTATGTACTCGACGTGCGCGGTCGCGGATTGTCGAGCGCCTCTTGCGAGCTTGATTACAGTCTCGACGCGCAAGCGGACGACGTTGTCGCACTGGCGGCGGCGCTCGATCTGGCGCGATTCGTCCTCGTCGGACATTCGATGGGCGCCCGTATCGCGGCACGCGCCGCGACGCGCGAGCCGCGTGGACTGGTCTCGGTCGTGCTCGTCGATCCGCCGGTGTCCGGCCCCGGCCGCCGTGCCTATCCGGGCAAGTTGCCGTGGTACGTCGATTCGATGGCGCAAGCCCGCGCGGGTATCGATGCGCGAGGCATGCGGGCTTTCTGTCCGACGTGGACCGACGAACAGCTTGCCCTGCGCGCCGAATGGCTTCATACGTGCGATGAGCGCGCGATATTGGCCTCGTACGACGGATTCCACAACGACGATTTCCACGCCGACGCGGCCCAACTGCACGTACCGTCGCTGCTGATGACCGCGCAGAACGGCGATGTCGTGCGCGACGAAGACGTGGCAGAACTTCAGCGAGCCACGCCCGCGATGCAACACGTGCGTGTGCCGAACGCCGGTCACATGATTCCGTGGGACAACCCGGACGGTTTCTATGCCGCATTCGGCGACTTCCTTGGCGCCCCGCTTGGCCGCACGACGTCGGCCTGAATCCCACAGCACAGGAGACTGCAATGGCCATCAGTGATTACCAGTTGATCGAAGCCTGGCGAGAAGTTCTGACGCTGTCCAAGCTCGCGCGGGGACAGAACGTCACCATCCTCACGAGCGCCTCGACGCATCCGCAAACCCTGCGCTGCGCGCTGATTGCCACGCAGTCGATGGGCGCCATCGCGAATCAACTCGATTTGCAGCCCGTGAACGGCGAAAAAGCGTTCAGTCGCGACTCGCTGTCGTATCTGGGCACCACGCCGCTCACCGGCAACCGCGCCGCGATTGCCGCGCTCAAGGCGAGCGATCTGGTGCTCGATCTGATGACGCTGCTTTTCTCGCCCGAGCAACACGAAATTCTCAAGGGCGGGACGAAGATCCTGCTCGCGGTCGAGCCCCCCGAAGTGCTGGCGCGCATGGTGCCGACGCGCGGCGACAAGACCCGGGTGCTCGCGGCTGCTGCAAAACTCGGCGCGGCCCGGGAAATGCGCGTGACGTCGCCCGCCGGCACGTCGCTGGTTTGCCCGATGGGAGCGTTCGGGCCGACGGCCGAGTACGGATTCGTCGATGAACCGGGGCGCTGGGATCACTGGCCGAGCGGATTCGCGTTGTCCTACCCGAACGACCATACGGCGCACGGCACTATCGTGATCGACCGTGGCGACATTCTGCTGCCGCAAAAGCGCTACGTGTCGGAGCCCATCGTGCTGACAGTCGAGAAGGGCTACGCCACGCGCATCGAGGGAGGTGTCGATGCCGAGTTGCTGCGCGACTACATGGACACGTTCCAGGACCCCGAGGGTTACGCGATTTCGCATATCGGATGGGGGTTGCAGCCGCGCGCGCGCTGGTCGACGCTCGGGCTGTACGACCGGGAGGCGACGATCGGCATGGACGCCCGTGCGTTCGAGGGAAATTTCTTGTTCTCGCTCGGACCGAACAACGAAGGCGGCGGCAGCCGTACTACGACCTGCCATATCGACATTCCGCTGCGCAATTGCACCGTCATGCTCGACGACGAAGTCATGGTGCGCGACGGGCGCGTTGCCTACGCGTGAGTTGCCGGATTCGCTGGATTTGCCGCACCGACCTCCCATTCTTGCTTGCCAAAGACATACGCCATGAGTGATATCTCGCAACACGCCGAAGCCGGCGTCTATCAACGCCAGGGCTTCGGCACCTCGCTGACGCCGCAGGGCAATGTGGCCCTGCTCATCGTTGATCTGGTCGTCGGATTTGCCGACCCGCAGGTGTTCGGCGGTGGCAATATTCCGGGGGCCATAGCACGCACTGTCGATGCGCTTGCTGTGGCGCGTCTGAAGGGATGGCCGGTGGCGCATAGCCGCATCGTCTATGCCGACGACGGTAGCGACGACAACATCTTTTCCATCAAGGTGCCGGGAATGGCGACGCTCACGGAAGACAATCCGCAAAGCGCCATCGTCCCGGAGCTCGCGCCGCTGCCGGGGGAACTGGTGGTGCGCAAGGTCGTGCCCTCGGCGTTCTTCGGCACGCAACTCGCTCCGTGGCTCGCACAACGCGGCATTCAGACACTGCTCGTTGCGGGGGCCGTGACCAGTGGCTGCGTGCGCGCGAGTGTGGTGGACGCCATGTCGTACGGCTTCCGTCCGCTGGTGCTCTCGGATTGCGTGGGCGACCGGGCGGTGGGGCCGCATGACGCGAGCCTGTTCGATCTGCAGCAGAAGTATGCCGCCGTGATGCCGCTGGCCGACGCGCTCAAGGCCATCGAGCAACACTGCCGTTAGTCTTCGTCACTGACTGACAGGGCCGCCTCGCGCTTGCGGTGGTGGGGCGTGCATCGATTGACGCGTCAAAATTGTCCTCCTATCGTGACGTTGGGCCCGCTGCATGCGACACGGGCCGAACTATGGGAATCCTTGTCCTTGAATCGTTCCGAACTGCTCGCGCGCGAAGGGTGTCTGGTGGTGGTCCGACAGCCTGTCGCGCCCGTCAAACCTGCGCCCGGTCAACCGGGTAGTCATTCGACCTTCGTGCCCGAGGTCGCCGAGGTATTTGTGGCGATTCTGGACGATGGCCGTATTCTGGCTTTCAACGGCCATGTCGATCTGGGCACCGGGATTCGGACCTCGCTCGCGCAAATCGTCGCGGAAGAACTCGACGTTGCCGCCAGCGACGTCGCCATGCAACTCGGACACACCGCAGCGACGCCCAATCAGGGGCCGACCATCGCGAGCGCCACGATACAGATTTCCGCCATTGCGCTGCGGTGCGCCGCGGCGCAGGCAAGGCACGCGCTTGTGGCGCTGGCCGCCAAACGATTCGGCATCGACGCGAGCCAGTTGCGTTGCGACGCCGGGGAAGTCTCGGGCACCACGACGCAGGGCGAAACGCGCAAGTCGACTTTTGCCGAGTTGGTGGCTGGCGAGCGCATCACGCTCGTGCTGAACCTCGATACCCCTGTCAAGGACCCGTCGACCTACCGCGTGGTGGGCAAGTCGTCGCGTCGCGTCGATTTACCCGCGAAAGCCACGGGCGAACTGACGTTCGTGCACGACATGCGGGTGCCCGGCATGTTGCACGCGAGAGTGGTGCGTCCCCCATACAGCGGTGTGGATGCCGGCGAATTCGTCGGCAATTTGCTTGAATCCGTGGATACGGCGTCCGTCGCGCATATCCCGGGTGTTCGGGCGGTTGTCACGATTGGCGATTTCGTCGGTGTCGTGGCGCAACGCGAAGAGCAGGCCATACGCGCGGCGCACGCGTTGCGCGTGAAGTGGAAGCCACTCCCCCCCTTGCCACCGATGGACGACACCACACTGGCGATTGCGGCAGCACCCGCCACGCGACGCCCTCTGCTTGACGAGGGCGATGTCGATGCCGTGTTCGCGCGCGACGACGTTCTCACGCTCTCGCGGACTTACGCGTGGCCGTATCAGATGCATGGGTCGATCGGGCCGTCGTGTGCCGTGGCCGACTATCGCGCCCGGGGCGAGGGACGGATTACCGTCTGGTCGGGGACACAGAATCCCGTGTCGCTGCGTTACGACCTCGCCCAGTTGATCGCTCGAGACGAGGCCGACATCGACATCGTGCGTATGGAGGCGTCGGGGTGTTACGGGCGCAACTGTGCCGACGATGTCTGTGGCGACGCGTTGCTGCTCTCACGGGCTGTAGGTGCCCCCGTGCGGGTGCAGCTCTCGCGCTCGGACGAGCATCTCTGGGAGCCCAAGGGCACCGGGCAGGTCATGACGGTGCGAGGTGCTGCAACGCGTGGCGGCGAACTGCTCGCGTACGACTTCGCGACGCGCTATCCGTCCAACGACGCGCCGATACTTGCCTCGCTACTGATCGGCGTTGTCTCGCCGCAGCCGCGGATCTTCGAGATGGGAGATCGCACGGCGGTGTCCCCGTACAAGAGCGAGCATCGGCGATTCGTCTGTGACGACATGGCGCCTTTGGTGCGCGCCTCATGGTTCCGGGGTGTTTCGGCGCTGCCGAATTCGTTTGCTCACGACGCGTTTGCCGATGAAATCGCCTTTGCCACCGGCGTCGATCCGTTGCAGTTCAAGCTGCGACATCTCGACGACGCGCGTGCGGTGGCGCTGCTCGAAGCCGTGGCCGCTCGCGCCGCCTGGACGCCACGCTCTCGCGACGTCTCCCGTTGGGATACGGACGAGCGCTTTGTGCGCGGGCGAGGCGTTTCCTACGCGCGCTATGTCCATAGCCGCTTCCCCGGATTCGGGGCGGCGTGGTCCGCTTGGATTGTCGATCTGATGGTGGACCGGGTGACAGGCGAGGTGCGCGTAGAGCGCGTCACCGTGGGGCAGGACACCGGCACGATGGTCAATCCCGACGGCGTGCGTCATCAACTGCATGGCAACGTCGTTCAGGTGCTGAGCCGATCGCTCAAGGAGCGTGTGCGATTCGTGGACGGGCGGCCTGCAAGCCGCGAGTGGGGCGGCTATCCGATTCTGACGTTCGCCGAACTGCCGAAGCTGGATGTCGTGTTGATGCCGAGGCAGGGGGAGCCACCGATGGGGGCGGGCGAGTCGGCGTCCGTGCCGGGGCCGGCGGCGCTGGCCAATGCCATTTTCGATGCGACTGGTGTGCGGATCTACGCGCCGCCATTTACGCCGGAAACCGTACGTGCGGCATTGCGCCGTGAGGGACGCTTGCTCGTCCCGTCAACGCAACCCGCCTGACGAGCGCTAACGATCACCGCGGTGCGTCGGTGCATGCGCCACAACTAGCCGACAACTACCGGTTGTGGCGCTCCCGCTCATTCGACCGAATCGACGTCCATCATTTTTCGCATCAGGAACATGAGCGCGACGCGCTCTGCCGGATTGAGCGCACCGTACGTACGCTCGGTCACTTCCTCCGCAAACGGCACGGTCTGCTCGATCAGTGTCAGCCCTGCCTGCGTGGCGCGCACCAGCAGCTTTCTGCCGTCCGTCGGGTCGGGTTCGACCTCGATCAGGTTCCTCGCCTTTAGGCGTTCGACCACGCCGCGAATCGTGGCCTGATCGATAGCGGTCGTCTTGACGATGTCGTTGAGCGAGCAAGATCCCTTTTCCTTGACAGTGCAAAGTGCGACGAATTGCGCGGCGGTCAGGTCGGAATCGGGGATGGCGGCTTGAAAGATCGAGACATGACGCTGATAGGCGCGGCGGAGCAGGTGGCCGATCTGGTCGTGGAAGTCGTAGGCAATTTTGCTGGGCATGGGCTACGCGAAAGCGTTGGAGGGATATGCCCCGAGCATAGCATCGGAACCCGCTGAATTGCCTGACGTATCCTCGTCTTTCCCGCGTGAACTCAAGGTTCGTGCCGGATGGCCCGGCGCAGGATCATTCGGCCCTCGGTGCCGCCGTACTGCCGCGAACGATCAGACTCACGGGCACTTCGATCGAGCTGATGGTCGGACGTCCCGCGAGGCTGTCGATTTTGTTACCGCAGAAACGATATGTGACCGAGCCCATTGTGCTGACGCTCGAGAATGGATCCGTTACCCGCATCGAGGGCGGCGTCGACGCTGCGTTGCTGCGCGACTACGGGGAAACGTTTCGCGATCCGCAGGGGCATGCCGTCTCTCATGTCGTTTCTCGCGTCGGTTGGGGATTGTAACCTCGGGCGCGCTGGTCGACGCTCGGTTTATACAACCGGGAGTCCTCCATCGGCATGGACGCGCGCGCTTTCGAAGGCAACTTCCTGTTCTCGCTCGGCTCGCGCCATGAAGGTGGCGCAGGCGCGGCGACAGCCCGTCACATCGACATTCCTTTACGTCATTGCACCGTCTGGCTTGACGATGGCGTCATGGTGCGCGACGGCATATTCGTGAGCCGGTGAGCATCGCCATGGTCATTGCGCTGCACGGCAAGCGGCGCCCCGCATGAGCGGGGTGCCGAAGTCTACCGTCGGAGGAGGGCGAGGCCTGTCATGCGCCGCGGTTTGCCGAGAGCGGCGAGATCTGGCCCGGTGCTTCGTAGGCGGCCTCGAGTAGCTCAAGCGTGTACGCGTGGTTCGGCCTGTCGAAGATGTCCGCCACCGAGCCTTGCTCGACGATCCTTCCCTGATGCATCACGACGATTCGATCTGCGATCTCCGAGACCGCCGCAAGATTGTGCGACACGAAGAAGCATGCGAACCCGTGCTGCGATTGCAGGCGCTTGAAGAGCGCTAGCACTTGCTTCTGGATCGTCATGTCCAGTGCGGAAACGGGCTCGTCGGCGACCACCAGCGCGGGCCGGCGAATGAGTGCGCGGGCAATCGCCACTCGTTGACGCTGGCCGCCCGAGAGCGCATGCGGATACCGGTCGCCCAGGGCGTCGAGCCCCACTTCCGTGAGCATCTCGTGAACCAGACGATCTCGCTCTGCCTGCTTCATGGGCTTGCAATGATTGAGCGGTTCGCTAACGATGTCCCGGATTTTCTGGCGCGGGTCCAACGACGAATAGGGGTCCTGGAACACCATCTGGCAAGAGAGACGGAAATCGCGTCTGGCCTTGCGTCCTCCCGCCGAAATGGATTGCCCGCGAAACGACACGTCGCCGCCGGCCAATGGCAGAAGGCCGATCATGGCGCGGCCGAGCGTCGTTTTTCCTGAGCCGGACCCGCCGACCACGGCGACGACCTCGCCTGGCCGAATGGACAGGGATACGCCTTCGACAATGGGTTTGCCTTGCGATCGGGAAAACCAGCTCGCTTTGCCGCTATAGCTGATCGTGACATTGTTGGCCTGTATCAGCGGCGCGGCGTCGCGAACCGGGCTGCGGCTCTTGTCGTGCTTGGGCAGCGCATCGATCAGTGTCCGCGTGTAGGTGCTGGACGGGTTGCGCAAGACCTCCTTTGCCGGGCCGGATTCAATCTGGTATGAGACTCTTCGGCCCGGCAGACCTTGCCGGCGCTGGGCGCAGCAGCGCAAGGCTTTCCCTAGCGCTGCTGCGCTTGCAACATCCCCTCCAGCCCCGATACGACGAATTCGAGCGACGAGGCAGCGAATCCCTCCCGAATCTGACGATTGACTTCGCTGTCATCGCGCGTCAGTCGGGCGTAGATGCCGAGAAGATTGATGATCGAGATGCTGGCGATGTACCACTGCCGGACTACCGCGGCGGACGAGGCTTGCGGATAGCAGCGTTGTAGCGCCTGGTTGAACTTCAGCGTGATCGGGCCGAATAGTTCGGTCAGCACAGGATCGCCCGCGACCCCCAGGCGGCTGAGAATCTGTTCCCAATAGCCACCGCCGACCGGTTCATTCTCGACCAGTTGCGCGTGCGGGTCGAAGGCTGCACTGACGATATCGCGCACCGTCGGCGCCTCGCGTTGCGCGAGAAGTGCGTCGATCCGGGACTCGGCGGTGGCGAGCACCGCCGCACCGCGGCGCAATAACACCGAGCGCAGCAAGTGTGCCTTGGTGCCAAAGTGATAGTGAACGGATGCCGCGCCATATCCCGCTTCGTCGTTGATCGAGCGAATGGATGTGCTCGCAATGCCGTTAAGCGCGAACAGCTGTTCCGCTGTGTCCAGAAGCATCGTTCTGGTCGCTTCGCCTTCAGGGGTGCCTTCCTCTATGCCGGATTTGGGTCGTCTCGCCATGCGCTATGGACAATGTTGTCGTGGTGATTCTGGCGATTCTAAGTGATTTCCCGTAATTTTCCGAATCAATTGATTGAATCAGTTGATCCAATTAAATTGCCTTCCATCGCGGCACCGTTCGCCAGCCTTTCGGCTCGGGCTGGGTAGCAGCGAGCGCCAGAGGGATTTCCCACGGGCCGAAATGGGAGGGGACAGATGGGACGCGACGTAGCAACGAATGAGGCGGCTTTACCGCCCGAGCTGTTGGTGACGATGTATGCACGAATGGCCATGGCGCGTTATTTCGACACGATCATGGGGCGGCACGCCAAGGAAAATCGGATCGACGGCTGGTGGCATCCGGGCGAGGGGCAGGAGGCGGCGGCCATTGGCGCCACAGCAGCGCTGCATGCGCACGATTACGTTTTCTATCAGGGCCGGGGCACGGCCTGGGCGATTGGCAAGGGCATGGCGCCCGCCGCCATCTTTGGCGATCTGCTTGGCCGGGTGAATGGCTCGACCGGCGGCAAGGGCGGTGGCGTGCCTCACTGGTGCGACCCGGAGATCGGGGTCATGGGCGAAGGCGCCACGCTCGGAAGCGTTTATCCGTTAGCAGCCGGGGCAGCGCTTGCCGCGCAGTTGCGTGGCACAGGCCAAACCGCAGTGGCGAACTTTGGCGATGGCACGGCGGCTCGGGGCACCTTTCACGAAACCATGGTTCAGGCGGCCACCTGGAAGTTGCCCCTGATCTACTTTTGCGAGAACAACGGCCTGATCGTCTCGATGCGTCTATCGGACGTGAGTCCCACCGAGAACATTGCCGATTACGCGGCAGGCTACGGCATCCCCGGAGTGATCGTCGATGGGCAGGACGCCGTTGCCGTCCACTTCGCGATGTCCGAAGCCGTTGCGCGGGCGCGTGATGGCGAGGGGCCGACGCTCATCGAAGCCAAGGTCGTGCGCCGACGCGGCCACTGGGAGGGCGATCCCCAGCAGTACCGAAAAGAGACGGATCCGGATGCGTTGAACTACCGCGATCCACTGGACGTTCTTGGCGCCCGCCTGGATGCGGACACCGCACAGGCGCTGCGCGAGAGCGCCGAGCAAGCGGTTCAACGCGCCTACGAAGACGCCAGGGCGGCGCCTGCGGCGCACGCCTCGATCATCTGGAAGGACGTCTACGCATGAGCTCCACCGGTGAAATGCTCACCCTGACCTATCGCGCGGCCATCGACCACGCCATTGCCGAAGAAATGCGAAGAGACCCCGAGGTCTTCCTGATGGGGCAAATGGCGACGGGCGGCGGGCACTTTGCGGCTGAACGCGGGTTGTCCGACGAATTCGGTACGCAACGCGTTCGCAACACGACGATCAACGAAGCCTTCATGGCGGGCTGCGCTGTCGGTGCCGCAGTTGCCGGCATGAAGCCCATCGTGAACATGGGGTTCGGCGATTTCGGCCTGATCGCCGGCGACGAGATTTACCAGAAACTGGCGAAGTGGCGCTACATGCATGGTGGCAAGTTCATCGTGTCCGCCGTGGTCATCCTGCCTTGCGGCTCGCTCGGCGGTGCCGGCCCGGAACACTCCAGCAGCCTCGAAGTATTTGGCATGCACAGCCCGGGTCTGAAGGTCGTCATGCCGTCGACGCCGGCCGATGCGAAGGGTCTGATGAAGATGGCAATTCGCGACCCGAATCCCGTGCTGTTCCATAGCGTCAACATGCTTTCGTCCGTGCTTGGGCCCGTCTCTGACGATCCTGAGTTGCTCGTACCGTTCGGCAAGGCGGCGCGCCGTCGCACCGGCAATTCCATATCGGTGATTACCTACGGCTCGATGGTACCGCTATGCCTTGACGCCGCCACGCGCCTGGCGCTTGACGGCATCGAGCTGGAGGTCATCGATCTGCGCACGCTGGTGCCCCTCGACTGGGAAACGATTTTCGAGTCGGTTTCCCGCACGCACCGTGCCATGGTGGTTCACGAGGCTGTGCGCACTGCAGGTGTGGGGGCGGAAATTGCCGCGCGTATCCAGGAGGAAGCTTTCTTCGACCTGGCGTGTCCGGTTGCACGTGTTGCCGGCAAGGACACCATTCGCCCGCAGACGGCACGCCTGGAGGCTTACTGCATTCCGTGCGTGGACGAGATCGAACAGGCGGCACGCCGATTGATGTCGATCCAGCGAGAACGAGCGCGGACTGCGCTGTTGGGAGACAGCGGTGGAGGAGCGCATGCCTGACAGTCCGAAAGCCCGTCGCCTTATTGACGCCCCGACGCCGTGCTTGCGCGCGCCCTTGGCCGGATTATCGATGTGCGCCGTTGTTGCTGTTGCGGCAACGATTGCGTTTTTACACCGGCCCGCCCCCGTTTTCCCGGCAACGGCGATGAGCGTCGAGCGCATGCTCGTCAACGGTGTGGCGGCGCCGGCGGGCCGGATTGTTGCTGCGGGCGAGCTGGGTCACATTGCGACGAGCGAGGACGGCGGCGCTACCTGGCGCGCGGCGCGCGTGATGCCGCAACGCGGAGTAACGCTAACGCAAATGAGTTTCGTCGACGACAAGAACGGTTTTGCCGTGGGGCACGATCGCTGGGTGTTGAAGACGGCGGACGGCGGCGAGCGCTGGAGGGAAGTTCACTACGACCCGAAGCGCTCCGAGCCGTTCCTTGGCGTGTGGGCAAGGAGTGCCGCCTCGGTATATGCGGTCGGCGCTTTCGGTACGCTGCGCATCTCCGATGACGGCGGCCGGACATGGACAGTGCCCGAGACGACGCTCGGCGACAACCACATCTACGCCATCGCCGGGGGGCAGGATTCGCGCATGCTGTGTGTGGGTGAGCAGGGGCTGGTGGCACGCTCGGAGGACGCCGGCAAGACCTGGACCCTTCTCCCGAAGTTCTACAAGGGGTCGCTGTTCGGCTTGCTACGCATTTCCACCGACGAGTGGATCGCATACGGCATGCGCGGCAGCATTTACGTGACCCGGGACGGTGGCTGGACCTGGACAGCGCGGCGCAGCGATACGGTGTCATCTCTGTTCGGCGGCAGTCGACTTGCCGACGGTCGCATCGTCCTTGTGGGTCAAGGTGGAACGGTATTGATCTCGAAAGATCGCGGTGAGCGCTTTACGCTCACCGAGCCGGCTGGCGGGCGCAGCCTGGCCGCTGTCGTTGCCGGTCGCGACGGCGCACTCATCTTCGGCGGCGAGGGCGGTGTGACGATCCCGAAGCCGGCGGTACCCGGGCAGCTTCGCTAATTTCGCGGGAATGTTCGCCATGCCATCCCCCAAAGACCGCTGGGTCGACTGGTACGCCAACACGCTGATCGCAAAGCGTCGCTGGCTGATCCTGTTCTTTGCCGCCTTGACGTTGGCCCTTGCCGGCGCGGCGAGCCGCACCCGGCTGGATGCGGGCTTCTTCAAGATGATCCCCTTGAAGCACGAGCACATGCAGGCGTTCTCGGAATATCTGACGGTCTTCCCGGGAGCCAATCGTATTCTCGTCAACCTGCGCTGGCAGGGCGATGGCGATATCTACAACAAGGCCTTCCTGGACACACTGCGCAAAGCGACCGATGACGTGGCGTTCATCCCCGGGGTCGATCGCACCCGGGTGTCTTCGCTGTTTACGCCCGACGTCCGATTTATCGAGGTGACTGAGCGCGGTTTCTATGGCGACGTGATTGTGCCGCCGAGATTCAGCGGCGAGCCGGACGAGCTCGCAACCGTTCGCCGCAATGTCGCGAAATCGGGCGTGATCGGCCTGCTGGTGCAGAGCAACCTGAAAGGCGCAATGGTGCGTGCCGACTTGCAGGAGATCCATCCGCAGACCGGGGACAAGGTCGATGACGTCGACGTGGCGCACCGGCTTGATGAAATCCGCAAGGCGTACGCCAGCGAGAACATCGACGTCAACATCATCGGATTCCCGGTGTTGATGGGGGAGCTCGTCAAGGGGCTTACCGGCGTCTGCCTGTTCTTCGGCATCGCGTTCGTGATTACGGCCGCGCTGCTGTACGCCCACACGAGGTCGCTCAAGCTGACGATGGTGGCGCTGGTGGTGGCGTTGCTGCCGACGGTGTGGCTGCTGGGCATTCTTGCGCTCGCCGGCTACGGCATCGACCCGTTTTCGATCCTGGTGCTTTTCCTGACTTTCTCGATCGGGGTATCGCACGCCGTGCAGATGACAAACGCCTGGGCGCAGGAGGTCATCGCGGGGGCGGACGCGCCGAGCGCCGCGCATAGCGCGGTACGCAAGTTATTTGTCCCAGGGGCAGTGGCGCTGCTCACGAATGCGCTGGGTTTTGCCGTCATCATGCGCATCGAGATCGAGAGCGTTCGGGAACTGGGCATGACGGCCTGCATCGGGGTACTGCTGATGATCCCGACCAACAAAGTGCTGCTGCCGGCGTTGCTGTCGCATATACGGCTCGAACGCGGCGCAATGACAAAAGCCAGGGGCGCCGCGGCCAAGCGCGGAGGACTCTGGTGGACGCTTTCCGGTAGTGCCGCGCGCCGGCCGGCGGCATTCGTCCTGCTTGTCTGCTGTGTCCTGTTGGCCGTGGGAACCGCCGGGGCGCGGTATCTGACGATCGGTGATATCGGCGATGGCGCTCCCGAGTTGCGGGCGAGCTCGCAGTACAACCGCGACTACGCGAGCATCGTCGGCAACTACGTTGTCGGGGTCGACGTGCTCGCCGTCGTTGTCGAGGCGAAGGGTTACGAAGACGACGCCTGCCTGCACTATCCCGTGATGCATGCCGTGGATCGGTTTGAAATCTTCATGCGCGGTGTGCATGGCGTTCAGTCGGTGGTGGGTGTGCCGGACATGGCCAAGGTGGGGATTGCCGCCAACAACGAGGGCAATCCGCGTTGGCAAGCCTTGCCGCGAAGTCGCCGGGCGCTGCAACAGGGGGCAGGCGCTTACAACCCGGACCTGGGCATGAACACCGATGGATGCACGGCAATGCAGGTCCTCATTTATACGAAGGACCATCAGGGCGCAACGCTCGCACATATTGTCGAGGAAGTGAAGCGCTTCAAACGCGAGAACGCAATCCCCGGCGAGTCGCCCCGGATCGACCTGTCTTTTCGGCTGGCGGGCGGCAATGCCGGAATCATGGCGGCGACCAACGAAGAAGTGGCACGCGCTGAAGTCACGATGCTGCTGTCGATTTTTGGCGCGATCGCACTGATTTGCCTGATCACGTTCCGGACGTGGCGGGCGGTGCTCTGCATCGTCGTGCCGTTGGCGATCGCGTCGATCCTCTGCAACGCGCTGATGGCCGCGTTAGGCATCGGCCTGAAGGTTGCCACGCTACCCGTGATCGCGCTCGGCGTGGGGGTCGGGGTGGACTACGGCATCTACCTCTACGAGCGCATCGAGCACGAAATGGCAGGCGGTGCGATGGATTTTCGAACTGCCTTCTACGAAGCCATTCGACAGCGAGGCACGCCCGCGGTATTTACCGCACTGACGATGGCGATTGGCGTCGGCGCCTGGGCATTCTCGCCGCTCAAGTTCCAGGCCGATATGGGGATTCTGCTGGCTTTCATGTTTCTGGTGAACGTGCTCGGCGCGATTTTCCTGCTACCCGCGCTCGCGGCGTGGCTGCTGCCGCGTTGCCAGCGGCGTTGTTCCGGCGCTCAAACGCAGGCCGACCTGAGGAGGGTAACGCCTTGAGAGGCAAACGATGCGACGCCTCGGCACGCATCGGGGGAGGCATTCACGAAAAACACAAAAGTGGACGACGGGGTATGGCACGTAGGGCACACATGGCAGGTATGGCACGCATGGAAAGAACAGGGACGTCGTGTAAGACCGGCAATACGGGAGCGCAGTGGGTGAGGGGACTCGCGGCATGTTCGTTTGCGACGGCATCGGCGTCCACCGGGGCGGGCACCGTCACGATGGGGGAAGACGTCCGCGTGGACTATCTTCTGACGACCAACTATTCGTTGGGCGTTCGCGTAGGCAGACCGTCTCAAGCGCTCATGAACGACGCCAATGCGGACGATTCCGAGCGCAGCTTCAAGCGGGGCAGCCTGGTGAACAATCGGATGAGCGTGACCGGCCAGGCCGACATCAAATGGCGTAACTACGGCATTTTTGTCGGGGGAAGCGCGTTCTACGACGATGTCTACAACCGGGGAAACGACAACGACTCGCAAGCCACGCTGAACCGTTCCGGCAACAGCAATTCGTTCAGTTCGGCCACGCGCGACTACGACGGGCGGCGTGCTCGTCTCCTGGACGCGTTTGCCTACGGAAGCTGGGATCTTGGTGACGGCAGGAAACTCAGCGTCAACGCGGGTCATCACGTCGTCGCCTGGGGAGAGAGCCTATTCTTCCCGGGCATCTCCGGCGGACAAGGCCGCGCGGACGCCACCAAATCCAATATCGCCGGCGTCGAAACCAAGGATGTTCTGCTGCCGACCGGCCAAATCTCCGGGCAGTACCCGGTGACGAGGGACATCAGCTTGCTGGCCTACTACCAATACCGGTTCCGACCGACAGAGCTCCAGCCAACGGGCGATTACCTCTTCATGACCGACGTGCTCGGCCCCGGTGCGCAGAAGATGTTTCTGGCCCCCGGTTTCGCCATCGACCGCACGCCGGACGCGATGCCGAAGCCCAGTGGGCAATGGGGTATCGGTACCCGGTTCCGGCTGTCGCCTGCGTTCGAGATGGGGGCTTACCACATCAACTATTCCACCAAGACGCCCATGGTGGAGTTCGATACCCGCGGTGCAATGCCGACCTATCGCGTTCGTTATTTCGAGAATGTCAGGGCGACGGCGTTGAGCTTCACCACACGCCTGGGGAATGCCAGCGTTGCAGGGGAGATGGCTTATCACGATGGGCTTCCGGTTCAAATCGATACGCCGGGTTTCCCGGCCATTGTTCGAGGCAAGGCCATACAGGCGCAGCTCAACGTGTTCGACGCTTTCGGCCCGAACGCAATCTCGGATCGATCGCTGGTGCTTGGCGAAGTGGTTGGGCAGTACTTGCTGGGTGTCGACGGCAATCCCTTTGACGCGGGAGCACGGAACAGCGATCTGGTGAGCGCCACCCGAAGTGCATTGGGATATCAGATTTCCTACATCCCGAGCTGGAACAACGTATTCCCCGGCTGGGATCTGTCGGTCCCCATCTCCTGGAATCACACGCTGTACGGCATTGGTGTCGTGTCTCAAACCGGGATGTTGCACGGCGGCGACATGCGCGCAAGTCTCGGCGCGACTTTCACCTATCTGGGCAATCTCGAAATTGCCCTGAAGTACAACGCGTTTCTCGGCAAGCCTGCATTGGATGGGTATGGGCGGCAGCGTCGGCCCCTCGCAGACCGGGACTTCATCACGCTTAACGTGAAGTACAGCTTCTGACTTAGAGAACGGAGGAGCAAAACATGAGTGCGACTCGACGTCGTGGATCGTCCATCTCGCTGATGGCCGGATGCGTCCTGGCTATCGGCGCGCAGGGGGCGCTAGCGAAAGTGAGTGCGGACGAGGCCAGAAGGCTCGGACAGGATCTGACCTGCTTTGGCGCGGAGAAGGCTGGCAACAAAGATGGGTCCATCCCCGCGTACACGGGCAAACAGCGTGGGGCGCCGCCTAACGTCAAGTACGGTGGGCCGGGCCATTTCTGGCCGGACCCGTATGCCGACGAGAAGCCGCTCTTTGTCATCACCGCGCAGAACGTGGCGCAGTATGCCGATCGCATGACCGATGGGCAGAAGGCGCTGTTCAAGAAATATCCGGATACGTTTCAGATGTCTGTCTACCCGAGCCATCGGGACTGGGGTTTCCCGCAGTGGGCTTGTGATCTTTCGAAGAAGAATGCGGTAGAGGCGGAAGTCGTCGATGGGGGCGCCGGTGTGCGTGCAACCAGTGGCGTATCGCCGTTTCCGATCCCCAAGACGGGATACGAGCTCCAGTGGAACGTCGTCTTGCCGCTGGCGCCGGCCCGTGAAGTCGGCACCTTCGATTCGGCGGTGGTGTATCCCAACGGGACCATTGCATGGGCACGTGAGTTTCACAAGGTCGTGGTGTCCAAAGCCGACACCAGGAAGCATGTCAGCACAGAGGTCGGCGCAAACTCCTACAGCTTTTCCGAAAAGCTGATCCCTGAGCGTGACAAGGGGACGCTGACCTACGCACGCGTACCCTTCAATTACAAGAAAGACTTTCTGGATGTCTGGCAATACAGTCCGGGCACCCGTCGCGTGCGCCAGTTGCCGAATTTCGGTTTCGATCAGCCGAATGGCCCGGGCGGTTTCCTGACGGTTGACGACGAGCTCATCTTCAACGGCTCGAACGAACGCTACGACTGGAGGATCGTCGGCAAGCAAGAGATTTACATCCCCTACAACACCTACCGATTGCACAGCCCGACGCTCAGGTATGGCGAGATGCTGAAGACCAAGGGGCATATCAACCCGGACTTCATCCGCTATGAGTTGCACCGCGTATGGGTGCTGGAGGCGACCCTGAAAGCAGGCTACCGCCATCTCTATGGCAAACGCCGGATCTACATCGACGAGGATAGCTGGGTTGCCGTTCTGGGTGACAACTACGATGGCCGCCACCAGCTCTGGCGTACGGCGATGTGCAACACGCTCTACCTGTACGAAGCGCAATCGATCAGCCCTCTTACCTGTGTGTACCACGATCTGAATTCGAGTGCGTATGCGGCGCTTCGTCTGATCAACGAGCAAAAGGCACCGATGACTGTGGATGACGGATCGCTCAAAGAAAGCCAGTTCACGCCAGACATGTTGCGTGCGGCCGGCAGGTGATTTGGCATGAACACGCAATTTCGAGAAGGGAGGTGCCCATGAAAGCGGCCGTGTTCCACGGACCTGGCGACATCGAGGCATTGAGCGATGTCGCTTGTCCCGGCGTTGGCGAGGGCGAGGTTCTGATTCAGGTTGAAGCATGCGGGATCTGCGGCAGCGATCTTCACATGTATCGCACAAACGCTCACCGTGCCGATCTCGTCAGGGTGAGCGTTTGTGGCCGGGAGATTCCGGGTCATGAGTTTGCCGGAACGGTTGTCGCGGTTGGGGAGGGCGTCGAGGATTTCACCTCTGGAGACCGCGTAGTCGGGGTCGGCATGGGGGGCATGGCCGAGTTCGTTCCGATACCGGTGAATCCCTTTCAGATCACGCATATGCCGCAGACGGTGTCCTTTGAGGACGCCGCAACGACCGAACCGTTGGCTGACGGGCTACAGATGGTGCGGCTCGCAGAGATCGGGCCGGGTGAGAACGTCGTCATCTTCGGCGTTGGCATGATTGGCCTGGGAGTGATCCAGGTGCTGCGCGCACTCGACATCGATGTTGGTCATATCGTGGCCATCGATGTCTCGGCGCAGCGGTTGCACACGGCGAAGGCGCTTGGCGCAACACACGCGATCAACGCGCTCACCCAGAAGCCGGTGGAGCAGGTGGGGCATATCTGCGGCGTCCTGCCGATGTATTCGGCGCCGTTCGTCGCGCCGAACGTAAGCGTCGTGTTCGATTGCGCCGGCTACCTGAAACACGTGAAGGGTCCGCCGCCGTTGCAGTCCGCCATGGAGATGGTGGGCCCGCGTGGCGGCCGAATCATCTGCTTTGGCGCCTTCGAGGGTGAGGTGACGCTCGATCCGATGCCCATTATCCACAAGCAGATTGTGATTCGCGGATCGAACGGTTATGCCGCAGATGAGCTCAAGCAGGCGCTGGATTTGATGGCGTCCGGAAAGATCGATCGCCGCATGCTGATCTCACATCAATTTCCCATTGCTGAAATCAAGCGGGCGTTTGCCGTGCAGGCGAGCGGCCAGGCGATCAAGGTGCTGATCAAGCCGGGCCTCTGAATTCAAGTCGGGGAGCGCCTGTCAGGGCCCGGCACGGCGCCGCATCGCAAAAAGAAAGACATAGGCAGATAGAGTCGATCATGAAGTCAGTTGAGGTAAGTAAGGTAAGCGAGATGAGCAAGGTGAGCGCCGCGATGGCGTTGAACGGCAAGGCGAGGACGCGCTTCCTCCTTCTGCTGGTTCTGGCGTCAAGCAGTCCGTGTATGGCCTTGATGTTTACTGCGGTAGGGCCGGTGTTGCCGGGGCTCGCTCAACATTTCGCCAGGGGCGGGGACGGGGCATTTGCCGCGCAACTGATCATGACCATGCCGGGCATCGGTATCGCGCTTGGCGGCCTGGTGACGGGTTGGGCAGTCGAGCGGCTGGGGGCGCGTGCGCTCCTGCTTGGGTCGCTGCTGACATATGCACTGGCCGGGTTCGCCGGGTTTTATGTCGATGCGCTGTCCGTGCTTCTGTTCACTCGTCTGCTGACGGGGCTGGCCGCCGCGGGGTGCGCCACATCGACGCTGGCGATCATTGCGCAGCGATTCGAGCCGGAGCAACGCGCATGCATACTCGGTTACCAAAGCGCTGCGGGCTCTGCGGTGGGGCTCGTCTCGCTGCTGGTCGCGGGCGGCGTTGGCGAGGCATACGGATGGCGCGCGCCATTTTTTCTGTATCTCCTGGCGCTTCCTGTTTTGCTCGTCGCAACCGCGGTCGTGCCGGCCGTACGGTCACAAGCCAATGCGCAGCGCCCACCGAGGCAAACCGGACACAACGACCGTCATCCGTTGCTCGCACTGTTGCCGGTATACCTCCTGATCGTGCTGGTATTCGCGGCGGTGTTCATGAACGCCGTGCAACTGTCGTTCCTGCTGGCGCAGAGCGGGATCACGAGCCCTGGTGTGCAGTCGTGGGTGATGGCGACAAGCGCGCTGGCCTGCATGGTCGGTGCGGCGTCTTATGGCCGGGTGCGATCATGGGTCGGAGATCGCTGGATCTTCTGCATCTGCCTTGCCCTGATGGGGGGCGGATACGTTCTCATGGGGTCAAGTCACCTGATGATGCCGATGATCGTGGGCTGCGGTATTGCGGCGATCGGAGGGGGATGCGTTGGCCCGTATCTTGCTGTAGTACTGCTGGATCGCGCGGCGCCCTCCGTGCGTGGCCGAGCCTCCGGGTTCATGTTTACGGCGCTCTATCTGGGGGATTTCGTCAATCCTCTGGTAGTGAACCCTCTGCGCGCGAGTTTCGGTATTCATCAAGCCTTTGTGCTTGTCGGCGCGATCCTGTCGTTTTTCGCTCTGGTCGTCTTGTTTCGAAGCGCGATGCTGCACAGGACTTCGGTTTGACGAATTCCCCTCCCTCGTTCTTCCGGACACGCAGGCCAGGATAACGACACGTTTGGCCGGTGAACTATTGGCGAGATCGTCCTGACGAGGGGCGGATCGAATCATCCGTTTCAACACGCACAACACCCCTCCAAACCCCTGAAACCCCGCTATTTCAGGCCCTCGCGAGCACCTCAGCAAAACCGACATCGATCAGCTAGAGTGTATTTAAGCGTGACGTTCATGCGCTTCGATCGAATGAGAAAAAAGAGGAGACGTGCTGACATGCGGTTACTGCTATTGCTGCCGTTTATCGGTTTGTTGTGGATTCCTTTCTACAACCGTGAGTTGCCATCACTCTGGGGTTTTCCCTTCTTTTACTGGTACCAGTTCGCCTGGGTGCCGCTGACCTCGCTGCTCATCTGGATTGTGTTTCGCGACGGTCTGAAGAAAGGGGAAGAGTAAATGGACACCGCGGGTATCAACTGGACCGCATTAGCGGTCTTCGTATTCTTCTTTATCCTCGTGACGGTCATGGGTTTCTGGGCGTCGCGCTGGATGCGGGGTCCCTCGAACAAAGGCGCCCATCTGGACGAGTGGGGCCTTGGCGGCCGTAATTTCGGCGCCTGGATCACCTGGTTCCTCGTCGGCGGTGACTTCTACACCGCTTACACCGTGATCGCTGTCCCGGCCCTGGTCTACGCCGTCGGCGCCTATGGCTTCTTCGCGCTGCCCTATACGATTCTCGTGTACCCGATCGTCTTCCTGATCATGCCGAAGCTGTGGCATGCGGCGCACAAGGCCGGGCACGTGACGGCGGCCGACGTCGTTTTCGGCCGTTACCAGTCGCGTCCGCTGGAGTTCGCGATTGCGCTCACGGGCGTGGTCGCGACGATGCCGTACATCGCGCTGCAACTGATCGGGATGGAAGTCGTCATCAAGGCGCTGGGGCTCACGGGCGAACTGCCCCTGCTGGCCGCGTTCGTCATTCTTGCGCTGTACACCTATGCGGCGGGCCTGCGGGCGCCGGCGCTGATCGCGTTCGTCAAGGATCTGATGATTTACATCGTCGTCCTGGTGGCCGTGGTGGTGGTACCTGCCAAGCTGGGCGGCTACGGTGCGGTGTTCGACACGGCGCGCGATGTCTTCGCCAAGAAGGGCGGTGCGACGGGCCTCACGCTCCAACCCGCGCAGTTCCTGCCGTTTGCCACGCTGGCGCTGGGCTCGGCCATGGCGGCGTTCATGTATCCGCACACGTTGACGGGCATTTTCGCAGCCAGGGACGCCAACACGATTCGCAAGAATGCCGTGTTCCTGCCGGCGTACACGGTGCTGCTCGGCCTGATCGCATTGCTTGGCTTCATGGCCTACGCCGCCGGCGTGAAGGTGCAGACGAACAACGATGTCGTGCCGGCCTTGTTCAACGGCCTGTTCCCGAGCTGGTTCGCGGGCTTTGCGTTCGCCGCGATTGCCATCGGTGCGCTGGTGCCCGCGGCGGTGATGTCCATCGGGGCGTCCAATCTGTTCACGCGCAACTTCTGGAAGCCCTACGTCAATCCGAACATCTCGAATGAGGGCGAGGCGAAGGTGGCCAAGATCGTGTCGCTGGTCGTGAAGTTGGGCGCGCTGGTGTTCATCCTGTTCCTGCCGACGCAGTTCGCACTCGATCTCCAGTTGCTCGGCGGTGTCTGGATCCTGCAGACGTTCCCGGCATTGGTGTTCGGCCTGTTCGTGAGCTGGTTCGGTGCGCGCGCGCTGCTGTGCGGATGGGCCTTCGGTATCGTGTACGGAAGCTGGCTGGCGTTCGCCGACGGTATCAAGCCGGTGCACACGTTCACGCTCGGCGGCGACAAGATTTCGCTCTACACCGGGTTGATCGCGTTGGCGGTGAACGTTGTTGTTGCCGTGATTGCCAATCTGGTGCTCGGCAAAGGGTCGCGTCCTGCGCTGCGCAGTGCCTGAAGGACTTGCGTTCGCTAGAAGCGGTGCAGCTCGCCGAACCCGGCGGGCTGCGCCGCGTACATGAACGCCATCTTCTGGAATAAACCCGAATCCTCGAGTGTTTTGTAGGCAGTCGCCGCGAGTGCGATCTCGCTTGGCTGTGCCGAAATACTGATCGGGGGTAAGAAAAATGACTATCGTACGGCGTCTTGTCGTCACGCTTGGGGTGGCGTTGTTCGCATTGGCGTTCGTTGGCGGGTACGGCCTGCGGCAACTGGGGCGGTCGTTCAACCGCATTGAAGGGCTGGAGACGCAGACGGTTCCCGGGCTGCAATCGATCTCCATGGCGCTCGACGACGTGGCCGACATGCGGCTGAACGTCTACCGCTATGCCGTCGACGGTGTGGACGACGACAGCCGCAAAGCGATGGAGCAGATCATCGCGGACGCCGACCGTCGTTACGATCAACGTATTGATGAATATCGCTCTCACGGGGTCATCGACGACACCGATCAACGGATGCTGGCCGCCGACGTCGCGAACATTGCCGCCTATCGGAAGGCACGTCAGACATTCTTCGCCCGCATGCGCGCGGGGGATCGCGACGCCGCCCTCGGCATGCTGCACGACGGCGGCGAAGTGCACACCGCCGCCGATAATCTGAATCAGGGCTTGCATCGCCACCTCGCCTACAACGTGGACCACGGCCAGACCGTTCGCGCCGAGAACGCGCAGGCGTATCGTACGGCGACCGGCGTCATGGCAGCGATCATTGTGGCCGCGATGTTGCTCACCGGCGCCCTTGGCGCTCGCCTGTACCGGCTGATCCGGGGTGGGTTGCAGCATCTTCAGCACACCTTGCAGCACATGAGCGAATCCCTCGATCTTTCGCAACCGGCGGCGGTGCAGGGCTCGGACGAAATCGGTCTCACGGCGGTCGCCCTCAACCGTTTGCTAGCGCGCATTTCGGTGGTCATTACGGAGGTTCGGACGTCGAGCGACGCGGTCAGCGTCGCGTCGCAACAGATCGCGGCCGGCAACATCGATCTGTCATCGCGTACGGAGCAGCAGGCGGCGTCGCTGCAACACACGGCGGCCAGTCTGGGCGAGATCACCGAGACCGCGCGGCGCAATGCGGATAACGCCAATCAGGCCAACGCGCTCGCCATCGACACCACCCGGATTTCCGATGAGGGACATACCGTCGTCGGGCGCATGGTCGAGACGATGGCCGACATCTCGTCGAGCGCAGCGCGGATCGCGGAGATCACGAATCTGATCGAAGGCATTGCCTTCCAGACCAACATTCTGGCGCTCAACGCCGCGGTCGAAGCCGCCCGGGCCGGCGAGCAGGGGCGTGGCTTCGCGGTGGTGGCGTCGGAAGTGCGCAACCTCGCGCAGCGCTCGTCGAGTGCTGCCAAGGAGATCAAGGGACTGATCGAGCAGTCGGTGCTCACGGTGCAGGCCGGCTCGGCGCAGGCGGAAGAAGTGGGACGGGTGACAGCGTCGGTAGAAGAGGCCGTGAAGCGGGTGGTGGGGATCGTTGGGGAAATTGCTTCGGCGTCGGACGACCAGGGGCAGCGCATCCAGCAGATCCATCAGGCGATCGGCCAGATCGACGAAGTCACTCAGCAGAACGCCGCGCTGGTGGAGGAGGCCGCCGCCGCGTCGCAGTCGCTCGACGAGCAGGCGACACGGATGCGAGGCACGGTTTCGATGTTCACCGTGGCCGCCGCCGCATGAGCTATCGGACGCGTAGCCCCCACAAGGCGTCGAGCACATGCTGCGTGGAGCGCTCAAGCGCCCCCGTGTGATGCGCGATGCCCAACTCACGCCACAGCGCCGGGCGTAGCCCCCGCATGGCGATTCGCTCGTCGGTGTGGGGTGTCGTCGCCTCATGCGGCAGAAGGGCCGCACCGTAGCCCGCCGCCACGAGACTCTTGATTGCGTCGTTGTAATTGAGCTCGATTCGGGGCGTCGGGTGATGGCCGGCGGCGGCGAACCACTCCGCTGTCTGCCGCGACAGACGCGTGGTGCTGTCGTTCAGGATTAGGGGCTGCGCGCTGAGCCAGTCCGGCGTCACGTGTTTGGGGCAGGACCAATGGGCGGGCAGGAACGCCATCACCGGGTCGCGCCGCCATTGCCGGATGCTCAGGCCCTTGACCTGTGACTGCGGTAACGCCACCAGTCCCAGATCGAGCGCGCCACGATGCAAGCGGCTCAGCGTTTCTTGCGATGTCAGGATGGCCACCTGGACGTCGATATCCGGATGATCCAGACGCAGCGCTTCGAGCGCCTGCGGCAGGATGTGCGCGATAGCGCCCGTCGACGCGCCGATCCGGACGCGTCCTGCCAACCCCTGCGCATGACGTTCGATGTCCTCCAGCGTGCGCTCGGCGTCGGCGAGCAAGCGCCGTGCGCGCTCGACCAGCGCCTCGCCGACCGACGTCGGCCGCACATGCCCGCGTTTGCGCGACAACAGCAAAGCGCCGACCCGCGCTTCCAGATCCGCGATATGCAAGCTGACGGTCGGCGGCGAGAGGTGCAACGCCTGTGCGGCGTCGGCAAACGAGCCGCTGTCTGCCACGGCAACAAGCGTCTTCAAGCGGTCGAGGCTGATCTCTCTCATGTCGTCACCGTAATTCAGAAGAATGGAATTTCAGATTCATGAAATTCAACTTTTTTAATTTTAACCGTAGCGCGAAGATATCACCTCGACGAAGGTTCACAACCGATTGATGGGGTATTCGCCAATGTCTTCTCCGCTTATTTTTATCGACGGTGACCAGGGCACCACGGGATTGCAGATCCACGAGCAACTGCGTGGGCGCACCGATATTGCGCTGATCACCTTGCCCGACGCGCAGCGCAAGGACCCGCAGCGCCGCGCCGAAGCCATCAACAGTTGCGATATCGCGATCCTCTGCCTGCCCGACGCCGCGGCGCGCGAGGCGGCCGAGTCCGTCGTCAATCCCCGCGTCAGGGTGATCGATGCGAGTTCCGCGCATCGCACACGGGCGGACTGGGTGTACGGCTTTCCCGAGATGGTGAGAGGTCAGGCACAACGCGTGGCGAGCGCCAGCCGTGTCTCCAATCCCGGGTGCTATCCGACCGGCGCTATCGGTCTGCTGCGGCCGTTGCTCGATGCGGGACTCATCCCGCGCGACTATCCGGTCAGCATCAATGCCGTGTCGGGTTACACCGGCCGAGGGCGCGCCGGTGTCGACGAACATGAGGGGCCGAACGCGTCGCACCGGTCGTTGCATCGGGTGTACGGGCTGGAGCTGTCGCACAAGCACACGCCCGAGATCGAGCGTTATTCGGGCCTCGCGAGCCGCCCCCTGTTCGTGCCGTCGTACGGCGCGTACCGTCAGGGGATCGTGCTGACGATTCCTGTCGAGGCACGGCTGCTGAAGCCGGGTGTCGATGGCGCGACGCTGCACAACTGCCTCACGACTCACTATGCCGATGAAAAATATGTCCGGGTCATGCCGATGGAGGCGCCAGGCGTTGGGAAACAACTCAATCCGGAGGCGCTCAACGGCACGAACGTCATGGCGCTGAGCGTCTTCGCCAATCGGGAACACGGGCAAATCCTGCTCGCTGCGGTGCTCGACAATCTGGGGAAGGGCGCGTCGGGTGCCGCGATCCAGAATCTCGAACTGATGCTCGCGCAGTGACAGGCGATTGAGACCTATCCGAAACCCCTCGAATGCGTGAGATGGACTGAGCGGACACTGTTGTTTCGCCGCTCGCTCCCCCTCCGCAATTTGATGGGGTGTTGTATCGTCGGTGCTCCCGTAATTTCGCTTATAGAAGCACGCCGATGATTCCGCTTTATTCCGATCCCGCGTTTTATCAACTTCTGTCGCATAGCCACGCTCGGCTGCTCGGTCGTCCGCTCGTGCCGAACGACATCCCCGTCGCAAACGCCGCCGAATGGCTCTATGAAAGCGCCCCGTTCGCCGTGCTTGCACACAACACGGCGCCCGATCCGGTGTTCATTTACGGCAACAAGGCGGCGCAGCGCCGATTCGGCTACGACTGGGACGAAATCACCCGGTTGCCGTCGAGGCTCTCTGCCGAAGCCCCGAATCGCGAGGAGCGCCGGCGTTTCCTCGAACGAGTGCAGCGGCTCGGCTACGAATCCGGTTACCGAGGGGTGCGCATCACCAAGTCGGGCGAGCGATTCATGATCGAGGAAGCGACACTGTGGCAATTGCTCGACGAGGACGGCAAGCTGCATGGACAGGCTGTCGTCATCCCTCGCACGAGCGACATCATCGGCGCGTGACGCAGTCCGGTGGCGGCGTGAGTAATGCCAGACACGCCGCCATCATCCGCTCGCGCAACACGGCACCGCCTGCGGCGTTCGGATGCAATCGGGACGCATCGAGCAACGGCCGTGTGCCGTGATGGCCATAGTCCGCCACATCGCCGAAAACGGGCTGCAAATCCACCATCGCCAAACCGTGGCGGGCTGCGACTGCGGCCGCCGCTTCCTGATAGGCAAGCATGGGGCGCGTGCGCCGCTGCGGCGCGTCGTCGCTGTTCTCGGGCGAGCAGGCGAGCGTCAGGCGCAGCGAGGGCAACTGAACCCGCATCCGGTCGACGATCTCGCCGAGATTGGCGCGATATTGCGCCGCGTCGAGATCGCGTTGGTCGTTCGTTCCCAGTAACAGCACCGCAGAATCGATAGCCAGCGCATGCAGCCCGGCGAACCACGCGCCCGAGCGCGCCGCCGCCAGCCAGTCCGCCGTCGAACTGCCGCCCGCCCCAAGGTTGTGGATGCGAATGCCCGGCGCGTCGGCGCGATGCTCGATGCCCGCGAGCGTCACGGTCCCTTGTGCGACGGCAATATCCAGTTCCCAGGCGCCTTCCACCGGGAAGTCCAGCAGCGCATAACGCGATTGACCGGGCATGCCGCCCAGCGTCAGGCCGTGCCAGGGGCCGCCATTCCACCGGTAGTTGATCGCGCCGCCCGCGAACGCGTGCAATACGACGCACGACGTGGCGTCGCCGCGCCACGTCACGCGAATCAGATCGCCGGGGGTGTCGCTGGTGCTGGTGCAGAGGTCGGGCGTTGGCTGATGGCGAACGTGGGTGCGCCAACTGCCTGTCCCCGTCTGGCTGAACCGGTCGGGCTCCGCGGCGCCGCCGCGCCGCTCGGATGATGTTGTGTACGACAAGCCGCACCATCCCCCACCCGCATCGCCAAAGCGCTCACGCAGTGCACGGGCCAGTTCGGGGACGAAATACGTTGGCGCGCGGCCGGTCGCCGCGAAAGGCAAACCGGAGCCGCGCACCCAGCTATCGCCCAGCAGTGCGAGGGTCTGCGAAGCAGGGGGCAAGCGTTGCCCACCTGTGGGCAAAGGGTCGATAGCGGAAAGCGTCATCAGCTTCAGAACACGTGACGAATGCCCACGGTCGCGCCGACCTGCGAACTGGTGGAGGACGCCGACAGGTTGGCCACGGCTGCGACCGCCGCCTTGCCCGTCGAATCCACCCCCGACGCACGCTGGTAGACCATCACGGCGTATAGATCGGTGCGCTTGGACAGCGAATAGTCTGCGCCGAGGTTCCACTGACCGTAGTTGGCGCCCGACACGCTGCCGACCGAGCTGCCCTGCGTGAGCGCGTACGACAGGGCGAGTTGCACCACCGGAATCGGACGCCACGCCACGTTCAGCTCATACGTATTGAACACGGCAGTGCCTGCCAGCTTCAGCGGGTTCAGGCCATTGCCCGGCGTGCCGCCCAGATGCTGGAACTCGACGTTGGTGTAGATGCCGCCAATGCGCACGGTGCCGATCTGATACGCCGCACCGGCCGCGACCACCTGCATCGTCTTGGCGGACGCAAAGCCGCTGTAGATCGGGCTGTTCATGTTGAGCGAACTGGTCGACGTGGCCGTGTTGGCGCTGGGATTCACGCCCCAGTTGGCATAGTTCGGGTTGCGCACGTTCTGATACGCGACGCCGGCGTCGAGCGGACCGTTGCGATACGCGCCCGCAAAGCTGAAGCTCTGGCTGCTGGTGATGTCGCCGGCCTTGTTGCCGAGGCTGTAGGCGACTTCGCCGGACAGGCCGTTGAAGCTGGCACTCGAGAACTTGATGACGTTGTTGGTGCGGTTCGAGCCGCCGAGGTTATCGAGGTCGCCCGGGTGCGCGCCATAGACGCCCGCCCACGATTTCACGACGTCCCCGCGTGCCGAGCCTGTGGCCGAGTAGCCCGCCATGTAGTCGGTGAGCGCATCGTACTGACGCCCCAGCGAGAACGTGCCGTAGCGGTTTGCCAGCCCGATCGTCGCGCGCCGTCCGAACAGCGACCCGCCCTGGCCCAGTGCACCGCTGTCGATGCTGTAGCCGCCTTCCAGACGGAACACGGCAGACAATCCGCCGCCGAGATCTTCCGTACCCGCAATACCCCAGCGGCTACCCTGCAAATTGCCCGACGCCAACTGGTATTGCGACGCGCCTTTCGCGTTGTTGTTGTACACGAATCCGTTGTCGATCAAGCCGTACAAACGGACGTTGCTGCTCTGTGCAAAAGCGCTGCCGCAAACCAGACAACTGGCAACGGCAATGGCCGGCATTCCATACTTCATTCTGAGATCTCCATGGGACTTGAACCCCGTGAAATCACAGCGTTGCGAGGCGGCTGTGCTTCCCGGCGTTGTTATAAGAGTGATTCGCAAGTCGAGCGTGCGCCGCTGGGTCGGCAGGCAGCGCGTCACACCGCAGCGGGTCGCCGGGTGTTGACGAGGGCAGAGTTTTCAAGAAAAAGAAATGTCGCGGAAGCCAAGTTCTACGGTTCACGATCGATTTTTCCGATAGGGGCTGGACCTTCGGGAAAACCCTTATCGATGCCCTTTTGGAGGGGCGATTCATCTGCGACGCAGGTGGGTCGCCGCACGGCGGGGCGCAGTGTGGATGAACGGTTTTTGGCGGCATGTGCGGTACCGTGATCGGCAAAAGCGATACCGATCGCCGAGTCCGTTCTTCCCGGACGAGATTTGGCCTCTTACGATGAATGCGTGATGACTAGATGGGACAGAACTACGATGAATGCCAATGAAGCCTTTGTGCTGGTAGATGTGAGCGGCAGCCCCTTCGAGCGCGGCCTGGCGCATGGCCGCCAGGTGCCCGAGCGCGTTGCGCGCAGCCTGGCCTTGTACCGCTCGCAGCTCGACAAGCGCGGCGTGTCGCATGAGCGCCAGCGCGCCCTGTCGGCCCGCATGATCCCCATCATCGAGGCGTTCGATGCGACCTATCTCGAGGAAATGCGCGGCATTGCACAGGGCGCGGGGCTGACGATCGAGGACATCGTACTGATCAACTGCCGCACCGAAATGATGTACGGCCATGACGAGATCGGCGAAGCCCGCAAAGCGCTCGACGACGGTTGTACCGGCCTGATCGTGATGCCGCAGGCGAGCGCTACCGGCCGTCTGATGCACGCCCACAACTGGGATTGGCGCGCAGAATGCGCCGACACCGGCATCGTGCTGCGCATGCGGCGCGAGGACGGCCCGGATCTGCTCGTGTTCACCGAGGCGGGCACGCTCGGGCGTCATGGCATCAACAGCGCGGGACTCTCGCTCTCGGGCAACTTCCTCACCTCCGATCGCGATTACCGCAACGCCAGCCAGGCCGACACGCCGCTCGCCCTGATTCGCCGTCGCATGCTCGACTCGACCAGCATGGCCGATGCCATGAAGGCTCTGTGGAGCACGCGCCGCTATGCGTCGAACAACCTGATGCTGGCCGACGCAAAGGGCGAAGCCGTCGACCTCGAATGCGCGCCGGACGAGATCTTCTGGCTCACGCCGGAAGACGACGTGCTGGTGCACGCCAACCACTGGATGTGCCCGGTCGCGCGTACCAAGTTGCGCGACCTCGGTCTGGCCAAGAGCCCCGACTCGATCTACCGCCAGCGTCGTGTGACGCAGGCGCTGCAAGATGCGCGCCGCACCCAGGGCAAGATCGACTGGACGGTCATCAAGGCGGCGCTGGCCGACGACTTCGGCGCACCGGTCGGTGTCCTGCGCGTGCCGCGCAAGGTCAGCTTCGACAGCATTGCCGCGACGGTGTCGACCACGTTGATGGACGCGGCCGAAGGCGTCCTGTGGATCGCGCGCAAGCCGTACGAGTCCCGCGAATTTGTGGAATACCGGCTGCGCTGAAGTTTCGCTCCGCCAGCTTCGGCGGTTCGGGCTCGCCGGGTAACGTCAACAGGAGACGACGTCCCGGCGAAGGCTCCCCTTATTCAGACGATTCTTGATGTTCCCCAAAACAATGACGACAATGGCGCGGCGCAGCGCACGGGCGTGTCTGGCCGGCGCGGTGCTCGCGTCGGCCGCTGCGCTTGCGGGCACGGCGGCAGCGCAGACGCCGCAGACGCCAGACAAGCCAGCCCAGACGCCCGTGCCGCATCACGAGATCCGTTTCGCGATCAGCACGGATACGCCCACTTCGATGCCGGGCAGCATCCTGCGCAACACCGCGACCGATACGGTCCTCGCGCACGTGGTCGAATCGCTGGTCGCGCTGCGTGACGACATGAGCATCGGCCCGATGCTCGCCGACTCGTGGGATATCTCGCCGGACGGCAAGACCTATACGTTCCACTTGCGTCACGGCGTGCACTTTCACAACGGCAAGCTCATGACGGCGGCCGACGTGAAGTGGAGCTACGAGTACTTCATGAATCCGCACACCGGGTTCTATTGCCGCCGCGCCTACGATGGACACGCGGGTGCGAAGGTGCTGAACGTGAGTGCGCCGGACCGCAGCACCGTGGTGTTCTCGCTCGACAAGCCCTCGGCGCTGTTCCTCAATCACCTGACCGATCCGCGCTGCCCGATGGCGGTGCTCAGTCCCGATAGCGTCGACGCGCAGGGCAAGTGGGTCCAGCCCATCGGCACCGGGCCGTATCTGTTCAGCGACTGGCAGCCGGGGCAGTACGTGCTGCTCAAGCCGTTCGACGGCTACCGTCCGCGCAAGGAACCCGAGAGCGGTCTCGCAGGCAGCAAGATCGCGCATGCCGACGTGCGCTTCGTCGTGATTCCCGACGAAACTTCGCAGCTCTCTGCGCTGATGGCCGGGCAGATCGATGCGATGAACATGTCCGAGCAGATCGTGCCGCCGAAGGACCCGCGCTGGCATATTCTGGCCGGCCCCGGTGCCGACCCGGCGGTGATGCTCATCCAGAACCGCGATCCGTTGCTCTCCGACGTGCGCATTCGACGCGCCATTGCATTGGCGGCCGACTTGCCGGGCATTGCCGGTGCCGTGACGGAAGGCCGCACCGGCTACAACCCGTCGCTCGTGCCAAACGCCAGCGCGCTCGCCAGCGACATCACGAAGCGCGGCTACGTGCAGTCGCTACCCGAGGTCAAACGTCTGCTCAAGGAAGCGGGCTATCACGGTCAGCCGATCACGCTGGAGACCAATCGCCGCTACTCGCACATGTTCACGATGGCGGTGTATCTGCAATCGCTGCTCTCGCGTGCGGGGATCAACATCAAGCTGCAAGTGGTGGAGTGGGGCAAGCAACTCGCCGATTACCGCGCAGGACGTTTCCAGTTGATGGCCTTCGGTTACACGGCACGCACCGATCCGGCGCTGATCTTTGCCGACGTGCTGGGCGACAAGGACCGCAACCCGCTGGTGCAGTGGGAAAACCCCGAAGCGCTGGCCCTGCTGCGCAGCATCGCCGGGGAAACCAACGACGCCGTGCGCGCCAAGGTGCTTGCAGAACTGCACCAGCGCATGCTGGCCGACGCGCCGATGCTCGTACTCTACGACTCGCCCGACCTGATACTGGTCAGCTCGCGCCTGCATGGCGTGATGACCTGGCCGCTGCGTCTGAAGCGCTTCTATAACGTCACGAAGGACTGAGGCCATGCCGACGTATCTGTTCAAACGCCTCGCCATGGCGTTCCCCACGGTCGTGATCGTGGCGGTGCTCGTCTTCGCCATGATCCGCGCCATTCCGGGCGATCCGGCCACGCTGATGCTGGGAGACATTCACGATCCCGCATTGCTCGCGCACCTGCGTCATTCGTTCGGTCTCGACGAGTCGCTGCCCATGCAGTTCCTGCACTGGGTCGAGCATCTGCTGCGCGGCGATCTCGGCATGTCGATTGCCCGTCACCGTCCGGTCTCCACGCTTATCGCCGAAGCCTTTCCGGTGACGGCGCAGATCGTGCTGAGCGCCACGGTCATCGCCTGTCTCGTGGCGATTCCGGCGGGGCTGTTCGCTGCGTGGCGTCAGAATCGCCGCAGCGATCTGGCCGTGGTCATGACGACGATTCTGCTCGTCTCGATCCCGAGTTTCTGGTCCGGCATTCTGCTGATCTGGGTCTTCGGCGTGAAGCTGCACTGGCTGCCGACTTTCGGTTATCAGACGTTCGCCGAGGCCGGCTGGGGTTCGGTTCGTTACCTCGTGTTGCCGGTCATCGCGGTGAGCCTTGGGGAAATCGCCGTCGTCACGCGCATGATCCGGGCGAGCAGCATCGATGTGCTGCGACTCGAATACATCGCCCACGCGCGCGCCAAGGGCCTTGGCGAAGCACGCGTGCTCGCACGTCACACGCTGCCGAACGCGTTCGGCCCGGCGCTGACCGTCATCGGTCTGGTCGTGGGGCACTTGCTCGCGGGCGGCGCTGTGATCGAAACCGTCTTCACGCTGCCGGGGATGGGGCGCTTGCTGGTCGAGAGCATCTATGCACGCGATTACCCCGTCGTGCAAGGGTGCCTGCTGGTGATCGCGCTGATCTACGTCGTCATCAATCTGGTGGTGGATCTGCTCTATCCGCTGTTTGACCCCCGACTCAAACACTGAACGCCATGAAATCTTTACATCGCGCCAACCTCTGGATTGGCGGCTTTCTGGTCGGGCTGCTGGTGTTGATCGCCGCCGTCGACCTCGTGTACACGCCCTACAACCCGACCGACGTGGATCTCTATGCGCGTTACGCCGCGCCGAGCATGCAGCACTGGTTCGGCACCGACGCATTCGGTCGCGACGTGCTCTCGCGTCTCATGGCCGGAGCCGGGGTGAGCATCACGGTGAGTCTGGCTTCGGTGCTGCTGGCACTCGCCGGCGGCACGCTGATCGGCGCCATTTGCGGCTACGTCGGCGGTTGGCTCGACCGTATCGCCGGCATGTTCGTCGACGCGCTGATGGCGTTCCCGGGCCTGCTGCTGGCGCTGGGCATCATGACCGTGCTCGGCCCCTCGAAGTGGGGCGTGGTGCTCGCGCTCGGGCTTGCTTACACGCCGTCCGTGAGCCGCATTGCACGCGGCGCCGTGCTTTCGCTGCGCACGCGTGATTACGTGGTCGCCTCGCGCACGATGGGCAATTCCGAAGTCTGGACCTTCATTCGTCACGTGCTGCCGCATTGCGTGCAACCGCTGCTGATCTTCTCGACGTCGCTGTTCGGCTCGGCCCTCCTCGCAGAGAGTGCGCTGAGCTTCCTGGGCCTGGGCGTTCCCGCACCGGAGCCCACGTGGGGCGGCATGCTGGCGGACGGACGCGCCTCCATCGAGCAGGCGTTCTGGCTCGTGCTGTTCCCCGGCACGGCGATCTCGCTGGCGCTGTTCGGCATCAACTTGCTGGGAGACGCCGTGCGCGATCTGCTGGACCCTCGCATGAAGGAGGCGAAATGACCTCGACGTCTGAAAGATTGCAAAGTCCCCCGGCCACGCAGGCGGCCGCGTTGCTCACCATCGAAGGCTTGCGCATCGCTTTCCCGGACGGGCAGGGCGGTCAGCGCGATGTTGTGCGCGACATCGATCTGCACCTGCATCCCGGCGAGTCGCTCGCGATTGTCGGCGAGTCCGGCAGCGGCAAGACGCTGATCGGCAAGGCGCTGCTGGGGCTGTTGCCGGAGTCGGCTACCGTGCGCGCCAAGTCGATGCAGTTCGACGGCCGCTCGCTGCTCGATCTGTCGCCGCAGGCATGGCGAGAATTGCGCGGCACCGATATCGGGATGGTGTTCCAGGAGCCGATGGTGTCGCTCAACCCGGCGATTCGCATCGGCGAGCAGATGGTCGAAGCGCTGGTGCGCCGTCGTGGCGTGCCCGAAGCGCAGGCGCGCGAGCGAGCCATCGCCATGCTGGGGCGCGTGCGGGTGCGTGACCCGAAGGGCTGCATGAGCCGATACCCGCACGAGTTCTCGGGCGGTATGCGTCAGCGGATTCTGCTGGCGGCTGTCATGTTGCTCAAGCCGCGCCTGCTGATTGCCGACGAGCCGACGACCGCGCTTGACTGCGTCGTGCAGAAGGAAGTGCTCGACGTGATGATCGGCCTCACGCGCGAAGAGGGTACGGCGCTGATTTTCGTCAGCCACGATCTCTCGCTGGTCGCAGCTTATACGGAGCGCGTGATGGTCGTGCGTCGTGGCGATCTGGTCGAAACCGGGCCGGTCAAGCGCGTGCTGGCGCATCCGTCGAACGAGTACACGCAGCGCCTGCTCGAATCGTTGCCGCGTCGCGATGCCCGCGACACCTCGCAGCAAGCGGCGACGCCTGCGGGGGAGCGTGTGCTGGAAGTGGATAACGTCGCCATCGACTATCTGGTGCCGACACGTCTGTGGGGGCAAAAGCGCGTGCCGACGGTGTTCCCTTGCTCGTTCTCGCTGCGCGCCGGGCAGACGCTGGCGATTGTCGGCGAGTCGGGCAGCGGCAAGACCACGATGGCCAAGGCGATCATGGGCTTGCTGCCGCTCGCGGGCGGGCAGGTGAAGGTGCTGGGCAAACCGTTCCCAGGCGTTGGCTCGCGCAGCGAGTTGCGCGAGGCGCGTCGCTCGATCCAGATGGTGTTTCAGGATCCGTACTCCTCGCTGGACCCGCGCATGCGTGTCGAGGCGCTGGTGCACGAGGCGCTTCGTCTGGACACGTCGCTCACGGCCGCGCAGCGGCGCGAGCGCGTGACCGAGGTGCTGGAGGACGTGGGCCTGGGCGGCTTCGGGCCGCGCTTCGTCCATCAACTCTCGGGCGGACAGCGTCAGCGTGTGGCGATTGCGCGGGCGCTGGCGAGTCATCCCGCGATCATCGTGGCGGACGAGCCGGTGTCGGCGCTGGACGTCACCGTCCAGAAGCAGGTGCTGGAGATGCTCGTTTCCTTGCAGGCGCGCTACCGCTTCGCCTGTTTGCTGATTTCGCACGATCTGGGCGTGGTTGAGCAGTTGTCCGATCACGTCATCGTGATGTTCCGTGGGCATGTGGTGGAAGCGGGCACGCGCGACGCGATCTTCGATATGCCCGCACACCCGTACACACGGCGTCTGCTTCAGGCGGTGCCCGAACTGCGCGGCAATCGTGACGAGGGCTTTGCGGTGCATACCCGCTCGCTCGGGCCGCACGACACCTCGCTGGCGTACTTCGATCCCGAACGTTCGCCGCAGGCCACACCGCAACTGGCCGCGGTGGCGGGCAGCGTCGATGGGGCGCACCGTGTGGCGGTGCTTGGCACGGTGTGATTCGGTTGAATTCCAGCTTGGTTTCGGCGGGATTTCAGGCCGAAGCCGTTGGGTGTTTTACCCCGGCGATCCGTTTGCCGATCGTCCGGGTGATTGGCAAACGTGATCCTGATCGGTGCGACCGCATTCCTGCGCGACGAATGACTGCCTACACTGGCTCATAAGACATTGCGACGCTTGCGCGCCCCCTTAGTACGACCTTGAGTACGACCCCTGGTACCTGGTAAGACCTGATTCGATTTCATTCATGCAAAGCGTAATTCACACCCTCCCGTTCGTTTGCACCGGTACGGCGCAATCCGTTGTGGCGCAGCACTTCGGTGAGGCGAACTGCGGACGCAAGGTCTACATACAGGCCGCGCTGCACGCCGACGAAATCCCGGCGATGCTCGTCGCCACGCGTCTTCGCGAGAAGTTGCTCGTGCTCGAAGCGCAGGGGCGTCTGCGCGCGGAAGTCGTGCTGCTGAGCGTGGCCAACCCGCTCGGTCTGAATCAATGGCTGATGGGCGCGCCGCAGGGCCGCTTCGAACTGGCCAGCGGACGCAATTACAACCGCGGCTTCCCGATGCTGTTCGACGCCATCGTCGAAAAGCTCGAAGGCAAGCTCACGGACGACGTCGCCCGCAATCGCGACCGTGTGCGCACCGCATGGCGCGAAGCCTTGCTCGCTCGCCCCGTTACCGATGCCTTCGGCGGCCTGCAATCCCTGCTGATGCTTCAGGCGCACGACGCCGACATCGTGCTCGATCTGCACTGCTCGCGCGAGGCGACGATGCACCTCTACACCGGCGACGAATGCTGGCCGGCCGCCGAGCCGCTGGCGCGCTATCTGGGATCGAAGGCGACCCTGCTGGCGCTGGACTCGGGCGCGAACTCCTTCGACGAGGCGCAGAGCTTCACGTGGTACCGGGTGCGCCAGCATTTCGGCACCACGTATCCGATGCCTTCCGGCCCGGTGTCCGTGACGGTGGAGCATCGCGGTCAGCGCGACGTGTCATACGAGCAGGCCGAAGCCGACGCCAGCGCCATCATGCAATACCTGACCTACACCGGCGACGTGGACGGACAAGTCTCGCCGCTGCCGGACCTGCCGCATCCGGCGACGCCCCTGGCGGGCAGCGAGCAATTCCGCGCGCCGTGCCCGGGAGTGCTGGTGCACCGCGCGACGCTCGGCACCCTCATTGAAGTGGGCCAACCGGTATTCGACATCGTGGATCCGCTCACCGGCAACGTCACCACGCTCGTGAGCCGCACTGAAGGTGTGATGTACATGCGACGCGATGTGCGCTTCGTCAATGCGGGCGATCCGCTTGGCCGCGTCACGGGGCATCGCGCTCAACGTACCGGCATGTTGCTCGGTGCCTGATTCATCGTTTCGCGAGACCTCCTTACGCCAATGTAGGCCGAACCCAATTCTGACAACGAGACCCTTTATGACTCGCTATATCGATATTCACGACGTTCAACGATTGTTACGAAAAACCGGTGTCGCACCGTTCATCGAGACACTGGCCACCTATATTCGCGACGACTACCTGCGCTGGTCCGAGTTCGACAAATCGGCGCGCGTGGCGAATCACTCCAGGGACGGCGTCATCGAGTTGATGCCCGTCTCCGACAGCGACCTGTACGGCTTTAAATACGTCAACGGTCACCCGATCAATACGCGTCGCAATCTGCTCACGGTGATGGCGTTCTCGGTGCTGGCCGACGTGCATACCGGCGCGCCGCTGCTGCTCTCCGAGTTCACGCTGATGACCGCGCTGCGCACGGCGGCCACGTCGGCACTGGCCGCGAAGATGCAGGCGCGCGCCGACAGCCGCGTGATGGCGCTGATCGGCAACGGTGCGCAAAGCGAATTCCAGGCGCTCGCGTTTCACGCCATGCTGGGCATTCAGGAGATCCGTCTGTTCGACGTCGATCCCGCTGCCACGGCCAAGCTCGTGCGCAACCTCGCGAATGTGCCCGACCTGCGCGTCGTCTGCGCCAGCTCGGCGCGCGAAGCCGTGCGCGGCGCCGATATCGTGACGACCGTCACCGCGGACAAGGCGAACGCCACGATTCTCACGCCGGACATGATCGAGCCGGGCATGCACCTGAACGCGGTGGGCGGCGACTGCCCGGGCAAGACCGAGTTGCATACGGACATCGTGACCAACGCCCGTGTGATGGTCGAGTTCGAACCGCAAACGCGCATCGAAGGCGAGATTCAACATCTGCCGGCCAATTCGCCGGTGATTCATTTCTGGCAGGTACTGGCGGGCCAGGTGGCTGGCCGCGAGACGGCAGATCAGGTGACCGTGTTCGATTCGGTCGGCTTCGCGCTCGAAGACTTCTCCACGCTGCGCTATCTGCATGATCTGGCGCGCAACTCGGGTGTTGGCCGCGTGATCGACCTGATCCCGGAGCTCGAGAACTGCAAGGATCTGTATCAACTCGTTGCGCCGCTCGCGTCGGCTGCCCCCGTGGCGGTGCACGCCGCATAAGCGCTGAGGTACGATGACGCGTTACCGGCGCAAGCCATGCGGCGAGCGTGTCATTGTGATGCCCGACGCGCCGGCCGATCAACACGATGAGAGGTCCAATGACATTAGTCCAGCTTCGCGTGTTCTGCGCCGTGGTCGAGCAGGGTAGCTTTCGCGCTGCAGCCCGCACGCTCGACATTGCGCAAAGCACGCTCACGCAGGCGATTCAGGGGTTGGAAGGCGAGTTGGGCGTGACGTTGCTCAACCGCTCGCATCAGGGCATCAGTCTCACGGCTGTCGGCGAGCGCTTTCTGGTGCGGGCGAACGCGATCCTGCGCGACTGTGAGCTCGCGTCGCAGGACGTCATGCAATCGCGTGGCGAGGATGAGGGCAATATCACGCTCGGCGTGACCTCCGAGCCGCTGGCGGAATTGCTGCTGCCGGTCGTCAAGCGCTTCGTCGAGCGTTTCCCGCGCGTGCAGGTGCATGTCACGAGCGGCTACACGAAGATGCTGATCGAGCGGATTCGCGACGGACGGCTCGACTTTGCGCTGGCGCCGCTCGCCCCGCAGGTGAGCGACGTCGACTTGTCCATCGAGCGCTTGTACCGGTCGATGCCCAGCGTGATTGCGCGCAAGGGGCACCCCAAGGCGCATGTCACATCGATTCGCGATCTGGTGGACTGCGAGTGGGTGAGTATTCGTCCGGCGGGGATTGTCGGCGGTGCCGAGAACCGGCTGGTCAGTCTGTTCAATACCGAGAATCTCGGCGCGCCCAAGGTCGTGCTGACAGCGGAGTCGCTGCTTGAGACACTACACATCGTCTGCGAATCCGACTATCTGACCATCGAGCCTCGCGTGCTCTCGGAACTGACGTTGTTTTCCGGAGCGCTCACGAGTATTCCGATTCGCGAGGCGTTCGATCCGCGCGATGTCTGTCTCGTGGCGCGTCGCTCTGCGCCGTTCACGCTGGCCACGCAGGAGCTGGTGTCGATGCTCGTGTCTTATTCGCGCCTCGTTCACGGGCCTGCTGTGAGAAGCACGGCGGGCTGAGGCGCGAGCGAGACGCATTCCGTCTCGCCCGGGCCGGAGTCAGCGCTGAGGGGGCCCTCGGACGCTCAGGCGATCATCTGACGATTACGCAACCACGCTTCGTAAAAGGCCGGCCATTCGGCCGTCGGCGTGCCCGGTTTGCCCATCCCGAAACCGTGCCCCCCGCTCGCGAGCGGATGAAACTCGACCGGCACGCCGGCCTGCTCGCACGCGCGCTTCATGATGCGTGTGTTCTCGGGGTTCGAGATGGGATCGTCGTCGGCCTGCGTGAGGAACACCGGCGGGCAGCCGCCGTTCACGTGCGTTTCGACAGACCATGCCTCGCTTTCCCGCTTATCCGGATGATCGCCGACGAGAACGCGTCGCGCGTTCGTCGTTGCTACGCGGTGCGGCGCGCAGCGAACCCGCCATCAACGTCATGGTGGCTGCCAGGAGCAGGGTGCGTCGGTTCAGGGTCATCGGGGTCTCGCTTCGTCTTCGTCAAAACGCGCGCGCAGCGCAATAGGAGGCATTCTGCGCGGGAAAAAAAGGGGGCGTCGAAGGAACGTGGGCGCGCCGCGAATTGACGTCGCGTTGAGTCCCCTGCATGTCTCCGATGATTACATCGCAGTGGCGCTCGCCCTCAGCGCACCGACTCGATGGCAATTTCCGAACGCTTGCGGAATTCTGCGAGGACGTCGTCGTCGGGGAGCGCATCGGTCACGAGTGTCCAGGCGCGCTCCAGGGGTGTCCAGTGCTGCTGGCTCGCGCGGTCGAGCTTGTTGGCCGTGACCAGCACATACACGCTCGCAGACTGTCGGATGATGCACTCCTTGAGCCACGCCTGTTCGGCAGACGCTTCGCAAAGTCCGCGTCCGGCCACGACGCCATCGGCGCCCAAAAAGGCCTTGTCTACGGACACGCGCGAGAGCGCCAGTTGCGCCAACGGCCCGAGCACGCTCATGCTCGACGGGCGTACGTCGCCACCGATCAACGTCACCGGCACTTTGTTAGCGGCCAGCGCGCCGACCGCGAGCAGGTTGTTCGTCACGACCTGCACGTTCTCGCGTCCCGCGAGAAAGCGGGCCATGGCTTCGGTCGTCGTGCCGCCATCGAGAAAGATCGTGTCGCCGTCGTCGACATGGGCGACCGCGGCGCGGGCGATGGCGTCCTTCTGCTCGCGAAAGCTCTCGCGACGCAACTCCAGCGATTCCTCGGGTTCGTGCATGCGCACCGGCGCGGCAGCACCGCCGTAAGTGCGCACGATGCGACGCTCGTCGGCCAGCGCGCGCAGGTCGCGTCGCACGGTGGCCTCCGACATGCCGAAATGCGCACACAGCGCAGCAACGTCGGTCATACCCGAGAGAACGGCTTTGAAAATCGCCTCGCGGCGGTTAGCAACTTTCATGGATGGATCAGTCAGCGGTACGAATCGTGGATTCGCGCGGACGAACAGTGCGGCATGCCAATGGCATGCACGGCCCGCGGGACTGACGCTCGCCGTCAGCAGGACATTTGGATTTCGCCCCGGCCAACGTGCCGGGCCCCCCCCAACGAAACGGATATGAACGCAAACGCCATGAATCAATACCTCCCTGTCATTGGCATCACCATGGGTGACGCGGCTGGCGTCGGCCCGGAAATCATCGTCAAGAGCCTGGCGCACGAGAGCGTCTATCAGCAATGCCGCCCGGTGGTGATCGGCGACGCGCGACGTCTCGAGCAAGCCATCGCCATCGTGCAGAAGCCGCTGAGCGTGCGCCGCATCAAGACGGTTGCCGAAGCGACCTTCGCGCGCGGCGTGATCGAGTGCATCGATCTGGACCTGATTCCGGAAGATCTGCCGTTCGGCCAACTGTCGGCCATCGCTGGCGACGCGGCATACCAATACATCGCGCACGCCGCGAAGCTCGCCGAAGCCGGTGAGATCGACGCCATCTGCACGGCCCCGCTGAACAAGGAAGCGCTGCATGCCGGCGGTCACAAGTTCCCGGGCCATACTGAGATGCTCGCGCATCTGACCGGTGTGGAGGAAGTGTCGATGATGCTGGTGGCGCCGCAACTGCGCGTGATTCACGTGACGACGCATATCGGCATCATCGACGCGATTCGCAAGATCGAGCCGGGACTGGTGCAGCGCACGATCGAGCGCGGTCACGCCACGCTGGTCAAGGCCGGCATCGCAAATCCGCGTATCGCCGTGTGCGGCATCAACCCGCATGCTGGCGAGAACGGTCTGTTCGGCTACGGCGAAGAGGAAGAGAAGATCGTGCCGGCGGTGCAGTTGCTGCGTGAGCGCGGATGGGATATCGAAGGCCCGCTGCCGGCTGACACGCTGTTCTTCCGCGCCGGACGCGGCGACTTCGATCTGGTCGTCGCCATGTATCACGACCAGGGGCACGGCCCGGTCAAGGTGCTGGGTCTCGAAGCCGGTGTGAACGTGACCGTCGGTCTGCAAGTGGTGCGCACGTCGGTCGATCACGGCACGGCGTTCGACATCGCAGGCAAGGGCATTGCGGACGAAGGCAGTCTGCTCGAAGCCTTGCGTCAAGGCGCCGAACTGGCCACGCGCCGCGCGTAAGCGTTGCAGACGGCGACTTATCGCAAGTCGCCGTCAGTCCCACCGTCTTCTCTCCTTCTTCTCCCCGTCTCCTCGGGCCTTTTCCCAATTTCGCGCCGCGCTTCCCGCATGCCAACGCCTTGCGTTGAATTCGGACTCCAACATTAAATTTGAAAAACGCTAGACTCTGCCGACGTTCGGCCGGGATGCGTCGATTTCATGTTTTCACGCGAGGCCGGCCGGTATTTCATCGGGGTAATCGCATGCTCTCAATAAGAAGAGGTTGGCGGAGTGGCGTTCGGAGAAGTAGGTCTGGGAATGGCAAGACACGGTTTGACGGCCATGGTGCTGGCGGCATTGGCGGTCTGGGGGAGTCCTGGACGGGCTTACGAAGCGCAACGCATAGTCGATTCGAATGGCACGCCAATTTTCGAGGTGCGGTTCTTTGCGCCGGCTGACGGTATTTACGACTATCTCGAGGACGTTTCGCCGTGGGCGCTGAGCGAGGGGCACAAGCGACAGATTCTGGCTGGCGTCCAATATTGGGCGGATGTCATCAAGGTCGTGCCGGGGCAATCGCATGCCAAATTGAATGTCGGCACGATTTCGCTGACCGATAACGCCTTCGCGCTGAGCCCGATCACCGGAGACACGCCTGTCTCGCCGACACAAGCCGCTGCAGTCCTTCAGAATCGGCCGCCCGGTGAATTGTTTCATGACACTCACGGCGTCCTGGGGGTAGGTGTCGTGGATCAATCGACGCTACCGTTCATTCCCTCGCAGATTCCGCTCGATCCGCGCTGGGATTTGCCGGGCACCGTCATACACGAAGTCGCCCATGTGCTGGGGGTCCTGGGGATCGCGGAGGACCTCGGCGCGGACACCGGCAAGGCGGTCATCCCCGTATTCCGCGAGATCATCAGCGAGTACGAGTCGCATTTGCGCGACGACAACGGCAATCCCGCGCACCCGAATCAGTACATCGCGTGCGCCGGATGTGCGCCGCCGCCGACTTCCGACGTGTTCGATGTGAGACAGGATAGGGGGTACTTCGCCGGCGATCACGTAAGCGCAGTGCTTGCCGGTGCGATGCCCGGCGTGCCCGTGCGCATACTCGACGGCAAGGGGAAAATCGACCATAACTTCCTGTCGCACCTCGAGCTGAAAAGCAGCATGATGAGCCACCAGCAATACGGGAACTTTGCGTCCTTCATGGAGGCGGAGCTGGCGGTGCTTCAGGATCTGGGCTACCGCATCGACCGTCGCAACTTCTTCGGCCATTCGGTGTACGGCAGCGGTCTTACGCTCGCCAACGACAATCCCTACTTCGGTCGCAATGCGCTCGGTACGGCGTACCTGCCCGGCACCTACAACACGGCGATGGTGGGGCTCGGTCTGCACGTCTATGGCAGTGACAACACGATTTCGCAGCGCGCCGACCTGCTCACGCTCGGCGCGGGCGGTGCCGGCATTCGTGTCGACGGCACGAACAATGCCATCACGATCGCGCCGGGCACACGCGTGCATGCCGGCGGCAGTTACGGCCGGGCGGTGATGTTCACCTACGGCAAGGATCACACGTTCGTGCAACGCGGGGACGTGGAGGCGCTGGGGCTGCGGGGCATTGCGGCCAGCTTCGACTTCGGCCACAACCCCATGGGCGACGCAATGGAGTATCGGGGCTCGTATATCCGCACAATCGCGAATCAGCGCGTGCCGTTGCTGGCCGAGCTCGCGGGCCCGCTCGTGGGCACCTTCGATCTGACGGGGCGGCTGGCGGGTCATCATGCGGCCATCTACCTGTCTGAGTCCGGCTATGTCGATCGGGTCAATGTGATGCGCGGAGCATCGCTTCACGGCGATATTCTGTCCGCATACTCGGAGGTCGATGATAGCGGCGCACCGCGTCTCACGACGCTCACTTTCGGTCTGCTGCCCGACGCCGATGGCCGTAGCACCGGGCGGCCGGATGCCGCCTTCGCGATGCAGTACGACGGCAACATCGCCGGTATCGACAATCTATCGCTGCAACTGGCGGGCGGCACATTACGCGCGCCCGGCCAGCACGCGTTGTACAACGTCAACATCGCGCAGGGCGCCACGCTCGCGGGCATCGGGCGTTACACGCTCAACGCGGCAGGCAGCTTCGTCAACCATGGGACCGTGGCACCGACGCTCGCGAGCGCGGATGGCCCGGCGAGCGAAATCACGGTAGAAGGCAATTTCACGCAGTCGCCCACGGGCCGTCTGCTGACGATGGCGAATGGCGCGAAGGCGTTCAGTCGGCTTGTCGTGAACGGCACCGCCGCGCTTGACGGCATGCTCGCCATCGCACCGCAACGCGATTGGTATCCGGACGGATTCCGTCTGACGTCGGACGCCTGGGTGAGTGCGCCGAGCGTGACGGGTGGGTTTGCCCGTGTGACAGCACCGCTCGAATCGCCGACGCTCGCTGCCAGCGCGTTTGCACTGGGCAGTGGGCACTACACGCTGGCGGTCTCGCGAGTGGCAAAGGCCTATTCCCGCTACGGTGCCGACAGTAACGGCCGTCGTGTGGGCACCGTGCTCGAAAGGATTGCGAGTGTGGCAAGCCCCGACGTACGGCCGCTGTTCGCGGCACTCGACTTTTCATCGCCGGACGGCATCGACGTGACGAGCGCACTGCGTCAACTCTCCCCGGCCGGGTACAGCGCGATGTTCGCGGGCGCGCTCATGCGAGAGCGTCAGATCACCGATATCGTCGCGGGTGCCGTTGCGGGTGACGTCATCGGGCCAACCGGTGCGGGCGCTGTCGACGCGAGCGGTCATGCCTTAAAGCGTTCGAGCAGCAACTGGCGCGCGTTCGCGGTGCCGTTCGGCAGCGGCTACCGGCGCGGCGCCCGCGGCAGCATGGCTGGCGCGAGCGGTAAGGTCTATGGCGTTGTTCTCGGCGCAGAGAAGTTCGCGGGCGATACGCGGGACTGGACGTTCGGGGCGCATGGCGTCATCAGCGGCCAGTCGACGCGTCTGAACGCCGAGACGCCGGGCAGCGGCCCCACGACCGCGTTCGATATAGGCGTGCATGCCCGCTACGCTCCCGCTCCGGCGGCCGGGCCTCACGCGTTTGCGCTCGCGCGAGTCGGCATAGAGGACGCCCGCATGGTTCGGAAAGTTTCGGTGAACGGCTATACGTCGCGCTCGCGAGGCACGTGGACCGGCGCTGTGGCGACGGCGAGCGTGGGGGCGGGCTGGCGGTGGGCGCTTGGCAGCGCGTCGAGTGTGGGGCCGGTCGTCGCGCTCGACTACTCGACGCTATACCGCCCGAGTGTGACGGAAAGCGGCGGCGGGGCGAGCTTGCATCTGAGGGGCCAGGCCTTCACGTCGTTACGCACGCGCCTAGGCGGCGAGATTCGCTTCGATCTGCCTGCGTCGGCTAGCAACGCGTTGAGCGCCAACCTGCAAGCGACGTGGAATCGCGAACTGAAAGACGGCGCGCTCACCCAGCGCGCGGCGCTCGCCGCTCATCCGTCAGCCGGATTCAGCACACGCAGCGATGTCGTGGGACGCGACAGTGTCGGCCTGCAAGCCGGCCTGTCGTATCGACTCGGTGAACGCATGGTGCTCGGAGCCTCGGCGTCGAGCAATCTCTATTGGACTGGCGACACCGACTTCGCAGGCTCGTTGAAGGCGACGTGGCGATTGTGAGCTCGCTCGCAAGCGGATGAAAAACGCCTCCCGGGCATCTCGGGAGGCGTTTTTCTTGGGGACGACGCGCTGCCGATGTTGGCGTGCCCCCCGCGCACTGGCGTGCGCGGGCGCGTCAGGCCGATCCGTCGCCGCGCAGGGCCGCCACCTGACGCTTCCAGAGGGTCCAGGGACGCTCCATCACGCCGAGATTGGTGAGCGTCGAGCGCTTGCCTTCTTCTTCGTCGAGATACGTCACGTCGCCGCCGAGTGCGATGGCCTTGGACTGCATGCCCGCGTTCAGTTCGGTGTAGATGGCGCGGTAAACCGCAGCAGGCAGCGACGGCGCCGTCGCCACGAACCCGTGCCCGCGCATGAGCGCGACATCCGACGCGCCAAGCGACTCGGCGAGCGCTTTGCCTTGCTCGCCGTTGCGCACCAGCATGTCGGTGCACCCGAAGCAGTGCCGGATATCGAACACGGGCGCACCGCTGCCGAGAAAGCCCGCCATGTGATACACCGGGCGCAGCCGCACCGACGACGCCGCAAACGGAATCACCGACGGCGAGTGACTGTGCACAATGGCCTTGACGTCCGGGCGCGCACGGTAGATTTCGCTGTGAATCCACGTCTCCAGATAGCGCTTGCGCGTGTCGCCGTCTACGGGCTGGCAGTCGAGATCGAGCGTCAGGATGTCGCCCGGCGTGACCAGTTCGGGGGCCATCGATTGCGCGATGAGAAAGTGCACCGGATTGCGCGGGTCGCGCACGCTCACGTGGCCGAAGCCGTCGAGCACTTCGTGATGCGCGAGGATGTGGTTGGCGGCGGCGAGGTCTTCCAGCAATTGCGCCATTGCGCTGGGATCGTGTTCGGTGGCCGCCGGGAGGTAGGGGGAAGTGGCTTGCGTCATGGTCGTGGCAAATGAGGATCGAAACAAAGATCGATGTGAAGACGGCCGCCGGAGGTCACACCCGGATTGCGGCGGCGACTTCGGGCGGAAACAGGTCGTCGGCCTGCATCTTGCGATGACAGACCCCCTGCTCGAAGGCGAAGCGCAGAAAGGCGTCGAGCGTGACGCGATTGGGGGCGACCCCGTACGGCCACGGATCGCCACCGAACATCTCGCGGGCTTGCGCGGCGCGCTGGCTCATCCAGGGCAGTGGAAAGTGCGAGCAGGTGATGTCGTCGAGACGCGCAATGCTGGCGTTCTTCGCCTGCGTGAAGGCGTTCAGCAAGTTGCTCGCGATCCAGCGATTCGCGGCGAACACCTCACGCCGCATGACGATGAGATGCATGATCGGAAAGACGCGGGTGCGCTCGAAATATGCGCGCTCGGCCGTCTCGAAGTCGGGCAGCAGACGCACGACTGCCAGTTCCCGCCCCACCGGCGGCGCGGGCGGACGCGCACTGAGAATGGCGTCGATTTCGCCGTCGAGCAGCATGGCGGTGAGTGACTTCTCGGGCGACGGGCGATAGCGCACGCCATCGGGCAGCCGCACCGCCACTTTCTCGCGCCGTCCGGCCTGATTCACGCCGCCTTGCACCCACTCGACATCGGCGAGCGCCACGCCCTGATCGTGGACGAGCCAGCCGCGCGAGTACACCGATGCGGTCTGCGCCCACTCGGGTACGCCGATCCGTTTGCCGCGCAAGTCCGCCGGTGACGACACGCTGCCGTCGCCGCGCACATAGAGCGACGACAAGCGAAACACGCGCGACGGGAAGACGGGCAGGCCGATCAGACGGTCGTCGCCCTGTGAGCGCAGCGACGCATACTTGGCGAGCGACATCTCCGAGAGATCCCACTCCTGAAAGTGCGTCGTGCGATAGAAAATTTCCTCGACCGGCAGCACGGAAGGCACGAGGTCGATGCCTTCGGCGCCGATACGGCCAGTGAGCAGGTCGCGCACGTGATCGTAGTCGTTCACGGCGAGGGAAAGGGAGAGTCTGGGCATGGCGTGGGAGGGCCCTCAGTGACCGAAGGCCGGCGCCTTGGGCAGGTTTTCGGGACGTGCCACGAGAAACACCAGCACGGCGGCCGTCACGAGCGCCGCGCCGAGCACGAAGAACATCGCGCCTGCGCTGCCCGTCGCCTGTTGCAGCACGCCCGCAATCGCCGGTCCGCACATCGCACCGACGCGGGCGATGCCCAGGTAGAGGCCGACGCCTGTGCTGCGAATCTCGGTCGGGTAGCTCACGGCCACGAGGTTGTTTAGCACGGTTTGCGTACCGATCACGAACATGCCCGCGACCACGATGCCCACGAACGTCACCGAGCCGCTGGTCACGCAGGCGAGCACGGCGATGGCCGCCGCCCCGCACAGCCACGCCAGCGACATCGCCAGACGGCGATTGCCGATGCGGTCGGCCACCACGCCGGTCAGCAGGCTGCCAAAGGCCGAAGCGAAGACGAGCAGCGATCCATAGGCAAAACTCGTCGACAGGTTCTCGCCGCGTTTGAGCATGATCGTCGGCAGCCAGCCCGATAGTCCATAAGACGAGAAGAGCGACAACGCGCCCATCGCCCACAGGCAGATCGTCTGACGGCGGAATTGACCTGAGAGCAAGGCTGCGACCGACCCCGCCTTCACGCCTGCGTCGGGAGAGGTGAACGTCGCGTTCGCAAACTCGCCCGCGCGTGCCGGCCAAAGCCGCGTGAGTTGCGCCCGGACTTCCTCCTGACGGCCCCGGCTGGCGAGGAACGACACCGACTCGGGCAGCACGAATTGCAACGCCAGCGCGAGCACGACCGACAACGCGCCGACGTAGTACATGCTCTGCCAGCCATATTGCGGAATCAGCCACGCCGCGATGAAACCGGACACCGTTGCGCCGCCAATCCAGCCACACGAGAAGAACACGATGGTGAAGACGTTCGCGCTGCGCTTCGGCGCAATCTCGTTGATGTATGTGACGGCCACCGGCATGAGCAGGCCCAGCGAGATGCCCATCACGAAACGCAGTGCGATGAATGTGCGCAGATCGTGGGCGAACAGTGCGATGGCGAGGCTCATCACCCCCGAGAGCCAGATGCCCGCGAGCAGCACGCGACGCCGCCCGATGCGATCGCTGAACGGTCCCGAGACGGCGGAGCCAGCGGCGAATCCCGCCAGCCCGCAAGACAGCAGCACGCCGATCTGGCTCGGGGACAGATGCCAGAGCGCGGTGACGTCGTGAACGATGTAGGCGGCGTTGTAGAGATCGAAGCCGTCGAAAAGCAGGATCAGCGCCAGCAATGTTGCCAGCCGGTAATGGAACGCCCCGAGCGGGGCGGATTGCAGCGCGTCGCGAACGTCGATGCGTTCCGATTGCCGCGACGGGAGGTCTTGGGCCATGCGTTGTCTCCGAATGGGGCGACCTGTCGAAGCCCGGGCGAGACCCGGTCGGCAGTGTCTTTGTTGTGCTTACGGAGACGACTTTACTGATCGATTTTTTGTTTATCAATATTGATTTTTAAAGTCAATATGAATGTGGCATCATGGGCCGCAACGCCGTCGCGAAGGGGGCGGCGACCGATTCCACCGATCCCACCGAGGGAGACAATGACGCAGCAGACCGATCTGATGACGCGCGAGGAAGTGCTGGCGATGCTCGACATCAAACCCGCCACGCTTTACGCCTACGTGAGCCGGGGGTTGATCCGTGCGCGTCCGCACGAGGACGGTCGCAAGAGCCTCTATCTGCGTCGCGACGTCGAACGTCTCGCCACGCGCAAGCGCGGACGCGCGCCGACCGGTGCGGTGGCAGAATCGACAATGCGCCTCGGCGATCCGGTACTGCACTCTTCGATCACGCAGATCACGCCGCACGGCCCGCGCTACCGCAACCGTCTGGCCATCGATCTGGCCAGCGGCGGCGCGTCGTTCGAGTCGGTGGTGCATCTGTTGATGACGGGCATCTGGCAGGACAGCATCGCCGAATGGCCGATGCAGGCGCCGCCGCCCGACGTGCTGCGATTCCTGTCGACCTACGAGGGCGAAGTGGCGAGCGCGGACATCGGCAATCTGTTGGGCATGGTGCCGTTCGCCCTGGCGATGCATGGACGTGGCGCGCGCGAGCTTGCCGACGGGACTGCCGTGCAGGCGGCGCGGGCGATGCTGCATTGCATGGCCGGTTGCGTGGGCTTTCTCGGCCCGCAGCGGTGCTTCATCGCACGTGCGCCGGGGGAGAACGTCGCCGGGCATATCCTGCGCGCGGCGGGCAGCGCGGTGACGCCTGCGAGACTGCGGGCGATGAATGCGGCGCTAGTCGTGCTGGCCGACAACGAACTGGCCCCGGCCACTTTTTCGGCGCGGGTGGCGGCGTCCACCAATGCGGATCTGTTCGGATGTGTGGCGGCGGCGATTGGCTCGCACATCGGTTTCACCACGGGCACCAGCACCGAAAAGATCGAGACGCTGTTGTTGTGCGAACCGTTCGACGCCCTCGACACGCGTGTGGGGCGGGTGCGCGAATATGGCGCGAGCCTGCTCGGGTTCAATCACCCGCTGTATCCGGGCGGCGACGCGCGTGCCGATCTGATGATGCAGATCGCGGGCGAACTCATGGCCGAGACGGACGACGTCACGATCGACGACACGCTGCGGGAGAACACCCGTTTGACGCTCGCTTTTCTGGAGCGCATGCGCAGCGAACTCAATGCGCACGCGGGGCTGGCGACGGGCCTGGTCGCGCTCTCGCGAGCGCTGGGGCTGCCCGACGGCACCTCGACCGCGATGTGGATCGTTGGCCGTTCGGCCGGCTGGGTGGCGCACGTCATGGAGCAACGCACGCAGGCCTTCATGCTGCGTCCTCGTGCGAAGTACGAGTTGAGCGCGTAATCCACAGGCCGCATGCCCTGACGCGGTGGCCTGTGCCGTCAGTGCATCGGCTCGGAGGGTGTTTCGTTCTCGAACGTACGGAAGCGCCAGCCGAACCAGACGGCGAGCATTCGGATTACGAAGCCCGCAACGAAGCCGACGCTCGTCGCCACACCGTTCGGCACCTTGAAATACACCATGGCGACGTACATCGCGCCCGCAATACACGCCACGCTGGCGTACATCTCGCGACGCAGCACCAGCGGCACTTGCCCGCAAAGCAGGTCGCGCAGCATGCCGCCGCCAATCCCCGTGAGCACGCCTGCGAGCACCACGATGACCGGACTCGTGCTCACGGTCATGCCGATATCGCATCCCAGAATCGTGAAGGCGGCGAGGCCGATGGCGTCGACCGTAATGAATGTCATGCGCAGCCGGTGAATGTGGCGCGCGACGATGGACGCGAGTGTGGCCGCCCCCAGCGTGAGCAGCAGGTACTCCGGATGGGCGATCCAGACCAGCGGATGACGGCCGAACAGCACGTCGCGAATCGTGCCGCCACCGAGCGCCGTCACCATGCCGACGAAGGCGAGCCCGAAGCGGTCCATGCCGCGCTGCATCCCCATGATGGCCCCCGACATCGCTTCCGTGACGATCGCGATCAGGTAAAGGGCGTAGAAGATTTCTGTTTTCATGTTGTCCCTCGCAATGCCGGAGGAATATATCACTTCGGGTGCTATCCCCTTTTTTCCCCTTGTTTAACGGTGCCGATGAAGCCGTCCACTGTGATTTGTACAAGTTTTCAAGGGGCCGGGCCGATGCGACACTGCCTTCAACGAAACGACAGACACGGACATGCGTTCCCGGATGTCGCACAAACCCCTTAAACTCTCAACCTTTTGTGCTCCGAATCTTGCGCAACGGTGCCCCGTGGGGGTGATGGTCCGGCCGGTGTGCCCGGCTGGCAGGCCAGGCAATCGGCTATCCGGTGACGACGGGCTTGACGCAGATTCGGCCAGCCCTTTTCGACGTGTCTTTTTGATCGCCTACTTCGTTCCATGATCCAGTTCATTCGCCGCCGGCCCTATCTGGTCACCAGCCTTGCCGTGGTCGTTGTTCTCGTGGTGCTCGGTTGGCTCGGGCTCGCAGCGCCCAAGCCGCCGCAGTACCTCAGCGCCAGGGTCGAGCGCAGTGATCTCGAAAATACCGTGCTCGCCACAGGTACGCTTCAAGCGTTCCAGCAGGTCGACGTCGGTGCGCAGGTCAGCGGGCAGTTGAAGTCGCTCAAGGTCAAGCTCGGCGACAAGGTGACGAAGGGGCAGTGGCTCGCGCAGATCGATCCGGTGCTGGCGCAGAACAGCCTGCGTCAGGCCGAGGCCGACGAACAGAATCTCCAGGCGCAAAAACGCTCCACGGCGGCACAGTTGAAGCAGGCCGAACTGGCGTTCGCGCGTCAGCGTCAGATGCTGCCCGACGATGCGACTTCGCGTCAGGACTTCGAGTCTGCGCAGGCCGCGCTCGACACACAGCGCGCCACGCTCGCGGGCCTCGACGCCCAGATTCGCAAGGCCGGCGTCGCCATCGAGTCCGCGAGAGCCAACGTCGGTTACACGCGTATCGTCGCGCCGATCGACGGCGAAGTGGTGGCCATCGTCACGCAGGAAGGCCAGACCGTGATCGCGCAGCAGCAGGCGCCGGTGATTCTGAAGCTGGCGGATCTGGACACCATCACCGTGAAGGCGCAGGTCTCGGAGGCAGATGTGATTCGCATCTCCGCCGGTCAGACGGCCTACTTCACGATCCTGGGCGATCCCGACAAGCGCTACTACGGCAAACTGCGCGCCATCGAGCCCGCGCCGCAGAACTTCCTGGATACGCAGAGCTCGCTTGGCGGCGCGTCCACACGCAATAACACCGCCGTGTTCTACAACGCGCTGTTCGACGTGCCGAACGCCGACCATCGTCTGCGCATCTCGATGACCGCTCAGGTAAACGTGCTGCTTGGCACTGCCAGGCAGGCGCTGAGCGTGCCGGTCGCGGCGCTTGGCAAGAAGATCGCGGCCGATCGCTACGAAGTGCGCGTGCTGGGCAATGACGGCAAGGCGGTGACGCGTCAGATCGTCACCGGCCTGAACAACAACGTGCGGGTCGAGGTGCGTGAGGGGCTTGCGGCCGACGAACGGGTCGTGATCGGTGAGTCGGGCGATGCCGCCCCGGCGTCCGATGCGTCGGCCAACGCAGGACAATAGAGGGAGTCGAGGATGTCGAGCGTCATGACTCAATCCACCGAGACGTCTCAGGTCACGTCCGGCACGCCGGGGGTGAGCCCCCACCCGATGCTGGAGCTCACGGGCATTACCCGGCGCTTTCCTGCGGGGGATCGCGATGTTGTCGTGCTGCGCGACGTGCATCTCACCATCGAAGAAGGCGAGATCGTGGCGATCATGGGTGCGTCGGGGTCGGGCAAGTCGACGCTGATGAACATTCTCGGCTGTCTCGATCACCCGAGCGAGGGCAGCTACCGTGTGGCCGGACGCGAGACCCGCGATCTCGACGCCGATGCGCTGGCCCAACTGCGCCGTGAGCACTTCGGCTTCATCTTCCAGCGCTACCACTTATTGCCGCACCTCGACGCCGCGTCGAACGTCGAAATGCCGTCCGTCTACACCGGTGCACCGCAGGCGGCGCGTCGTGCGCGCTCGGTCATGCTGCTCGAACGCCTCGGGCTGGCGGATCGCACCGAGCACCGGCCGAGCCAGCTGTCGGGTGGTCAGCAGCAGCGCGTGAGTATCGCGCGTGCGCTGATGAACGGCGGCGAAGTGATTCTGGCCGACGAGCCGACCGGGGCGCTCGACACGCGCAGCGGCAAGGAAGTCATTCGGATTCTGAAGGAGCTCAACGCGCTCGGTCACACGGTCATCATCGTGACCCACGACGAGAAAGTGGCCGCGCACGCCCGCCGCATCATCGAGATTCGCGATGGGGAGATCGTGGCCGATCGCGAGAACGCGTCGGTGGACGTGGCGCCGGATGCTGCGCCGCCCGACGAGACCCCCGAGGAAGTGGCGGAAGCCGCCGCCGCGTCGGCCGTCGATCCTGCGTCGGTGAACGCCAGCCATGGCGGCGCGTTGCCGCCGCGCCGCTGGGCGGGGAGCTTCGGCCGCTTCGCCGAGGCGTTTCGCATGGCGTGGGTTGCGCTGATTTCGCACCGTCTGCGCACGTTCCTGACGATGCTCGGGATCATCATCGGTATTACGTCCGTCGTCTCCATCGTGGCCATCGGTGAAGGGGCGAAGCGTTACATGCTGGCCGAGATCGGCAGCATCGGCACCAACACGATCAACATCTACCCGGGCAAAGACTGGGGCGACAATCGCGCAACGGCCATCCAGACGCTCGTGCCTGAGGACGTGCAGGCGCTCTCCGAGCAGATCTATGTCGACAGCGCGACGCCGGAGACGGCGCGCAGCCTGCTGCTGCGCTATCGCAATGTCGATGCGAGCGCGATGGTCACGGGCGTGGGCGAGCACTTCTTCCAGGTGCGTGGGTTGAAGATCGCGCAGGGCATCGCCTTCGGGGCGGACGAGGTGCGGCGTCAGGCGCAGGTCGCCGTCATCGACCAGAACACACGTCGCAAGCTGTTCAATACGAATCCGAACCCGCTGGGCGAAGTGATCTTCGTGGGCAATCTGCCGTGCGTGGTAATCGGTGTGACGGCCGAAAAGAAGAGCGCTTTCGGCGACACCAAGAGCCTGAACATCTGGGTGCCCTACACCACGGCGGCGGGCCGTTTGTTCGGTCAGCGCAACGTCGACAGCATTACCGTGCGGGTGCGTGACGGCCAGCCGAGCAAGGCCGCCGAAAAGAGCCTCGAGACACTCATGACCCAGCGTCACGGCCGCAAGGACTTCTTCACCTACAACATGGACAGCGTGGTGAAGACGGTCGAGAAGACGAGCCAGTCGCTGACGCTGCTGCTCTCGCTGATTGCCGTGATTTCGCTCGTCGTTGGGGGCATCGGCGTGATGAACATCATGATCGTGTCGGTCACCGAGCGCACGCGGGAAATCGGCATTCGCATGGCGGTCGGGGCGCGGCAGAGCGACATCATGCAGCAGTTCCTGGTGGAAGCGGTAATGGTGTGTCTGATGGGCGGGGCGATCGGGATTGCGCTGTCCTTCGGGGCGAGTTTCCTGTTCTCGCTGTTCGTCGAGAAATGGAAGATGGTGTTTTCGATGGGTTCCGTCGTCACGGCATTCCTGTGTTCGACACTCATCGGCGTGGTGTTCGGTTTCATGCCTGCGCGCAATGCGGCGCGGCTGGACCCGGTCGAAGCGCTTGCACGCGATTGAGGTATTGCCAGATGACCAGAATGAATCCTCCGACTCGCAGTTTTCGCGTTTTCTCCTTGCGCCGCACGGCGCTCGCCCTCGCGAGCGCGGCCGCTTTGCTGACGGGCTGCGCCGGCGTGCGCAACCATCCGCTGCCGACAGTGCCGGTGCCAGCCCAATGGACTGGCGCGCCGGAGGCGACCGCAGCACCCGCAGCCACCGCGGCGGCGATTGCCCCCGATTTTTGGCGCGCCTTTGGCGATCCGGTGCTCGACCGGTTGATCGCCGATGCGCTGGCTGTCAACAACGATCTGGCGGCGGCGGGCATTCGTGTTTATCGCGCGCAGTTGCAAGCCGGATTGGCCGATACGAACCTCACGCCGAAGGTCGAGGTCAAGGGCAACGGGGGTGTGCAGCGCACGCTCGACACGCATGTGGTGTCGCGCTCCAGCACCTTGTCGGCGACGGCGTCTTACGAACTGGATTTGTGGGGCAGGCTCGCGGCGCAACGCGATGCCGCGCGCTGGGAGTACGAGGCGACCGATGCCGACCGCGAGGCGGCGCGTCTGTCGCTGATCGGCACGACCGCACAGCTTTACTGGACCATCGGCTTCCTGAATCAGCAGATCGCCAACACCGAAAGCAACATCGCGTATGGCGAGCGCATTCTGGCGCTAGTGCGTTCGCGTTACGCGGCGGGCGCCGTTTCCGGGCTGGACGTCGCACAGGCGGAGCAGAACCTGTCCGATCAGCGTGCGGCGCTGACCCAACGGGTGCAGCAGCGCACCGAAAACCGCAACGCCCTGGCGATCCTGTTCGACCGTCCGCCGGAGCAGACAGCTGCCGAGCCGTCGATGCTGCCCACGCAGGCGCTGCCTGTCGTGCCGGCCGGATTGCCCGCGGAACTGCTGGGCCGCCGACCGGATTTACGCGCGTCCGAATTGCGACTGCGCAAGGCGCTGGCCAACGTCGACGCGACGCGCACCAGCTTCTACCCGACGTTCACCCTGACCGGTCAACTCGGCACGAGCAGCTCGACGCTGGAGCGCGTATTGCAGAACCCCATCGGCTCGTTGGGACTGGGGCTGGCGTTGCCATTCATCCAATGGAACACCATGCAGTTGCAGATCGGGGTCTCGCAATCCGAGTACGAAGAAGCTGTCGTGAAATTCCGTCAGAGCCTCTTCACCGCGCTGAGCGAAGTCGAGAACGCCTTGTCTGCGCGGGAGCAACTGACCAAAGAGGGCGAACAGCGGGCGCTGTCGCTCGCGCAGGCGCAGCGTGCGGAAACGCTGTTGCGTTCGCGCTATCAGGCGGGCGCCATCGGCGTGCAACCGTGGCTGGAGCAGTTGCGCTTGCTGCGGGACGCCCAGACGGCCGACGCGCAGGTGCGGCTGAACCGTCTGAACAACCGCATGGCGCTTTACAAAGCGCTTGGCGGGGCGGGCAACGCGTCGGACGTCAATCCGCCGGCGTAGCCGCTTCCACGACGGGCGCTTTCGGCAGCGTGATCGTAAACGTCGTGCCCACACCGACCTGGCTTGCGACGTCGATCGTTCCCTTGTGGAATTCGATGGCGGCGTACACCACGGCGAGGCCTACGCCGGAGCCGTCTTCCAGCACGGCGTTGCTGCGTGAGCGGAACGACATCTGGAAGATCTCCTTGAGCTCCTCCTCCGGGATGCCCGTGCCGTTGTCGCGCAAGACCACCTGAAACGCCTCGCCTGCGTCCGACACGCTCATCTCGATGACCGGCTGCGCCATCGTGTACTTCGTGGCGTTGCTCACCAGATTGATGAACGCGTGGAACAGCACATTCGTGTCGCCGATCATGCGGCTGTCCAGATCCTGCGCCGCTTGCACCGTAATCGTCGCATTCGGGAACATGTCCGAGCCGACGCCGCGCACATCGTCGAGCAGCGCGACGAGCGACAACTCCGCGCGCTTGCCGAACTTCGGATCGTCGAGCGAGGCGCTTTGTGCGGCGTCCAGCCAGTTCTGGATCAGATGGTTCAGCTTGGCGACGGCTTCGCGAATCTTCGTATAACGCGGGCTCGAATCGGCTTCCTCGTTGCGTGGACTGAGCAGACGTTGTGCGTGGCCGTCGATCACATTGAGCAGCGTACGGAACTCGTGCGTGGCCATCGAGCGGAACGTCTTCTGGAAATGATTGAGGCGTTCCTCATTCGCCAGCGCGCGTTGCAGAATCGTGTTCTTCGCCGTCGCGAGCTTCTGATTGCGGACCAGTGACGCCGTACTCTCCTGAATCTTCGAGAGTGTGCGGGAGAGCGTGCCGATTTCGTCGCCGCGGGACAGCCACGGCAGGCGCAGCTTGTCCTTGCCCGACGCCGCGTTGCCGGCGATGCGGATCAGGCGCGTGAGCGGCTTCAGAATCGCCGTATCCACGTAAATCAGGCATAGGAGCGTGACCACGATCATCGCGGCGATCAGGGCGTCGATCTGCAGCAGATGCTTGCGGGCGGCCGTGTTCTTCGCCTCCACCTCCTTGATCAGCGACTCCGTGCTGCGAAACACCAGCGCGCCGAACGTGCTGTTCGCTTGCGTGTACTTATTGTTCGACTCGCCTCGGTAGAGCTTCGCGGCGTCATTCAGCTTGCCGTTCTGGGCGAGTTGAAATACCTGATTCGACGCGCGGCGGTACTGAGCCCACTGCGACTGAAACTTCGAAAACGCCAGCCGGAACTCGTCGTGCACCAGCACCTTTTGATAGCGCTCCGACGCGGCTTTCATCTTGTCGTCGAATTCCGAGGCGGCGGCGCGAATATCCGCGAGCGCCTTCGGTGACATTGGCGTGAGGGCTTCCGATTCCACCGTCCGGAAATCCGAAATGTAATCGTTCAGTTCCTCGAGGACGCTCAGATTCTCGATCTGCGTGCGCTCCGCGGCGATCGCCCGTTGCTGAGACGTATCGACCTCGTAATGCACCGCGATGCCCACCGCGACCATCGCGACGAGACACAGGGCGAGCAGGAGATACATGCGCCCGCGGATCGGGAGCTGCCTGGCGGGGAGAGAAGATGCTTTCGACATGCGGGAGGGGCCTGGCGCGAGGGCGCGCTCAGAGCTGAATAATATTGAGCAGGGCGGCGCGAACCACGGCTTCCGTGCGCGTGGCGACGTTCAGCTTCTCGCGGGCGTTATCGATATGAAAATCGACCGTGCGTTTGCCCAGATCCAGAATGATCGCAATCTCGGCCGACGTCTTGCCCTTCGCCGACCATTGCAACACTTCCACCTCACGCTTCGAGAGACCGAATGGCAGCGGCGTGTTGTCCGGGGCTTCCTCGTGTTCCGTGTACTTGCGGATCACCGTATCGAGCACATCGAAATCCACCGGCTTGAGCATGTACTCGTCGGCACCGGTACTGTGCCCGCGCATGATCGATTCCTTGTCGGCGTTGCCCGTGAGGAAAATAAAAGGAATCTTGCGCTCGCCCTGAATAATGCTGCGGGCGCTTTCCAGAAACTCGAAACCCGTCATGCCTGGCACATTCACGTCGCAGACAATGATGTCCGGCATGAAAGCGGCCAGGGTCGCCAGCGCGGCCGAAAAATCATGCGCCACCTTCACGACATAACCCCGATCTGTCAGATCCTCGCGAAGCAGATCCGCAGAATCGAGATCGTCCTCAATACAGAAAACTTTAGTGGGAGATGACATCCCGCTGGCCCCGGTTTTTTATGGAATGTCGAAATCCTACTAAAAAAACCCCCAGCGACGAAATTTCCCTCCGTGGCTGGCCGCCGATCAGGCGACGCGGGCACGACGACTTCGCCGCACCACATAAAGAAAAAGGACCGCGCACGGCGATCCTCTTGATGACGCAGGCGGCGATTCAGAGTTGGAACGGCAGCAGGTGGCCGAGCTTGTCATACATTTCCGAGGCGAGCATAAGAAGGGCGCGGACCATGATGGACTCCTGTCAGTTATCGGTAGTTTGGTAGCTCAGTAGCCGAAGACGTGGCCGACTGTGATGGCGCATTGCAAGCCGGTTTCGACGCAGGTGTCGTTGTAGAGCAGGTTGTCGACGAGGTTGAGGAGGAGGTTCATGGTCGTGTTCTCCGTTCGGAACGGGGGGGGATTAGCCGAAGATCGGGGCGATGGTGCCGATTAGGCCGAGGATCGAGGCGAAGCCGTAGGTGATGAGTGCGGGCATGGTGTTTCTCCTTGAGTTGGTGGGTGGTTCGTTTGGCGGCGGTCGCTGGGTTGCTGTGTTGCGTTAGCCGTTGAGTGAAGTATCGTCATCGCCCCGGAGCGGCGAAACTGAGATAAATACAAGTAGAGAAAAAAGCGAGGGTAAGAACGGGAGCGAATCCCCCGCAAATCCCTTGCGGGACAAGGTGTTAAGAGAGGGGTGGTATGAGTCCCCGCATAAATCACAGTGAGCAAAGCGGGGGGGGGAATCGGACATAACAGGCCGGTCCCGGGGGCCCCTTCTGCAGCGAGTTGGGTTTATGTCTGAGAGGCGGAAGGGGCTCCCGGGGCCGGTGCCACTGAGGGGGGGAAGGACTGAGGGGCGAGAGGGAGGAGCGGTTTGGGGCGAGGGAAAGGCCAAAGCCTATGTAAGTACTGAATGGGTGCAAACTCGTGGTTTTCCTGTATGGAACATAGAACCGGAGAAAACCGCAGAAAAAACGACAAAGGCTGACAAGACACAGTTCACCCCTGCGTCATTATGTCGCGATGTATGGAATATGCGTATGCGTAGCATTCGTCACGCAAATTGTGTATCCATACATAGAGGATAAAGATGTCCATGCATAACGTCTCGCCCACCCGCAGTGGCAGGGAAGACACCACACCCCGCGCGCATTGGCGCACGGGGTGCGCACGCGTTGCTGCGGCTATGGCGATGGTGCCCATGAGCGGTTGCACGCTCGAGCTGCTAGACCCCAAAGGCAGCGTCGGGGAACAGGAAAAGCACCTCATCCTGATCGCTCTGGGCGTCATGCTGCTCGTCGTCGTCCCCGTCATCGTGCTCACGCTCGTGTTCTTCTGGCGCTACCGCGAGACCAACACCGCCGCCACCTACTCCCCCAAGTGGTCACACTCCACCAAAATCGAAGTCGTTGTGTGGACCATTCCCGTCATCATCGTCGTCGCGCTCGCCGTCATGATCTGGGAGACCACACACAAACTCGATCCCTATCGTCCCATCGAGCCCATTGCCACCGACAAGCCGCCCGTGCGCGTCGAAGTCGTCGCGCTTAACTGGAAATGGCTCTTCATCTACCCCGACTACCACGTCGCCACCGTCAACAAACTCGTGGTGCCCGTCGATACGCCCGTTGAATTCAAGATCACGGCCGAATCGTTGATGAACGCCTTCTTCATTCCGCAGCTCGGCAGCATGGTCTACGCCATGGCAGGCATGGAGACCAAGCTCCACCTGATCGCGAACCACACCGGCACCTACGCCGGTATGTCCTCCGCCTACAGCGGCGCGGGCTTCTCCGACATGCACTTCAAGGCCCACGTCACCTCGCAAGGCGACTTCGACAAATGGGTCAAAGAAGCGCAGGCCGTGCCCGACACCCTCGACGCGCCTACCTACGTCAAGCTCGAACAGCCGGGAACCGGTGCGCCTGTGGGCATCTACGCCAACGTCATGCCTGGCCTGTTCGACGCCATCGTCGGCAAATACATGGGGCCCATGGACGGCAGCGCCCAAGGCATGCGCGTCTCCGGCAACAGCGCCATCGACGACATCATTGCCGCCGCCAATTGCCGCGTGGACGGCCAACTGGACAGCCGCGCGTTGCTCGCGCAGCGTCCCGAGCGCGAAGCCGGTGCACAACCCGTTGCCCAGCGCGCGCTTACGGAGTAAGTCATGTTCGGAAAACTCGATCTCGACGCCATTCCATGGCACGAACCCATCATCATGGGCACGCTCGCCGTCGTGCTCATGGGGGGCGCGGCGCTGCTCGGCGCCATCACCTACTACCGGAAGTGGGGCTACCTCTGGAAAGAGTGGATCACCTCCGTGGACCACAAGCGCATCGGTGTCATGTACATCGTGCTCGCCCTCATCATGATGCTGCGCGGCTTTGCCGACGCCATCATGATGCGCACCCAGCAAGCCATCGCCGCCGGCGGTGAAGCCGGCTACCTGCCTCCGCACCACTACGACCAGATCTTCACGGCGCACGGCGTCATCATGATCTTCTTCGTGGCCACGCCGCTCGTGCTGGGGCTCATGAACGTCATCGTGCCGCTGCAGATCGGCGCGCGCGACGTCGCCTTCCCGTTCGTCAACTCGCTCTCGTTCTGGCTCTCCGCCATGGGCGCCGTGCTGGTCATGATGTCCATGTTCGTCGGCGACTTCGCCGCCACCGGCTGGGTCGCCTATCCGCCGCTCTCCGAGCTTGGATACAGCCCAACCGTGGGGGTCGACTACTACATCTGGTCATTGCAGATATCCGGGCTGGGCACCACGCTCACCGGCATCAACTTCATCGTCACCATCCTGCGCATGCGTGCGCCGGGGATGAACCTTATGAAGATGCCCGTGTTCACGTGGACCGCGCTGATCACCAACATCCTGATCGTTGCCGTGTTCCCGGTGCTCACCGCCACGCTCGCGCTGCTCACCGCCGACCGCTACCTCGGCATGCACTTCTTCACGAACGAGCTCGGCGGCAACGCCATGATGTACGTGAACCTGATCTGGATCTGGGGCCACCCCGAGGTGTACATCCTGATCCTGCCGGCGTTCGGTGCGTTCTCGGAAATCATCGCCGCCTTCTCGCGCAAGCCGCTGTTCGGCTACAAGTCGATGGTCTACGCGACCTCGTCGATCGGTATCCTGTCGTTCTTCGTGTGGCTGCACCACTTCTTCACCATGGGTTCCGGGGCCAACGTCAACGCCTTCTTCGGCATCATGACGACGATCATCTCGATTCCGACCGGCGTGAAGCTGTTCAACTGGCTGTTCACGATGTATCAGGGCCGTATCCGTTATCACTCGGCTACGCTCTGGACCATCGGTTTCATGGTCACGTTCGCCATCGGCGGCATGACCGGCGTGCTGCTCGCCGTGCCGGGCGCCGACTTCGTGCTGCACAACTCGCTGTTCCTCGTGGCGCACTTCCACAACGTCATCATCGGCGGCGTGGTGTTCGGCTGTCTCGCAGGCATCACCTTCTGGTTCCCGAAAGTGTTCGGCTTCACGCTCAACGAGCGCTGGGGCAAGATTTCCTTCGCCTGCTGGCTGATCGGCTTCTACCTCGCCTTCATGCCGCTGTATGTGCTCGGCTTCAAGGGCATGACGCGCCGTATGAACCACTACGTGCAGCCCGACTGGCAGCCGTATCTGGTCGTGGCGATGGTCGGTGCCGCGCTGATCGGTCTGGGCATTCTGGCCTTCGGCGTGCAGCTCTTCGTGAGTATTCGCGACCGTAACGCCAATCGCGACCTGACGGGCGATCCGTGGGATGCGCGCAGCCTGGAATGGGCGACGTCCTCGCCCGCGCCGTTCTACAACTTCGCGCACGTGCCGCACATCGACTCGCTCGAACAGCACTGGGACGATAAGGAGCGGGGTCTCGCCTACGTCGAGCCGAAGCAGTACGAAGACATCCACATGCCGCGCAACACCGGCACCGGCTTCATCGTCTCGGCGTTCAGCTTCGTCATGTGTTTCGCACTCATCTGGCACATCTGGTGGCTGGCCGGTGCGAGCCTGATCGCGACTATTGCCACGTTCCTGTGGCGCACCTACGACCGCGACGTCGATTACTACGTGCCGGCGGCGGAAGTGGAGCGTATCGAAAACGCCCGCTTTGCCGACCTGCGTGCAGCGCTTCCTGCGCGTCAATCCCTGCAAAAGGCCGCCTGATGTCCTCGGCATCCCTTCATCCCAATCACGGCCACGGTGCTGCGGCACCGGCCGACGCCCACGCTCACGGGCATCACGACGCCGGCGCCACCACGACGCTCGGCTTCTGGATCTACCTGATGAGCGACTGTCTCATCTTCTGTGTGCTGTTCGCCACGTTCGGCGTGCTCGCGGCGAACACGGCCGGCGGGCCGACCGGCCGCGAGCTGTTCGAGCTGCCGTTCGTGCTCGGCGAGACCATGCTGCTGCTGCTCTCGAGCTTCACGTTCGGGCTGGCGTCGCTGTCCATGCGTCCGGGCAACGAGGCCATCGTCCAGCGCTGGCTGTGGGTGACGTTTGCGCTCGGCGCGGCGTTCGTCTCCATGGAAATCTATGAGTTCTCGGCACTGCTGCACGAGGGCGCAGGCCCGGGCCGCAGCGCGTTCCTGTCGGCGTTCTTCACGCTGGTGGGCACGCACGGTCTGCACGTCACGTGCGGCTTGCTGTGGCTCGTGGTGATGATTCACCAGATCGGCCGCTTCGGCTTCGACCCGGTGGTGCGTCGCCGTCTGCAATGTCTGAGCCTGTTCTGGCACTTTCTGGATCTCGTCTGGATCTGTGTCTTCACCTTCGTCTATCTGCGGGAGTTCGTATGACGAGCGCTCAAGTCCACGACCACGGCGCCTACGCCTCGCAGAGTCATCTGCGCGATTACGTCATCGGGTTCTTCCTGTCGCTGGTGCTCACGTTCGCGTCGTTCGGCGCGGTCATGCTCAAGCTGGTGCCCGCCGCATGGGGCCTGGCGACCATCGTCGTGCTGTGCGTGGCGCAACTGGTCGTGCAACTCGTGTACTTCCTGCACATCGGTGCGAAGCGCAGCCAGCGCCAGAACTCGGCCATCTTCCTGTGTACGGCCGGGTTGATCGCGATCATCGTCGCGGGTTCGTTGTGGGTGATGCATAACGCCAACAACAACATGATGCCCACGCACATGTCCATTGAACGGGCGAAGCTGCGCGACTGACCATGGACCGCCTCAAATGCATGGAGGTGTTCGTGCAGGTCGTGCGTGCCGGGAGCCTGTCGGGCGGTGCGGCGGCCTGCGGCATGTCTGCGGTCACGGCAACGCGTCACGTGCAGGCGCTCGAAGGCCGGCTCGGGCAGCCGCTGCTGCGTCGCAGCGGGCGGCGTCAGGTGCCGACCGAACTGGGCGAGCGCTACTTCATCGAGTGTGCGGAAGTGCTCGCGCGCATCGAGAACGCCGATGCGCTGGGGGACGTCGGGCCTGCGGGGTCGTCGATGTCCTCGGCGCTCGTGCGGCCCGTCGGCCAGATTCGCGTGAGCGCGCCGACCACCGTCGGCTCGCATCTGCTCATGCCGATTTTTGCCGAGTATTTGCAGACGCATCCGGACGTGGCGCTGGATCTCGCTCTCAAGGACCGCGCCGTCGATCTGGAGGAGGAGGGGATTCACGCCGCGTTTCAGGCGGGCGGGAATCCGGAGCCGGGGCTTGTCGCACACACGCTGCGCGGGGTCACGCGCGTGGCGTGCGCGTCACCCGGCTATCTCGCGCGACGCGGTATCCCGGGACACCCATCGGATCTCGCCGGACACGACTGCCTGGGCTTTCGTTATGACGACGTGCTCGGGCGCTGGGCGTTTACCGATGCCGCAGCGAATACCGGGACGGTGCGCGACGCGCGTCTCATCGCCAACAATCCGCTCGCGCAGCTTCAGGCGGCGGTGCATGGCATGGGCATTGCGCTGCTTCCCGAGTATCTGCTGGCGCCGGAGGTGGATGCGGGGCGTCTCGTGCGCGTGCTCGAAGCCGAGGCGCAACTGAGCGAACCGATGCATCTCGTGCATCTCGCCGGACGCTACGTGTCGTCGAAGCTAGAGGACTTTGTGCGCTACATGGTCGCGAAGCTCGGGCCCGAGGCCTGTCCGGTCGTGACGTCGGCCTGAGATCGACATGAGATCGACATGAGGTTGGCACGCCACCGCAGCCAGCGGTGGTGGGGCAGACGTGGGGCGTCGCGCGGTCACTTCGGCTAAGATGCACCCATCGACGTCGGGGCCGATGCGATATCTCCCAGAGCGCGGCCGTTTGAGCCCGCCATCCCTTTTCCGGCAATCATGCTACGAGGCAAAGCACTGCGACGCCTGTTCGCCTGCATTTCCGTGAGCACGGCGGTTGTGTGGACGGCTGCCGCACTGGCGCAGCCACCGCAATACAAGAACGAAGCGGAGTTGATGGGGGCAGCCATTGCGTCGCCCGAGGGCGTGGGGCAGGTGCTGGAGCGGCTCGTGCAGAAGTGCGGGCTGTATGGCGAGGCGACCAAGGCTCATGGCAACGCCGCTCTGCGCGCGTGGCAGACGCGTCATCGCGACTATCTTGCAGAAGGTCAGCGCGTGCGCGCCGAGCTGCGCGCTGTCTACACCGATGCCGAGGCGCGCGAGCGCTTCGACGATCTCCTGAACAACCAGTTTCCGATGCTCGTGGAGCGACAGTTTGTCGTGTATTCGCGCAGCATCGACGACCAGCCGACCGAGGCTGCCAAAGCGGAGCTTTGCGACGGCTATTTCAACGCCGTCGACGATCGTCAGTTCGATCTCACCGTGAACGATCCAGCACTTGCCGGGTTCTTCGACCGACGCATTGCAGCGCGTGCCGAAGCCGCGAAAGACAGTCATGCGGGAGCTGCGCCGGATGCGCAGGTCCCGGCCTCGCCGGCGAGTGCGCCGTCGTCGCAGTAAAGTGCTCGGGACCGGACCCGCGAAGGTACTGCCGCATGCCCTGCCATCGAACGTCAGCACTGCGCCCTCACGCCATCCCGCTTTGAGCACGCGGTGGCGAGGCGATCCGTGTTTTGTATCGCCACGTCGCCTGTCAATGTTGACAGTTGGTGCCCGGTGAGGCGTTAGGTAATCTGGCCGAACCCACATGAGGGGAAGCCAATGAAGATCATTCGGATCTTGGCGCTGATCTGCTGGGTGAGCTTGCTGCAATGCGGGCTTACCGTCTCGGCACTGGCGTTTCAAGGGGATACGGGCGCAGTTGCTGTCGAGCAAGCCGTCGCCCCGCGCCTGGACGGCACAGCCGTCGCCTATCTGGTCAATCAGCGATACAACAACGCGACATCCCGTTGTTTCGTGAACAGCCCCGTCTACGATTGCTCGGGGCTCCTGCTGCGAACCCTGCCGGACGGCGGCAGTGCGGGGAACTTCTGGCAGGTGAGCGATACGGAAGTGGCGAACGGATATGCCACGTTGATATACGCACGCAAGGATGTGCCGCCGTCGACCTTGTCGAATTCGGTTGGATTCATTCTGGCCGATCGACCGAGCGCTGTCGGCGCCGGGCAACCCTACGAGCTTCGCTGCGGCGACGCCCCCATTGGCCCGGCACTGCCGCCGTGCGTCCCTCATCCGACAGATCCGAACGCCGTCGGTGTGAGCCTTTGGGACGTGAATCATCCGGCGTTGCTCGCGGTACAGGCGATCTTCTACGATGCCTCGCTACCCGGTCAACTCGCGCAGGCGCTGCATTATCAGCGGCAGTACTACGTCGCCACGGGGGAGATGGTGCCAGTCCTGCGGGCTTGGTTCGGTGCTGGCGCAGCCACGTCGTTCGGATTCGACGCCAAGGAGCAACTGGATTGGGGCGCGAGCCTCGCTGAGGATCTCAAAAATCGCTACAAGGACACACGCGAGAATTGCGGCGGCCCGAACTTCCCGGCGTTCCTGTGTTCCGGCGTTCTGTTTCGCGCGACCGAGCCATCCACGCAGTACGACGCGTGGGATCCGAGTCCGTCGTCTATCACGCGCGGGGGCGTTTCGTTCGCCTATATGCGTGCGGACGCCAAGGCCTATGGTTTTTACGCGCCGCGGTACTCGAATGGTTTCATCTTCACGCCGTACTTCCGGGCATCCGCGGGTATGGAGCAACCGGAAATCCTGTGCGCGTTCCCCTATGACGCCGGCACGTCGAGCCGCGCACCGCCCGGAGGTTGCGGCGCACAGCCCAGTTACCCGGCAACGAGCGGGCCTTGTCAGACGTTAGGCATTACGACAGCCCAACAGTGGTATTCAAACTTCAAACAAGTGGGGGAATACAGCGGCGGATGGTCCAGCAAGCACGCATACAACGAGTGCGGTTTCTCCCTGGCGGAGAATTACGTCAATAGCGCCCCCATCTTTTATCAGATGCTGCTATCCGTCTCCATGATTCCCGAATTTCTGCACGACGTGACCGATGAACTGATTATCAAACCCTGGGATCCGGGCATTCCCGGCAAGCTGCCGCTCGAAGCCTTTTTCTACGTCGGCGCGGGGCTTGTAAATGCGCAGTACGACCAGCAGAACTTCTTTTCGAAAACGGGGAAGTACGTGCCGATCATCCACTTAACGTGGCCCGTGAACGTCAATGACAATGCGTCGTTTGTCTTTCGGGTCGACGAACAAGTGATCGGGAGATAGCGGAGCAGCGCGGTGCACTTCATGCCGCCACACGGGACGTTTTAGGTGGCGGCCCGTGTGGCGCGTGTCGCGACAAGCGCGCCGAGTGCGTTAAGCTCGACCACGGGGTGACTCAAGCGGCGGTGCCCGACGTCATGTCCGCCGGCCGCTCCCCGGTGAGCAGGTAACGCATCAGATCCGCCACGGGGCGAATGCGCTCGCCGAACGGCAGCGGGTCGCGTCCACGGAAGAAGAGCCCGCGGGCGACGTCGCCACGCACAGCCTGCGCGAGCTTGAGGTCGATGCAGAACTGCCCGATGCGCGCCACACCGTCGCGCAAGCCGCATGCCTGGAGACAATCGAAGCCTTCCAGACACTGACGCACTTTCGCCTTCGCCTGCAACGCACTCTCGCGCGAGAGATATTTCCTGAGCCACGGCGTGAGCACCGCGCGCGCGGGCAACCCTGCCACGCTGGTGAATTCGACGATGTCTTCGGGGCGTGCGCTCGTGAGCACTTCCTTGAATGCGGGGTGCGCATCCGATTCTTCGGTGACGGCGAATGCTGTGCCCAGTTGCACACCTGCCGCGCCTTTTTCGAGCCAATACCTGACGTGTTCGTGACGATGAATGCCGCCGGCCACGATCAGTGGCACTTGCGTCCATTCGATGCCCAGCGACGCGTAAATTTCGCGGCATTCGGTGAGCACGCGTTCGAAGGAAAAGCGCGCGTCGCCCAGCTCCTCGATGCGCGACGCCCCGAGATGACCGCCCGCATGGGCCGGATGTTCGATGACGATGGCGTCGGGCAGTCGGCCCTTCTTCATCCACTTGCGCAGCACCAGGCTCACGCCGCGCGAGTCCGAGAGAATCGGGATCAGCGCGACGTTCGGATGCGAGGCCGCGAGTTCTGGCAGGTCGAGCGGGAGCCCGGCCCCCATGACGATCGCTTGCGCGCCGCTCTCGCACGCTTGACGTACGAGCGACGCGTGCGCACTCACGGCCTTCATGACGTTGACCGCCACGAGCCCGTTGCCGCCGGCAATCGCCTTGGCCGCGCGGATCTCGCGGTCGAGCGCGATCAGGTTCACGGCCTCGATGGCGGCCTTGTCACGTGTGCCTTCGACCTGGGCGAGCAGGTCGGGGTGATGGTGGCGCAGATCGATGCTCGCAATCGTGCCCATGCCGTTGTGCTTCGCCACCGTGCCCGCCAGCCGGTGCGCGGAGATGCCGATTCCCATGCCGCCTTGCACCACCGGCACCAGCCGGCGTCCGGCCAGCGTCAACCATTGCTCGTTCATGTCAGTTCCGTTCGTCGAAGAGTGCCTGCGCGCACGTGCGTATCGCGTGTTTGCCGTGTGTGTGCGCCAGGCAGTCCCGGCAGTCTGGCACTGCGCTTGCGAACGGTTTTTGCGATGGGTCAAGCGCGCTCGCGCTCAGGCGGGGCTGTCGGTGCGGCATGGCGTCGCAGGACGCGCTGCCGTGCCCAGTGCAATGCCGCCCACGATCAGCGCCAGCGCGATCCAGACATCCAGCCCGAGCGACTCGCGCAGAATGAGCGCCGACGCAAGCGTGCCTACCACGGGCACGCCGAGCAGGCCGAGCGAGGTCACGCCCGCCGGTAATTGACGTGTGACGACGCCCGCCAGCCAGTACGCGATGCCGCCACCCACCACGCCGCCGTATGTCAGCAAACCCGAAAATCCGGCCCAGCCGGTCACGCGTGGAGGGCCGTCGACCGCGAGCGCGAGCGTGCACAACAGCACGCTGGCGAGCAGCAGTTGCCACGGGCTGAGTTCGAACGGGCCATTGACCCAGCGGTGAGCGCGCATATGGACGATGGCGAGCGCCCAGACGAAGGCCGACAGCAGCACAAGGGCATTGCCGAAGATCGCGTTGCGGTCATGCCAGTCGAAAGCGAGCGGGTTGAACATCACCGCCACGCCGAGCAGGCCGCAGGCGAGCCCGAGCAGACGGCGCGGCGTGAGCGCCTCGCCCAGCCACAGACGCGCGGCGGGCATCACCCAGAGCGGCGTGGTGTAGGCGAGCACGGCGGAGCGTCCCGCGCTGACGTATTGCAGGCTGAGCGCCACGAGCAGCGAGAACACGGTCATGTGCAGCAGGCCGACGCTCAGGATGACGGGCAGGTCGCCCCGGCGCGGCAACACGAGACGCCGGGTCAGCGCGCAGATGACGAACAGCGTCGTCATGCCGATGGCCGAACGCAGCGCGGCGCTCCACCACGGCGAGACATGCGCGAGCAGCGCCTTGCTCACCGGCCAGTTCACCCCCCACGCCACGATGACGATGGCAAAGAGCACCCCGGCGTGCGAGCGCAGGGGAGAACGATGCGAAGCGAGGTGTTGCAGACTGGCAGGCAGGTTCACGCGGCCGGATTCCGTCAAGGGATGCAAGGGGGACGGTCTGCGCCAGCGTTCTGGAAAGCGGACCGGACTATCCCATCACGTTAGGGCAGTCGTGGCTCGCCGAGAAGCGCCAGAAAGGAGGTAAACGTTGGTGCCATGGCCCGTGAGCGGCGAATGGCACCACGGAGGACATAGAGGAGGTATGGCCCTGCACGGCGACGGTGACGGCGACGGCGGCAGGGCGAGATGTGGGCTGTGCGGCTAAGGCAGGGTCGGCAGGGTCGGCAGGGGCGGCAGGGCCGTCCGCTCAGCGCTTCGGCGGCGTGCCGCTCAGCTTCATGCCGAGGCCGCGCAGGAAGACGCGAATGCCGTCGCTCTTTCCCAGTTGCGGACGGTGGCGGAAGACGTCGTAATCGACGGCCTCGATCATGTCGAGGATGCGCAAGCCGCCGTGCACCACGCAGCAAAGCTCCAGACCGAAGCGGCCCGGCACGCGGTTGGCGAGCGGCGCACCGCGCAGCATCATCTGGCGTGCGAAGTCGACTTCGAAGCGCATGAGCGCGCGCCAGCGGTCGTCGAACGTCTGCGCACCGATGTCGGCATCGGTCACGCCGAAGCGCGCCATATCGTCTTGCGGCAAATACACGCGCGCCTTGCGCCAGTCGACTTCCACGTCCTGCCAGAAGTTGATCAGTTGCAGCGCGGAACAGATATCGTCCGAGCAGGCGATGTTCTCGGGCGTGTCGAGCTTGAACAGGCCGAGCATGATGCGTCCGACGGGGTCGGCGGAGCGGCGCGTGTAGTCGCGCAGTTCGGCAAACGTCCCGTAACGCTTGGTCTCGATGTCCTGATCGAAAGCGGAGAGCAGGTCGGAGAATGGCTGCACCGCGAGTTGGTGTTCGGCGATCACGCGGGCGAGCGCGGCGAACAGCGGCTTGTCGGGCGAGGTCGGCTGCCCGGCGGCAATCTTGTCGAGCTCGGCCTGATAGGCGGCCAGACCGGCGTGGCGCTCGGCATTGGTGGCGTCGCCTTCGTCGGCAATGTCGTCGGCCGTGCGGGCAAAGTTGTAGATCACGCCTACCGGCGCGCGCATCTCGCGCGGCAGCAGGACGCTGGCGACCGGGAAGTTCTCGTAGTGCTCGATCTTGGCGTCGGAAGTCATCAGGCGGGTGAGGCAAATAAGGGCAATGTCGCCCGGATCCCGTGAGGCAATGACCGGGACGAGCCGGGGCGGCGTCAAGTGCCCCGAGATTCTATGTCATCGCCCCGCATCCTGGCGGGAAAGTCGCGCCAATCCCCGGTATACTTCCTCCTTTGTACGAATTCCCTGAGCTTTTTTGCAGTGTCACCCCGTTCCCCTGTACGACGAGGAGCCTCGTGAGCGTCGCCGAACCGATCGAAATTTCGCCTGAGCAGAGCAGCGCACGCGTGGCGTCGGGCAGCAGTTTTTACACTGCGATGCGTATTCTGCCGCCCGCGCAGCGTGAAGGCATGTTCGAGATCTACGCCTTTTGCCGCGCCGTGGACGATATCGCCGACGATGGCGACGACACGTCGGCAAACCGTATGGCGCGTCTGGCCGTGTGGCGGCGCGATCTGGCCGACTTGTATGACGGTCGTCCTGTGCCCTCGCTCGCGAACCTCGCGCGTGTCGTCAAGCAATTCGGCCTGAAGCACGACGACTTCCTCGCCGTCATCGATGGCATGGAAATGGACGCCTGTGGCCCTATCGTCGCCCCGGACCTGCCGACGCTCGATCTGTATTGCGATCGCGTGGCGAGCGCCGTGGGCCGGCTGTCGGTCAAGGTGTTCGGTATGCCCGAGCAGGACGGCATCGACCTGTCCTATCACCTCGGCCGCGCCCTCCAGTTGACGAACATTCTGCGCGATATCGACGAAGACGCCGGTATCAGGCGCGTCTATCTGCCGCGCGAAACGCTGGCGGACGCCGGCGTCGTGAACGCCACACCCGAGACGGTCGTCGCCGCCAACCTCGAGCGCGCGTGTGCGCCGCTCGTGGCACAGGCGCGTGAGCATTACGCTCGGGCGCGCGCGATCATGGCGCGTCATCCGCGGCGCGTGGTCATCGCCCCGGCCGTCATGGCCCGCGCTTATGGCGCGATTCTCGACAAACTCATTGCGCGCGGCTTTGCCGTGCCTCGCGAGCGTGTGCGCGTGCCGCGCTGGCGTCTCATTCTGATGCTGCTGCGGCAGATGGCCTTCTGATGGCGGGCACGGTTCACGTCATCGGCGCCGGCCTTGCAGGGCTGGCCGCCGCGGTAAGGCTCGCCACGCGCGGTGTGTCCGTCGTGCTGCACGAGGCCGCACCGCAGGCGGGCGGACGCTGCCGTTCGTATTTCGACCGGCAGTTGAACGCCGTGATCGACAACGGCAATCATCTGGTGCTCTCGGGTAATACGACGATGCGCGAGTTCACGCGCACGATCGGCTCGGAACACACGCTCACCGGTCCGGGCCGCGCCGAGTTCGCATTTGTCGATCTCGACAGCGACGAGCGCTGGACGGTGCGACTGTCGGAAGGGCGGCTGCCCTGGTGGATCTTCGACAAGACCGCCCGGGTGCCCGGCACGAAGTGGTCGGATTACCTGTCGCTCGCGCCGCTGCTGCGCGCGGGACCGGACGCCACGATGACCGACGCCATGCATTGCCCGCCAGCGCTTTACAAGCGGTTGATTCATCCGCTGTTCCTCGCGGTGCTCAATGCCGATCCGGCAGAAGGCTCGGCGCAGATGGCCGGCGCCGTCATTCGCGAGACGTTGGTGCCGGGCGGCAAGGCTTGTCATCCGCTGATCGCGAGCGAGGGGCTGGACGTGTCGTTCGTCACGCCCGCGCTGGCGTATCTGGAGGCGAAGGGCGCACGCGTGATGATGCAGCACCGGGTGCGGGCGATGCACTTCGCCGCAGACGGCCGCCGCGTCGAATCGATCGATTTCGGCGACGGCCCCGAAGCGCTGGCGGCGGGCGATGCCGTCGTGCTCGCGGTGCCGCCGAACGTGGCGGCGTCGCTGGTGCCGGGTCTGACGACGCCCGACGAATACCGCGCCATCGTCAACGCGCATTACCAGGTGCCGCCCCCGCCGGGCTGCCCGCCGATGATCGGTGTGGTCAACGGCGTGAGCGACTGGATCTTCGCGTTCGACGGCCGGCTGTCGGTCACGATCAGCGGCGCCGATCATTTGCTCGATGAGTCGCGGGAATCGCTCGCGCAACGCATTTGGGAAGAGGTGGCGAAGGCCTGCCGGATGCCGTCCACACCGATGCCGGTGTGGCAGTTGGTGCGCGAGAAGCGCGCCACGTTTGCCGCCACGCCCGCTCAGGACAAGCGTCGCCCCGGTGTGAAGACACGCTGGCGCAACCTCGTGCTTGCCGGGGACTGGACCGCCACCGGGCTGCCCGCGACCATCGAAGGCGCGCTGCGCAGTGGTAACCGGGCCGCCGACGTCCTTCACCCGGCCTGAGTGAATGTTTAACCGGCGCGTACCCCGCGCCGCTCTATCGCCTTTGAGTAGGCAAGAACGCCATGGATACGATACGCGATGCTTCCGAAAAGGAAGCGCGACGCACGGCCACTGCCACGGCCGTGGATCTTAAACTGCATACCGAACTCGCTCAGAAGGTGAGCACGGCAATGGCCACGCAGACGCTGGAAACCGGCATCGACCGTTCGATCACGGCGCTGCTCGACCTGCAACAGGAAGACGGTCACTGGCTCTTCGAGCTTGAGGCCGATGCGACGATTCCGGCCGAGTACGTGCTGCTTCGCCACCATCTGGGAGAGAAGGTCGACGCCGAGCTCGAAGCGAAGGTCGCCGCGTATCTGCGTCGCATTCAGGGCGAGCACGGCGGCTGGCCGCTGTTCCATAACGGCAAGTTCGACATGAGCGCGAGCGTGAAGGCGTACTTCGCGCTGAAGATGATCGGCGAGCCCATCGACGCACCGCACATGGTGCGCGCCCGCGAAGCCATCCTCTCGCGCGGCGGTGCGCAGAATTCGAACGTCTTCACGCGCATTCTGCTGGCGCTGTACGGCGTGCTCTCGTGGCGTGCCGTACCGATGATGCCCGTCGAGATCATGCTGCTGCCGCAGTGGTTCCCGTTCCATCTCTCGAAGGTGTCGTACTGGGCGCGCACGGTGATCGTGCCGCTGCTGGTGTTGCAGGCCAAGCGTCCGCGTGCACGCAATCCGAAGGGCGTGGGCATCGACGAATTGTTCATCGGCAGCCCCAAGGACGTCGGTCCGCCCAAGCGCGCTCCGCATCAGAGCCGGTTCTGGTTCACGTTCTTCTCGGGCGTCGATCATGTGCTGCGCGTGCTCGATCCGTTCTTCCCGAAGACGCTGCGCGAGAAGTCGATCGAGCGTGCCGTCGAGTTCGTCGAGGAGCGCCTGAACGGAGAAGACGGTCTCGGCGCGATTTATCCGGCGATGGCCAACTCGGTCATGATGTACGACGTGCTCGGCTATCCCGAAGATCACCCGAGCCGCGCCATTGCGCGCAAGTCCGTCGAGAAGCTGGTCACGCCGGCCGATCACGAAACATACGTGCAGCCGTGTCTGTCGCCGGTGTGGGATACCGCGCTGTCCGCCCACGCGTTGCTCGAGACGGGCGACAAGCGCGCCATCGAACTGGCGGGCAAGGGGCTGGAATGGCTCATCCCGTTGCAGATTCTCGACGTGCGGGGCGACTGGATTTCGCGTCGTCCGAATGTGCGTCCGGGGGGCTGGGCCTTCCAGTTCGCGAACCCGCATTATCCGGACGTGGACGACACGGCTGTCGTCGCGATGGCGATGGATCGCTACGAGAAGCTCGCCGGCACGTTCAAGAACGACAAGGTCGACGCCAGCACGCGCCCGATGCGTCATGCGATCGATCGCGGCACTGAATGGGTCATCGGCATGCAGAGCAGCAACGGCGGCTGGGGCGCATTCGAGCCCGAGAACACTCATCTGTATCTGAACAACATTCCGTTCTCGGATCACGGCGCGCTGCTCGATCCGCCGACGGTGGACGTCTCCGCACGCTGCCTGTCGATGCTCGCGCAACTGCCGCAATCGCCGGAGCGTAAAGCCTCGGCCGATCTGGCGTTGAAGTACATCCTCGACGATCAGGAAGCCGATGGCAGCTGGTACGGCCGCTGGGGCATGAATTTCGTGTACGGCACCTGGTCGGCCATGTGCGGTCTGGCCGGGGCGGGCGTCCTGCCGGAGCATCCGGCGATGGCACGCGCTGCGCAGTGGCTCATCTCGATCCAGAACGCCGACGGCGGCTGGGGCGAGGACGGCGACAGCTACAAGCTCGAGTACAAGGGGTACGAGGCGGCGCCGAGCACGTCGTCGCAGACGGCATGGGCGCTGCTCGGCCTGATGGCGGCGGGCAAGGCCAACGATCCGGCGGTCAAGCGTGGCGTCGACTACCTGCTCAATACGCAGAACGAAGAAGGGTTGTGGGACGAAGCGCTCTACACGGCGACGGGCTTCCCGCGCGTGTTCTATCTGCGCTATCACGGCTATCGCAAGTTCTTCCCGCTGTGGGCACTCGCACGCTACCGCAATCTGACGGTGCGCAACGACTGCCCGGTGCCTTGCGGCATGTAATATCGTAGCGCGCCGTCTGCGTGCTGCATCCGTCGCCCCGGCGTTGACGATTTTCGCGTCGACTACCGGGGCGATTCGTTTCACTGTTCCCTTGATCCTCTGATCCCTATTGATCCTGCTGAAGGAAGCGCATGAGCTCACCCATCGTCGTTGTGACCGGCATGCCATTTGAAGCCCGCATCGCACGTGGCGACGGGGTGCGTGTGGTGTGTGCGCAGAACACCACGCTTGCCGGTGACCTGGAGACGGTCATCGCTCGCGAGGGCGCGCGCGGTCTGGTCAGTTTCGGCACGGCGGGCGGCCTGATTCCCGGCGTGAAGCCCGGGCAGTGGGTCATCGCGCACAAGGTGATCGATATACCCGCGAACGCGCACGAGTACGTCTCGTCGATGGCGTGGGGCGATGCATTGCGACGGGCCATGCCGTCGGCCTTGCGGGCCGACGTGGCAGGGGTGACGGCACCCGTGGTGACGGCCGGCGACAAGGCCGCGTTGTTCCGCGAGAGTGGGGCGGCGGCGGCCGATATGGAGTCGCATATCGTGGCGCGCGTGGCGCAGGCGCACGGCCTGCCGTTCGTCGTGGCGCGCGTGGTGATCGACCCCGCTGAACGTTCTCTGCCGGCGGCGGCGCTCGCCGGCATGCGCAGCGACGGTTCGACCGACATCCTCGGGGTGCTGCGCTCGCTCGCTGCCAATCCGCTTCAGTTGCCGGCGCTGCTACGCGTCGGGCACGACGCCGGTCGCGCCAAACAGGCCATGCGTCACGGGCGTCAGATCGTCGCCCTCAAACTCGGTGATGGGTTTGGCGCGGCGGTCGTCGGCATCTGAGCCTCTCCTGCGCGTCGTTCTCGCGAGCGGCGGCATCAAAGAAAAATGCCAGCGTGTCTGAACCGACAGGCTGGCATTTTTGTTTCCGGCTGACGCTCGAACGCGGTGAATCAGACGTCCGACGATTGCTGCCCGCGCGCTTGGGCGCGTCCCTTCCACATACCGCCGCGACCGCGCCAGTGTTGCAGCGCCGAGTCGAAGGTGAAGACAGTGTAGAGCGCGGCGACGAGCGGCAGCAGCGGTCCGAAGCTCGACGGCTGACGGTAGAAGCGCAGCATCGGCAGATACGACAGTGTCATCGCGATCCAGGCGAACAGGCCCAGCCACTGGCCGATGCCGTCGCCGAAAATCGTCATGACCGGCGGCACGATGAACGTGAGCAGCAGCGAGACGATCGTGCCCGCGAGCAGCAGCGGCGAGTATTGCAACTGCGCGTAAGCCGTGCGCGACACCATCTTGCGAATCTCGCCGAGGTTGTCGTACGGACGCACGCTCACCGCACGCTCGGTCAGTCCCAGCCAGATGGGGCCTTGCTTCTTGAGCATGCGTCCCATGGCGCAGTCGTCGATGATCTCGTCGCGAATGGCGTCGATGCCGCCGGCTGCTTCGAGCGACGCACGGTGGATCAGCATGCATCCGCCAGCCGCTGCCGCCATCTTCTTCTTCGGATCGTTGACCCATGCGAAGGGGTAGAGCATCTGGAAGAACAGCACGAACGCCGGAATCAGCGTGCGCTCGAACCACGCCGTGCAGCGCAGCTTCGCCATGAGCGAGACGAGCACGCGGTTATCTCCGTTCGCGCGCGTGACCAGACGGCGCACGTTCTCGGGCGAGTGGGCGATGTCGGCATCGGTGTGCAGCAGATAGTCGGGGGAGATGCCATCGTCGTTGGTAGCGGGGTCGCAGGCGAACGCAACCCCCTGACGCACGGCCCACATCTTGCCGGTCCAGCCGCCGGGCAGGGGCTGGCCGCTGAGAACATCCACGCGACGCGTGAGGCCATCGGCTGCCGCGCGCGCAGCTGCGTCGCGAGCGAGGTCGGCGGTGCCGTCGCTGCTCTGATCGTCGACGACGACAATGCGCAGCCGTCCGGCGTAATCCTGACGGCACAGCGACTCGACGACCTGACCGATCGATTCCGCCTCGTTGCGCGCAGGAATGACGACGGCGACAGCGGGCCAGACATCGGGCACGGGCAGACGCTCTTCGTCCAGATCGTCGCGCTCACGCGCACGCCAGAAGCCGCCTTGCGAGCTCAACAAATAGATCCAGATGGCCAGCGACAGGGCGGCGATCCAGGCCAAAACAGTCATGACAGATATCCGGCAGAACCAAACCAGGCGAGCGCGTCGCGCAGGCCTTCGGAGTAGGGGCGAGCGGTGTAGCCCAGTTCGCGCTTCGCCTTCTCCGACGAGAAGAACATGTGGTAGCGCGACATCTTCAGGCCGTCGACCGTGACGAACGGCTCCTTGCCGGTGAAGCGCGCCACGCCTTGCGCCGCCATGGCGAGCGGGTAGAGCGGCCAGCGCGGCAGCGCGATCTTCGGCGCCTTGCGCCCGACCTCGCCTGCGATGGTGGCGAGCATGTCGCGCAGCAGCACGTCGTCGCCGCCGAGAATGTAGCGCTCGCCGATACGGCCGCGCTCAAGGGCCAGCAGATGGCCTTCGGCGCAGTCGTCGACGTGCACGAGATTCAGACCGGTATCGACGAACGCGGGAATCTTGCCCTGCGCCGCTTCGACGATGATGCGCCCGGTTGGCGTAGGCTTGATGTCGCGCGGACCGATGGGCGTGGACGGATTGACGATCACGGCGGGCAGGCCGTCGTTCGCGATCATTTGCTCGACCAGACGCTCGGCCGCGACCTTGCTGCGCTTGTACACGCCGATGGTCGTGGCTTCGTCGTTCGGGGAGGTTTCGTCGACGGGGCCGGCAGCGTCGTGCACACGCAGCGTGGCAACGCTGCTGGTGTACACCACACGCTCGACGCCCGCACGCAGCGCGGCTTCCATCACCGTGCGCGTGCCGTCGATATTGGCCCGCATGATGTCGTTGGGGTCCTTCGCCCAGAGACGATAGTCGGCGGCGACGTGGAGCAGGGCGTCCACGCCGGCGAGCGCGCGTTGCATCGATGCCGCATCGCGCATGTCGCCTTCCACGACTTCAACGGGCAGATCGGCGAGGTTCGCGCGCGGGCTGGTGCCACGCACCAGCAGGCGAACCTCGTGACCGCGCGCGAGCGCCGTGCGTGCTACCGCAGAACCGACGAACCCGGAGGCGCCGGTAACCAGCACTCGCGCCGGCATTTACGCCTTGGCCCGGCGCAGTTCGTCGAGCTTGATCTCGACGTGCTTCGAGAACACGAACTCGGCCGGACGCTGCTTGGCGAACGAGATGTCTTCCGCCATCGGGCCATCGGTACGAACGCCCTTGAGCGCCACACCCAGCGCGCGCAACGGACGCGACATCGTCTCGTTCACGGCCGTGGCTTCGAAGCCGCTGTGCACCATGCAGTCGGCGCACTTCTCGTAGTTGCCCACACCGTACTTGTCCCAGTCGGTGGTGTTCATCAGTTCCGTGTACGTCTTGGCATAGCCTTCGCCAAGCAGGTAGCACGGACGCTGCCAGCCGAACACGGTACGCGTCGGGTTGCCCCACGGCGTGCAGTGATACGAACGGTTGCCGGCCAGGAAGTCGAGGAACAGGCTCGACTGGCTGAACGTCCAGTTCTTGCCGCCGTTGCCGCGCTTGAGAATGTCGCGGAACAGTTGCTTGGTCTTCGAGCGGTTCAGGAAGTGCTGCTGATCCGGGGCGCGCTCGTAGGCATAGCCGGGCGAGACGGTGATGCCGTCGAGGCCCAGGTCCTTCGTCGAATCGAAGAACCTGGCGACCTTTTCCGGATCGGCGTTGTTGAACAGCGTGCAGTTGATGTTCACGCGGAAGCCGCGCGACTTCGCCAGCTTGATGGCCGCCACGGCGCGGTCGTACACGCCTTCCTGCGACACGGCGGCGTCGTGCATTTCACGGTCGCCGTCGAGGTGAATCGACCAGACGAAGAACGGGCTCGGCTCGTAGTCGTCGATCTTCTTCTCGAGCAGCAGGGCGTTCGTGCACAGATAGACGAACTTCTTGCGCTCGATGATGCCCTTGACGATCTGGGGCATTTCCTTGTGCAGCAGCGGCTCGCCGCCGGCGATCGAGACGACCGGTGCGCCGCATTCGTCCACGGCGTCGAGCGAGTCCTTGAGCGAGACGCGCTGATTCAGGATGGGATCGGGATAGTCGATCTTGCCGCAGCCCGAGCACGCGAGGTTGCAGCGGAAAAGCGGCTCGAGCATCAGCACCAGCGGGTAGCGCTTGTTGCCCTTGAAGCGTTGCTTCATCAGATAGGCGCCAACATACGCCTGTTGCAGAAAGGGGATGGCCAAGTTCGGCTCCTGTTTCGTGTAGCGTTAGCCAGCGACCGCGTGGCGCGCGGCGGCCGGCTCGTCTTTGGTCAATTCCGACGGCAAGCGGAACTGGATAGTTTCCTCGATGCCGTCCATGAGAGTCACTTCGACAGTGTCGATACGACGCAGCGCGTCGATCACGTCTTCGACCATGCGCTCGGGCGCGGACGCCCCTGCGGTGATGCCGATGCGGGCCTGGCCGCGCACCCATTCCGGATTTACCTCGGAGCCGTCGGCCACGAGATAGCTCGGCAGCCCCATTTCGGAGCCGATTTCGCGCAGGCGGTTCGAGTTCGAGCTATTCGTCGCCCCGACCACGAGCAGTACGTCCACACGCTCGCACAGCTCGCGCACGGCGGTCTGGCGATTCTGCGTGGCGTAGCAGATGTCTTTGGTATTCGGGCCGACGATATCGGTAAAGCGACGTTGCAGCGCAGCAATGATACCGCGAGTCTCGTCGACCGACAGCGTGGTCTGCGTTACGTACGAGACCGGCGTATCGATGGCGAGCGGCAAAGCGTCGACGTCGGCCTCGGTCTGCACGAGATGCACGGGGCCGTCGATCTGGCCCATCGTTCCCTCGACTTCCGGGTGACCGGCATGGCCGATCAGAATCACTTCGCGCCCGGCAGACACGTAGTTCTTGCCCTGAATGTGCACTTTGGTGACGAGCGGGCAGGTGGCGTTGAGCACCTTCAGGCCGCGAATTTCCGCTTCCTGCTCGACGACGCGTGCGACGCCATGGGCGCTGAAAATGGTGACAGCGCCCGCAGGGGCTTCGGACAACTCGGCGATGAAGCGCGCACCCTTCGCCTTGAGCGAATCGACCACATGCTTGTTGTGGACAATCTCATGGCGAACGTAGACCGGGGCGCCGTATTTTTCCAGCGCACGTTCTACGATTTCGATGGCACGTATGACACCCGCGCAAAACCCGCGGGGTTGGGCAAGCAAGACTTGCATTCAGCTCTCCGGCTCAGGTCGGCCGGGATGGCGGTTTCTATCGGGTGCCCATGTCCTGACATCATGGCCTCATGGAACGCGCGAGGCCAGTTTCGATGGCAATTCGCGTGCACCCGCGGGGGGACCGCCGTCCGGTCGTTTGACAAGCGACGATTGTAACCGCCGCGGCCAAATGTTGCTGACGACCCCCGGTGGGAAGACGTCAGCCGGTGTTGCGTAAATGTTGACGAAACGACACGTATCCGGGGCGGATCTTTGCCGAAGTTGCCGTTATCCCGGCGCGCGCGCCCCGGATGGCTCGCGCCGGTCGCGACGTGCGTCGCTAAGTCTTTGATTTTATTTGCCGAAACGGTCGTTCTTTTCACGCAGGTAGGCGATCAGGCTGTCGATGCCGCCTTGCGCGATGCGTGCCTTGAACTGCGGCTGATACAACTGGATGAGCCATGCGTTGGCCACGTTCTCGCCCATCATGTTGATGTCGTAGATCTTCCAGCCCTTATCGGTCTTTGCCAACCGGTAGGCCACCGACAGATTGTCGCCGGTGCCGCTGACCGTGGCGCCGACCACGACGTCCGAGCTGTTCGCCGTGAGCTTGGCCGGGTCGAACTTGAAGGCGATATCGTTGCCGCGCACCTGCGAGAGTTGCAGCGCGAACGTGTTCACGAGCAACTGCTGGAACTGCTCGAAGACCTGTTGTTGCTGGGCCGGCGTAGCGGCGTCGAAGACCTTCGGGCCGACGGCGTAGCGCGTGGTGCGATGGAAATCGGCGTAGGGCAGGAAGTCGCGCGTGACGACACGCGCCGTGGCGGTGACGTCGCCGGTCTTGGCGGCCGCGTCGGCCTTCACGCCCTTGACGACCGTCTCGACGGCCGTCCTCACCATATCGTTCGGATTGGCGCTGCTCGCCTGTGCCCAGGCGCTGGATGCGCCACCGATGCCGCTCAATGCGACGGCGGCAACCGTCACCAGAAATTTGTTCATGCCAGCTTGTCTTCGTGGGTTGAATGCGGGTAGGCCGTAGTGTAGTGCAGGTGATGCTCACGCGGCCCCTGTATACTGCTGCGATTTTGTAAATTCACCGTTTCGTCGCTTTCCATGGGCTGATCGACGGGCATTGCCTGCGATTGGTTCCTTATTTCCCGCGATGTTTATCCTTTCGTGAACTATCGGAAAGGGAAGAAGCGACGTGCATGACGGTGAGACTTCCACTTTCTTCCGGAACCGCTACATGCTGACTTCGCTCGTCGTGCGCATCGTCCGTTTTTCGGCGAAGCACGCGTACCCAGTCATCTTCGCTTCGCTGCTGCTCGTGGTGGCCAGTTGTGTGTACGTCGCCAGGCATTTCGCGATCAACACCGACGTCTCCAGCCTGATCGATCTGAACACCCCGGCCGCCGAGCGTGGCCGTGAGATCGACCGTGCCTTCCCGCAGAAGACCGATCTCACGCTGGCTGTCGTACAGGCCCCCGCCGCCGAGTTTGCCGACAAGGCCGCCGCCGAACTGGCGGCAAAACTGGAGACCGAGACGGACGTATTCCGCACGGTGAGCCGTCCGGGGGCGGGCGAGTTCTTTGCGCACAACGCGTTGCTGTTCGCCTCGACCGACGACGTGAAGTCGCTCACCGGCAAGCTCGAAGACGCGAAGCCGCTCCTGAATCGTCTTGCCCAGGACCCCAGTCTGGCCGGTCTGTCGAACCTGCTGTCGGTCACATTGCAGACGCCGCTGCTCACCGGTCAGGTGAAGCTGGCGGACATGACGCGTTTGCTCGGCAACGCGGCGGATACCTCGGAAGCGGTGCTCGCCAATCGCCCGGCGGCGATGGCCTGGCGCGCCCTGGTGGCACCCGACACGGTGGCGCGCAGCTACGTGCAGGTGCAGCCGGTGCTGGACTACGCCGCGCTGGAAGCCGGGGCGAATGCCGCCACGCGCATTCGTCAGGCGGCGGCCGATCTGAAGCTCGCGGAGCGTTACGGTGCGACTGTGCGTCTGACGGGCCCGCGCCCGCTCTCGGACGAGGAGTTCGCGTCGGTGCGTCAGGACGCCGGGCCGAACGCCGTCATCACGCTGCTGGCCGTGCTGGTAGTGCTGTGGCTGGCCGTGCGCTCGGGCAAGATGATTGTTGCGGTCTTCATCACCTTGCTCGCGGGGCTGGCCATCACGTTTGCGCTCGGTTTGATGATGGTCGGCGCGCTCAACATGATTTCCGTGGCATTCGCGGTGCTGTTCGTGGGCATTGGCGTGGATTTCGGCATTCAGTTCGGCGTGCGCTACCGCGAGGAGCGTTATCGGCTGGAGCATGACAATGGCGTGTCGGGCGACGAGCGCTTGCGTGGCGCACTGGCGGGCGCAGGCAAGGCGATCGCCATGCCGCTGTCGCTGGCCGCTGCGGCCACGGCGGCGAGCTTCTTCTCGTTCCTGCCGACGGACTATCGCGGCGTGTCCGAACTGGGCCTGATCGCGGGCGTGGGCATTCTGTGCGTGGCGTTCCCGTCGGCCATCACGTTGCTGCCCGCGCTCATCAGCGTATTCAAGCCGAAGGGCGAGCCGAGCCCGCCGGGCTTTCGCAGCCTCGGGCCGGTCGACGACTTCACCGAGAAGCATCGCAAGCCGCTGCTCTACGGCACGCTCGCCCTCGTGATCGGGGGACTGCCGTTGCTCGCGCATCTGCATTTCGACTTCAACCCGCTGCATCTGAAAGATCCGCATACGGAGTCGATGGCGACGCTGCTGGCGCTGTCGAACTCGCCGGAAGCGGGGGTCAACGACGTGCAACTGCTTGCCCCGAACCTGGCTGAGGCCGACACCGAAGCCTCGAAGCTGCGCGCAGTGCCGGAAGTGGGACGTGTCGTGACGCTCACGACGTTTCTGCCGCCGGACCAACCGGCCAAGCTGGCGATGATCGGCACCGCGGCGGCGTCGCTGCTGCCGGTGCTCACGCAAACGGCGCTGGCGCCGGTGCCCGACGCCACACGCGTGTCGGCGCTCAAGACGGCTGCGGGCCAACTGGAAGACGCCGCGCTCGATTACCCGGGCGAAGGTGCGAAAGAAGCGCAACGTCTGGCCGCGGCGTTGCGCAAGCTCGCCGCTGCGGACCCGGCCACGCGTGATCGGGCCGAGCGTGCGATTGCCGAGCCGCTGAAGCTCGCGCTCGGCCAGTTGCGCGACGCGCTGCAACCGCATGCCGTGACGCGCGAATCGCTGCCCAAGGACATCGCGTCGCAATGGATTTCCGCCGACGGACGCGCCCTCGTGAACATCTCCCCGCGCGTGGCGAAGGGCGAAGATCCGAGCAACGACGTGATGCTGCGCAAGTTCACCGAAGCCGTGTTGCAGACCACGCCGGACGCCGTCGGCGGCCCGATCTCGATCCTGCGCTCGGCCAATACCATCATCCGCGCGTTCATCGAAGCGGGCCTGTGGGCATTGCTCTCGATCACGGTGCTGCTGTGGCTGGCGCTGCGTAGTTTTGGCGACGTGCTGCGTACGCTCGTGCCGTTGCTCGTCTCGGCGGCCGTCACGCTCGAAGTCACCGTGTTGATCGGCCTGCCGCTGAACTTTGCCAACATCATCGCGTTGCCGTTGCTGCTGGGCGTGGGTGTGGCGTTCAAGATCTACTACGTGATTGCGTGGCGTCACGGGCAGTACCGTCTGCTGGCTTCCGGCCTGACGCAGGCCATTGTGCTTTCCGCTGCCACGACGGGGATTGCGTTCGGCAGCTTGTGGCTGTCGCATCACCCCGGCACGTCGAGCATGGGCAAGCTGCTGGCGCTGTCGCTGGTGTGTACGCTCATCGGCGCGGTATTCTTCCAGCCGGTGCTCATGGGCAAGCCGCGCGAGAAGGCGGCGCCGAAATCCTGAGAACAGCAGGCGCAGTGAGGCAATAAAAAACGGCACCGAAAGGTGCCGTTTTTCTTGGCGATGCGCTTGCTGCGGGTGTCGTGTGCTGGCAATCGACCACGCGACTACACGGCCTCGACCTTGCCGCCAAGGCGTTCGGCCAATGCACGACGAATCGACGCGGCGATGCCCTGTGCATCGAGACCGACCGACGCGAGTTGCTGTGCCGGCGTGCCCTGATCGATGTACGTATCGGGCAGCCCCAGTTGCAGCACCGGGACCAGCACGCCGTTGGCGTTGAGCGCTTCGATGCACGCCGTGCCCGCACCGCCCATCACCGCGCCTTCTTCGAGCGTGACGACGAGATCGTGCGTGCGCGCCATGTCGAGTACCGTTGCAGTGTCGAGCGGCTTGACGAAGCGCATGTTGACCACGCTCGCGTCGAATGCTTCCGCCACTTGTTCCGCCGCGGCGACCATCGAGCCGAATGCCAGAATCGCCACGCGGCGACCTGCCGGGGCGGCGCTTTGGCGACGCGTCTGTGCGCGGCCCACCGGCAGCGTCGAGAGGCCCGCTTCGGTTTTCACGCCGGGGCCGGTGCCGCGCGGATAACGCACCGCGCTCGGGCCGTCGATGCCCAGCGCCGTTTGCAACATCTGACGGCATTCGTTCTCGTCGGCCGGCGCCATCACCACCATATTGGGAATGCAGCGCAGATAGGCAATGTCGTACGCGCCCGCATGTGTTGCGCCGTCGGCACCGACCAGGCCGCCGCGATCGATCGCAAAGACGACCGGCAGATTCTGCAATGCGACGTCGTGAATCAACTGGTCGTAGCCGCGTTGCAGGAACGTCGAATAGATCGCGACGACGGGCCTGAGCCCTTCTGTCGCCAATCCGCCCGCGAACGTGACGGCATGTTGCTCGGCGATCCCCACGTCGTAATAACGCTCGGGGAAACGCTTTTCGAACGCCACGAGACCGGAGCCTTCGCGCATGGCGGGGGTGATGCCAACGACCCGCTTGTCCGCCGCGGCCGCGTCGCACAGCCATTCGCCGAAGACTTGCGTGTAAGTCTTGGCCGACACCGTGCCCGGCGCCGAGGGCCGAATGCCTTCGTTCGGGTTGAACTTGCCCGGGCCGTGATACAGCACCGGATCGGCCTCGGCCAGTTTGTAGCCTCGGCCCTTGCGCGTCACGACGTGCAGGAACTGCGGCCCCTTGAGCGCCTTGATGTTCTCGAGTGCGGGAATCAGGGCGTCGAGATCGTGGCCGTCGATGGGGCCCAGATAGTTGAAGCCGAATTCCTCGAACATCGTGCCCGTCGGCGAGACGATGGCCTTGGCGTGTTCTTCGAGCTTGTGGGCGAGTTCGCGCATCGGCGCGGGCGCATTGCGCAGCAGATTGCGCACGCTTTCCTTGCCCGCGGAGTAGAACTGCCCTGACATCAGCCGTGTGAGGTACTGATTGAGCGCACCGACCGGCGGCGAGATCGACATATCGTTGTCGTTGAGCACGACGAGAAACGGCAGATCTTCGTACACGCCCGCGTTGTTCAGCGCCTCGAACGCCTCACCGGCAGTCATGGCGCCGTCGCCGATCACGGCAATCGCGTGGCGCTTCTCGCCCTTGACCTTGCTCGCCAGCGCCATGCCCAGCGCGGCCGAAATCGACGTACTCGAATGCGCCGTGCCGAACGTGTCGTACGGCGACTCGTCGCGCTTCGGAAAGCCCGACAGCCCGTGCCACTGACGCAGCGTGGGCATGGCCTCGCGCCGGCCCGTCAGGATTTTGTGCGGATAGGTTTGATGACCCACGTCCCACACAATGCGGTCGTTGGGCGTGTCGAAGACGTAATGCAGGGCAATCGTCAGTTCGACGGTGCCCAGATTCGACGACAGATGCCCGCCCGTGCGCGAGACATTCTCGAGCACGCAGGCGCGCAATTCGTCGGCCACGCGCCGAAGTTCGGCACGCGACAGGGCACGCAGTTCGGTCGGGGAGTGGATGCTGGCTAGCAAATCGGTCATGGCTGAACGTCCTGAACCGCCGTCTTTGCGCTCACTTCACCAGTCTGGCGAAGGAAGCGAGCAGGCGATCGATGTCGGCCGCCGTGAGGTTGCCCATCGTCGAGATACGGAACAGTTCCTTCGACAGACCGCCCTGGCCCGCGTAGATCACGAAGCCGTCGGCCTTGAGCCAGTCGTGCAGGCGCGGATAGTCGACGCCAGCGGGCAGTTGGTACGCGCGCAACACCACCGACGATTCCCCCGGCGGCAACACGCTGTCGATGCCCAGGGCGGCCAGACCAGCACGCGCCTGCTCGGCGAGCGCGCCGTAATGTGCGTGGCGCCGTTCCCAGCCACCGGCGTCGTCCAGTTCGCGCAGGGCTTCGACCAGCGCGTAGTAGGCCTGCACCGACGGCGTGAACGGCGTATTGCGCTCGGCTTGCAGCTTCGCAAGGCGGGCGATGTCGAGGTAATACGTGCGGCTGAAGGCCTTGGCGAGGGCGTCTTTGCGCACCAGCACGAACGACACGCCCGGCACGCCATGCACGCACTTGTTCGCTGTGGCCGCCACGGCCACGATGCCCGAGTCGTTGAAGTCGATGGCTTCGGCAGCAAAGCTGCTCACGCCGTCGACCAGCAGATCGATGCCGCGCTCGCGGCAGACGCGGGCGATGCCGGTCAGATCGTTCAGGCGGCCCGTCGTCGTCTCGTGGTGAATGATCGCCACGTTCGTGTACGGACGCTCACCGGCGGCGTCGAGCCTGGCGACGATCTGCGCCAGATCGGGCGCCTGCATCCATTCGAAATGGATGACGTCGTGATCGATGCGGTACTGCTTCGCGATCTGCGAGATGCGCTCGCCGTACACACCGTTCTCGACGATCAGCAGGCGGCCGCCTTCGGGCACGAGCCCGGCGGTCATGCTCTCGACAGCGGCCGTGCCCGAGCCGGTCATCAGCACCGGCGTCCACACGGCCGGGTCGAGGCCGTAGACAGCCGTCAGACGCGCGCGCGCCTCGTCTTGCAGGTCGAAGAATTCGGGCTCGCGGTGGCACAGATCGGGTTGCAGCAGGCTTTTGCGAACGCGCTCGGTCAGGGTAACGGGGCCCGGATTCAGTAACAGCATGGCGAAGCTTCCTCGGCAGATTTCGTAGTGGGGAGACGCTCAGGCGGTGGCCTGAGGGCGTTGTGCAATGTGGTCCATCAAACGCGACTTGACCGCTTCCGGCGTGATTTTCGGACGCGGCAAGCCGTCAGGCGTGCCGGGGCGCGTGGTCAGGCAGGCGAAGCGCGGGCCGTCGTTCAGGCTGGCGCTGCGGCCATCGAACAGTTGCTCGATGACGTCGAGCGTGTCGCCTTCGAGCGCGAGCGCGTAACCGCTGGCTGCGGCCACGCCGGCGAACGATACCGTCGGCGAGACCGTCGCCTGAGCGCCGGTCGAGTCGTGCGAGGCGTTGTCGAGTAACAGATGCACGAGATTCGACGGACCGTAAGCGCCCAGCGTCGCAAACGCGCCCATGCGCATGAGTGCCGCGCCGTCGCCGTCGAGCGCGATCACCCGCAGGTCGGGACGCGCCAGCGCAAGTCCGAGCGCCAGCGTCGTCACGCAGCCCATCGAGCCGACCATGTACAACTGGTTGGCGCGGTCGTCGAGCGCGTACAGTTCACGTGAGCAGAAGCCGGTCGACGCCAGCACGACGGTGCCTTCGAGCGGGGTGTGAGCGATGACGCGGGCGAGGGCATCGTGGCGCGTCGGCAATTCCGAGGGCGTCACGCCGTGCATGCTCGATACCGGTGCCGGCTGTGCCGGACGTGCGGGACGCTCGGCCGGTTGCAGCGGAAAGGGCGCCACGCTGCCCTTTTGCATGACGAGCGCGTAGGGGCGGCCGGTGTCGTCCATATGACGCACCGCACGCGCGAGCGCCGGGGCAATCGCCTCGGGCTCGGTCGGGAACAGTTCCCACGGCACTTCCATCAGGTCGAGCATGGCCGGCGTGATCGGGCCCATGAGCGCATGCTGCGGCTCATCGGTGATGCCCGGCTGGCCGCGCCACGTCACGATCAGCAACTGCGGCAGACGGAAGGTCCACGTGAGCGACGTGAGCGGACTCACGGCGTTGCCCAGGCCCGAGTTCTGCATCATCGTGACGGCACGCGCGCCACGGCCTTCGCCGAGCGTCGCCCCCGCCGCGATGGCGACCGCGTCGCCCTCGTTGGCAGCCGACAGGTAATGCAGTGTCGGGTCTTGCAGCACGTAGTTGATGAACGGCGTGAGGAATGAGCACGGCACGCCGGTGTACCACGTGAAGCCGTGCTCGCGCGCGGCTTCGACGAACTGTCCTGCCTCAATCACCTTGCGCCTCCGGGGTGGCGCCGCTGAACGGCGTCTGTCCGTGGGCGAAATCCGCCGCGCGGCGGAATTCTTCCATGTCGTTCACACCGCGCCAGTGGCCGTGCACGTATTGAACTTCGATCTTTGCGCCGTCGGCAGCCAGCGCGTTGATGAGTTCCGGCATGCCGAGCTGGTCGAAATCGGGGCGGGCCTGCAACGCGGCGAAAACACGTTGGAGTTGCGCGCGGCCCTGGTCGCCATGCACACCCAGCAGGCCGATCCAGCGGCCGTTCGGGGTGCGCCCGGCATCCGAGGCGTCGCCGCTGATCTTCTGGAGCAGCACTTGCTGGCCGAACAGGCCGCGGTCGTCACCGGCCGAGCAGTACGCGAAATCGCGCACGCTGGCGTTGGCGGTATTGGCATTCACGGCGGCCGTGGAGTCGACCACGACGGTGAAGTCGGCGTCGCTCTCGACCAGATCGCGCACGATGTAGCTGCGGAACAGCAGGTCGCCGTACGAGATGACCGTATCTTGTGCGAAGGCGTCGGCCACGCGTGCGAGCGAGGCGAGCTCGCCGGTTTCGGCGTGACGTTCGTTGATCGCGAGCGTGATACCGGCCGTGTCGATGGCGTCGGCACGATAGCCGCCCACGACCGTGATGTCGTTCACGTTCTGCTTCTTGAAGCCGTCGACCAGCCAGCGCAGCAGCGGCTTGCCCGCGACCGGCAGCATGACCTTCGGACGGTCGGTTGTCACACTCTCCAGATTCTTGCCACGGCTTGCGGCCAGCACGATGGCCGAGCGCGGAGCGTTGGCGGCGGACAGGTAACGGTCTTCGGCTTCGGTGTACTCGTCGGCGTCTTGCAGACGGAAGATTTCGTCGACGGTCGCGATGCGGTCTTCGACATTCACCAGCGTTTCGTTGCGATGGATCTCCGCAGCCACGGCTTGCATGGCCGACGTGGCCGAGCGAATCAGATGGTTCGCCCAGATCACCAGGCTGATGCCCGCTTCGCGGAATACGTCGGTCGGCGTGCTGTAGTACTTCGTCGGCACGATCACCAGCGGGCAGCGGTTATCCCACTCGCGGGCGAACTGCACGATCTCGTCGGCGCGCTTGAGCTTGCTGTGAATCAGGATGGCGTCGGCACCGGCCTGGCGATAGGCCTCGGCACGGCGCAGGGCTTCTTCCATGCCCCAGCCGGCGATCAGCGCTTCGACACGGGCGACGATCGAGAAATCGTCGTCGGCCTGCGAGTCCTTGCCGGCCTTGATCTTGCCGCAGAACTCGTCGATGTCGGCCAGCGGCTGACGCTCGCCGCCAATGAAGCTGTTGGTCTTCGGGAAGACCTTGTCTTCGATACACACGCCGGCAACACCGCGTTGCTCGAGCTTGCGCACGAGACGTCGCATGTTGTTGAAGTTGCCGTAGCCGGTGTCGCCGTCGAGCAGGATCGGCAGGTTGCTGGCGTCGGCCATGAATTCGAGGTTATCGACCACCTGCGTCCAGCTCGCTTCGTTGTTGTCGCGAACGCCGAACTGCGCCGAAATGGCCAGGCCGGACGCCCAGATGCCTTTGAAACCGGCCTCGCGCACGATACGTGCGGACAGGCCGTTGTGGGCTTCCATCAGGAATTCGAGTTGGTTGCTGCGCAGCATGGCGCGCAGTTGTGCCGCGCGCGTGGCGGTCGGCGGGAGGGTGAATGCGTCGGGAGCGTTCATTCGGACACCATCGTGAGCGGTTCGAGTTGCGGCAGCACGTCATCGGCTGCGCGTTTCACATCTTCAGGGTAGTCGATTTCGATCCACGGGAAGCCCGTGACATCGGCCGTTTCGAATTGCGCGCCGCGCTCGAGCAGCAGATCACGCACGGCTTCTTCGTGCGGCATCTTGGCGCGGCCCGATTCGACGTAATCGCGCGTGATTTCCGCCAGACGCGTGGCCGTCGCTTCGTTGAAACGGAAGAAGCCGACCGACTCGCCAACGGTGTCGTATTCGAGGCCGACCATGACCTGCTTGCGCAGCTCGACGGGCACGCCGTCGCGCAGGCACAGCTTGACCGGCTCGTCGCCGACTTCGAAGTCACGGTCGATGAGCAGACGGTTCGCCGTCTTGCCCGCAACGAGCGCGTTGAAAATGCGCTGGTCGTAGAGTACGTCCGCGTCCATCACGAGCACGTCGCCGCCGGCGGTCATCGCGTCGGCCGTAACGTGCAGCGTGAGCACGCTGCCCAGATTGAATTCCGGGTTGAGGTAAATCCTGGGGCGCGGTGTCCAGTTCAGGCGGTCGAGTTCCTCGCTCACCTGCTCATGATGGAAACCGAGCGCCAGCACGACGTCGGTAATGCCCGCAGCGGCCAGCATGCGCAGGTGGCGTTCGAGCAACGACATGCCGTCGAACTTCAGCAGGCACTTGGGCGACTGCTTGTTTTCGGGCTGGAGCAAACGCAGGCCCATGCCTGCTGCGAGAATGATGGCCCGCATGATCGATATCCTTCTTTAGAGCGGTGCAGTATCCGTGGCAGTGGGCAGCGGCACGCTTTGTTGCGCGGCGCGCTGGCGGCGCCAGCCACGTTCGGAGAAATGCAGATAGACGAGGCCCGGCACGCCGAGCAACAGCTCGCGCGTACGTTTGGCCAGCGACAGGGCGAGCGCGGCGTCAGCCGGCAGCCCCACGAGCGGGGCAAGTAGCAGATAACCGCCTTCCTGCACGCCGAGCGAACCCGGCACGAAGAACGCGGCACCGCGAATCGCCTGCCCGAGACTTTCGAGCAGCAGGGCGTCGACCCAACTCACCGGGTGGCCGATGAATTGCAGGATCAGCCAGACCTCGGCGGTGCCGACGATCCAGCCCACCAGGCTGAGCGCGAAGCTCGCGAGCACCTGACGCCGACGGCCGTACATGCGATGCACGATTTCGTCGACGGCGTCGGCGCGGTCGAGCAGCGACGACCAGTCGCGCTTGGACGACATCTTCGAGAGCATGCGAAACGCCCAGCCGAAGATGCCGCGCCGTTGTGCGACGTAAAACGCGTAGAGCAGACCGGAGATGAGCGCGGTCGCGAGCAGCATCGGCAGCCACAGGCTGTCATTGGTGCGATGCGTGGCGCTGATGCCGAACACCGCGAGCCCCAGCAGCGCGAAGACGATTTGCGCCACGGCTTGCAGCGTGGTGCTCACGGTGATGGCGGCAGCCGCTTCGCGACCGGCCATGCCGCGCTGCTTCATTTGACGCACCATCGCAATCGGGCCGCCGATCTGGCCCGCCGGCAGCAGGCTGTTGACCGATTCGCCGACCCAGCGGGTGAGCGTGGCGCGACCGAGCGTGCACGACTTCGCCACCAGCACCTGAATGGCAGCGGCGTCGAGCACCAGCGGCACGAGATGGAAGGCGGCAATGGGCAACAGCCCCCAGCCGGCCATGGCCAGCGTGGACATCACCGATCCCGTGCCCTGCCAGACGAGCAGGGCGACGAAAAGGGCGAAACCGAGGGTGAGAGAGACGATGGCGGTCCGGTTCATTTAGCGTTTCGTCCGTCCCAGAATCTGACGAAACACCTGCCGGAAACCGAAGTAGGCGATGGCGTCCTTCATGTTCGAAATGAAGCGCTGCCAGGTGCCCATGCGCGGGTCGGTCACGTACTCGAACGTGAGCGAAATTCGCTCCTCGTTATCGCCGAGCGGCGTGATTCGGTGATGCAGCTTGTCCCCGTCGAAGAACACCAGCGCACCCGGCGGATACGCCACGGCGCCATCGACTTGCTGCACACCCGGATTGCGCGTGTGCAGCCGGTACTCGAGCTTGCAGCTCGATTGGTCCACTACGCCGAGCAGCAAGGTGTAGCGGCGGCCCTTGTAGTAGGAAGTGTCATAGTGCCAGCCGATGTGATCGCCCGGACGCGTGTAGTAATACAGCGCGTACGCGTGCGGGTCGTCTTGCGGCGACGGCAGCAGCTTCTCACCGGCCAGACGCTCCAGAAAGCGCATCAGGGCAGGCGAGCGGTACAGCTCGGCCACGAACGGGGCGTGCTCGTCGAGCGTGTGGCGGCTCACGCTGCCCCCCTGCTTGTGACCCGGCAGATAGTTGCGGTTCACGTTCGGCGTGACGGCGCGGGCTGCGGCGATCAACTGTTGCGTGACCGATTCCGGCAGGAACTTCTCCATATAGATGAAGGCGTCCTGCGACTTGAATTCGCCAGTGACCGCGTCGAAGTCGACGGCGTCCAGCGCGCGCTCGATTTCGGCGTTTGCGGCGAAGGCAGCGGGTGCCGCCGGTTCGCGCGGCGTGGCGGCGGGGGCGGCAGCCACTCCAGTTTCCGCAGACGCTGCGGCAGGCTCACTGGCCTTGAGCGGCAGCGCGCGGCGCATCACGCGCACGTAATCGGCGAGCACGAGCAGCGCGAACAGCGGTGCGCCGACGGCAGCGGCGATCAGAAAGCCGCGCGTGCCGTCGAACAGCGTGACGAGCGGCATCAGATACAGCACGTCTTCCGTCTCGAAACCGCCTACGGATGCCTGCTTCGTACCGGCTTTCCCCACGCGTTCTTCAATGCGCATGCGCAAAAAGAAGATCAGGGCGACGGCAACGCCGGCAATCCAGCCGAGTGCCGAGGCCGATAGCGGCACGGGCAGCGGGAAGCGACCGGGTGCGGCAGCTGCGACGCCCATGCCGATGCCGCCGAAAAGCAGCACGGTGACGAAGGCGTCCGACGCGAGGTCGTAGAAGTGACCGATACGGCTCGTCTTGCCGCTGATGCGGGCGAGCTCGCCATCCGTATGGTCGATGAAGTTCGAGAGCACGAGCAGCACGGCGCCGAGGTTGGCCATGGCATAGCTGCCTTGCGCGAACGCCCACGCGCACGCCAGCCCGACGATCAGGCGGACGGTCGTGAGGTGGTTCGGCGTCACTGGCGTGCGCACGAGCGGCGTGACCAGCCAACGTGCGAGACGCGCGTCGTATTGACGCGGGCGCGGCGGCACGGGACGTGCGGTTTTGCTTGTAGCCGGCGCAGCAGCAGGCGCCGAAATGATTTTCGGTATCGTTTCCATGAGGGGGGAATATATACCCATAAGGCGGTAATGTGCAGAGCACTCAAAACGCCTGCACATACCGCGACAACCTTGGTGAATCAGGGCATTGACGCGCGATGAACCTTGCGCTGCACGGCGTGCCGGGCACCCCGACAGGGCCCCGCCAAATACCCTGTTACTACGGTAGGAGATAAGCGTACTGAGTTCGCGATTATATTCCGCAATACTCTGTTTCGCTTTTGAGACGTCCGGCGTCGTTTTGACGCACTGCGCCGCGTCCCGCCGCGCTTTTGCCCGGCTTTTCCTTGAAAAACGACTTCATGTCGGTATAGCGGCCGTCCGGCGATGCGCGGATAATGACGGTCCCGTCTGCCTATTTTTGCGGTGTTATCCGACCGCACTCCTCCCAATGTCCCAAACGATTGCCATTCTGACCGGAGGCTCCCGCGGCCTCGGCGCGTCGCTCGCCCGTGGTCTGCTCGCCCCCGGTACCCATCTTGTGACGCTGGCGCGCCGCCCGGACGACGAACTCGCTGCGCTGGCCAGCGCACAGGGCGTCACGCTCGAACAGATCGCCGTCGATCTGGCGGACACCGAAGCCGCCGCCAGCACCGCCGAGCGCCTTTTCGCCGCGTTGCCGCGCGACGCCGCCCGGTATCTGCTGATCAATAACGCCGGCACTGTGGCGCCGGTGGCCAACTCTTCGGCACTGACGGACCCCGTCGCCATCAGCGCCGCTTTTGCGCTGAACGTGACGTCCGTGATGCTGCTGACGGCACGCTTTCTGGCCGCAACGCAAGGTCTGGCCGCGAAACGCCAGATCGTGAACATCTCGTCGGGCGCCGGTCGTAATCCGAACGCAGGCTGGGCCGTCTACTGTTCGACCAAGGCCGCGCTGGATATGTATACGCGCGTGGTCAATGCGGAGCATCGCGAGCACGGCGTGCGGGCGATCTCGCTCGCTCCGGGCGTGGTGGATACCGGCATGCAGGAGGCGATTCGCAGCAGCAGCGTCGACAGCTTCCCGGCGCTGGCACGTTTTCAGGATCTCAAGGCGAGCGGCAAGCTGTCGTCGCCGGAAGACGTTGCACGCCGCATTCTGGCGCTGACCGAGCATGACGATTTCGGGCACACCGAGATCGACGACATCCGGAACTACGCGTAAAAAAACACCAGCCAGCGTGAGTGCTGGCCGGTGTGGTTTTCCTGATGGCTTTCTGACGGCTTCCTTGCTGCGTACGTCTGATGCCTAAGTTCGCCGCCTGATGTCGCCGCTTAATTTCACCGCTTGAGTTCGCCTTCTACTGCTCGGTACTGGTGATGAAGACGCTGCCGTTGCGCTCCGGTGCATACAGAATCAATGTCGGCGCGTGAATGTCGAAGGCGCGCTCGCAAGCCTCTCCGTAGGAATCGAACTGCACGGCCCAAGCACCGTTGCGCACGTAGCAGTGCGTGACGGTGTCGGTGCGCCGGTCGAACTCCTGACCAAGAAACACACCCTGCGTGTAACACCAGACGACGAACCCGTGAAAGTCGGCTTGCTCCGGCGCGCGAAAAACACGCCAGCGCGCGTCGTCTCGTCCTGCCTGACGCGCCGTCGCGCCCGCCGCCCAACGTTCGAAACCGTCGTGTCGTTTGCGTTGCTCCATGTCGTCGTACCCCCTATGGGTGAACCGCCCTCCGGGTGCCGGAATTCGACATCCCCGGGCGCGTTTTCATAGTCGGAATTTGTTCCTGGCATTTCTATCAGGCAATTCCGAAAGACGGCAGGGAATTTCTCCAAAGGGACGACTGAAGGCCGACGGAACACCGACCGACGGCCGTTTGAAACGACGGCATTCGACCCCGCTCAATCGTAGTGAATCGCAAGCCAGACGGTGGTTTCGCCCTGTGCGGTCCATTCCACGCGATGCTGTCGGCCTGCCGCGATCGTGACGGCATCGCCCGGTCTGAGCACGAGCGTCTGGCCGGGCGCGTCCGCGAAGACGAGCCCGGCACTCCCGGTAAGCAGCACCACCCACTCGTGCTGCGGCTGGTCGTACCAGAAGCCTGCCGGCGATGCCTGCCCTGTCGAGACAATGCGCTCGACGCGCATGCCCGGACGAGCCACCAGCGTGTCGAACTGTTCGGCGGCTGCCGGATAGGGATGCGACGGCAGACCGGCAAACAGGTTTGTTTCGGGCAGCAGAGGCGTATCCATACGTATTGAGCGTTCTCTCTTCAATGGGGGATAGAAAGCGTACACGCGCTGCCCCGAACTCAGTCGTCCAGATTTTCGTGGACGGCCGCGTCGCCGCGTCGCCAGTAGGCTGCGGCCTTGACCCATTTGGGATTAAGGCCTCGCGTCTCGACGAGGTGACGGCGCACGGCCTTCGCCACGCCCGCTTCGGCCGCGATCCACGCGTGCACATCGCCCGAGGGCAGGCTGGCGACCTGAAGGGCGTCGATCAGTGCGGTGCTTTGTCCGGCAGGCGTGCCTTCGCGGTAGACCCATTCGACCACGACATCGGCCTCGCTTGCGAAGCGCAGGCGGTCTGATGGCGCGTCGATTTCCGCGAAGACGAACACGAGTGCACCCGCGGGCAACTCGGCCAGACGTCGCGAGATCGCAGGAAGCGCCGTATCGTCGCCGATGAGGACGTAGGCGTCGAAGTTCATGGGAATGACGAACGAGCCGCGCGGGCCGCCGACACCGAGCCGGTCGCCCGGTTTGGCCGAGCGGGCCCATTGTGTGGCGGGGCCGGACTCATGCATCGCGAAGTCGATCACCAGCGTTTTCGACGCGGCGTCGTACTGACGCGGCGTGTAATCGCGCATGAGACGCGGCGCGTCGCCGGGGGCCGGCTTGGAGAGCCCTTCGGGGCCGACTTGCGGCACGGCCAGCTCGCCTGTGTCGGGGTTCGGGAAGAACAGTTTGACGTGATCGTCGAAGCCGGGGCTGGTGAAGCCTTCGAGGTCGTTGCCGCCAAGCGTTACGCGCAGCATGTGCGGCGTGAGGGCTTCGACGCTGCGCACTTCGAGCAGGCGGAATCGAAGTTCGTGACGCACGCGTTGCGGCGTGCGGTCCAGGGTGACGTTCGGTGCAGCGTTGTCTTGCATCAGAGTCGCTCCAGTTGTTGTGCGGCCGCGTCGAGAATGGCGGCGAACGCGTTGGCCTGTTCGGTCGTGAGCGGCTCGCCGCCCAGACGCAAATGCACGGCATATTTGAAGTTGTGCAGCGCGCGCATGACCTGCGGCGGCATGTCTTCCGAGCGCTCGCGACGCGTCGCGAGCCGTGCCAGCAGTTCCGTGACCGAGTCTTCGTTCTCGGCCAGATACTCGCGGCCGGTGTCGGTGATCTCATACGACTTGCGCTGGCTGTCGCCCGCGTTTTCCTGCACACGGATGTAACCCATGTCTTCGAGTAGCGTGAGCGTCGGGTAGACCACGCCTGCGCTGGGGCTGTACGTCCCGTTTGCGCTTTCTTCGATGGCTTTGATGAGTTCGTAACCGTGACGCGGTTGCTGCGAGATCAGATGCAGCAGCACGAGCCGCAAGCCGCCATGACTGAAAAGACGGCCGCCGCCGCGCGGGCCCCGGCCACCGAACTCACCTCGTTCGCCGCGGCCTTCGCCCGGTCCCTCGCCGCCGCCGCGCCGCCCATGGCGCCCACCGCGCCGTTCGTCGCCGAAATCCATTTTGTCCATGTCCAACGGGCCTCTGCCCATGAAATCGCCACGTGATCCACGCATGATGCGACTCCTTATCGATGTAGTTAAGACAGGGTTACGATATATCTAAATTACATCGAAAGCAAAATTATTTTCGAGAGAATCCTGGATGAAGTAGGGAAATCGTTTTGTGACGGGGGATTGGGCGAGGTGGGGGCGACGATGGGGGGTATCGATGTTGCTCGGAAACTATATCGAAATGACTATTTCGATAGTCTCGGGATCGGGGTGGCGCGAGCCGGGAAATCTGCGCAATAATGCGCGGCCTTTGGCGCTCTGCGTTTTAGGATCTTCACGCCTCAAGCGTCTTCTGTCACCCCGATGCACCCGCCGCCGCCGACACCATGGAAATCAGAAAGTACCAGACGCCGGATCTCGACGAACTCGGCCGTCTCTTCAACGACTATCGCGTGTTCTACGAACAGCCGTCGGATATTGCGCTCGCCAGCCGATATATCGCCGAGCGCACCAGCGCTGGCGACTCGGTGATCTTCGTTGCCTCGGAAGACGGCACGACGTTGACGGGTTTCTGTCAGCTTTACCCGTCGTTCTGCTCGGTCGCGGCCGCGCCGATCTATGTTTTGTACGACCTGTTCGTCTCACCGCCGCATCGACGCCTCGGCGTGGGGGCACAACTGCTGAAGGCGGCGGCCGTGCACGCACGCGCAGAAGGAAAGGTGCGGATGGATCTGACGACCGCAAAGGACAACCTCAAAGCGCAGGCGCTCTACGAGTCGTTGGGATGGAAGCGGGACGAGGTTTTCTACACCTATAACTTGTCCCTTTCTTGATGCATGGCGCCTGAGACGCGACGCAGGATGCGCCAAGCGCCCGTCGCCGGAATGGCTCCCGGTGCTGGCAGACTTGCGGACGGGACTTAGCAGTGTTGGTGTTGGGCGTGACGCAACGGAACCGGGCGCAGAGTTACTGCAACACCGGCAGATCCGTCTGCAGCCACTTGCGATAGAGCTTGTTCAACTCGCCGTTGGCGGTGTTGCGCGTGACGAAATCGTTCACGCTCGCGAGGAGTTCCGGCTGATTCGGACGCAGCGCGATACCCATCGCTTGTTGCAGCAGGTTGAACTTCGGCTCGAACTGGCCCGGCGCACGCTGACGAATGACGTTGGCGACCGTCACCGAGCAGCCGATGGCATCGACCTGACCCGAGAGGAGTGCCTGCATGGCGGCGGCATCGTCGTCGAAGCGGCGAATCTCGGTGCCTTCGGGGGCTGTCTTCGTGACGGCGGTGTCCTGCGTGCTCGCACGCGCCACGCTCACCCGCAGACCCTTCAGATCGGCGGCGGATTTGATGGGTGCTCCCGTCTTGCCGAGCAGCAGGATCGTCGCGGCGGCATACGGCTTCGAGAACTGCACCTGCTTGGCGCGCTCGGGCGTGATCGCGAGCGACGCGACGAGCACATCCACTTTCCCGGAGAGCAGATACGGAATGCGGTTAGGCCCCGTCACCGGCACGATGTTGACTTTCACCCCAAGATCCTTGGCCAGCAGTTTTGCGACATCGGCGTCATATCCATCGGGCTGTGCTTGCGCATTGGTCGTGCCATACGGGGGGAAGTCGATGAGCATGCCGACGTTGAGCGTGCCCTTCTTCTTGATGTCGGCGACGGTCTGCGCGTGAGCGGGTGTGGCGAACAACGACACGGTGCCGGTCAGCAGACCGCCAAGCGTGCCACCGAGCGAGCCGACAAAACCGGCCGGCATGGCCGCGACCCCGAGCGTGGCGAGGAAGTGGCGGCGGGTGTGAGGGCCGGAGCAATTCCCGGCTGTCCGATGCTCGGCCGGATGGGCTGGCGACGACGGAACCTGAGCCGGGTGACGCGAAAACTTGCGGGTCATGCGGGATCTCCTGAGTTCGCGAAGACGTTGCCAAGGGCAAATGCGCCGTGCGCTGCCGGGCGACGCGTTGCGTCTCGAGCGATGGTAGCGGGCGGCACAAGAGGCGTCCACTCCGCAAAAACCCCAGCGAAAACCCTGAATCGCGTGGGGACGATGCGACGTCCCGCGCGTTGCTGAGGATGACGAAATCAACCGTCCCCGGGGGCGAGCCGATCGAGCGGACGAAAAAAAACGGTGCCGAAAATCGGCACCGTCTTCAGAGACTGCTGTCAGGTTCTGGCAATTCGCGCTGCCGGGCAGGCCGCAGCGACGCGATAGCAAGATTTACTGAGCGGCGTCCTTGACCTTCTTCAGCGGGCGAACCTTCACGCGCACCGAAGCCGGCTTTGCCGGGAACCAACGCTCTTCGCCCGAGAACGGATCCTTGCCGAAACGCTTCGCCTTGGCGGCGATTTGTTGCGACGTGACTTTGAACAGACCATGCAGCGTGAATTCGCCTGCGCCCTTCTTGTGCAGTGCGCTGATGATCGTCGTTTCGAGAGCGGCCAGCACTGCCTTGACGTCCTTGACGGCGACAGCCGAAGTTTCGGCAATGTGTGCTGCGAGCTGGGTCTTGTTGAGTGCTTCCTTGATCGGCGAAATCTTGGCGGCTGCCTTAGGAGCCGCCTTCGGGGCTGCCTTCGGTGCTGCTGCCTTTTTCGCTACCGGAGCCTTCTTAGCAGCCGGAGCTTTCTTCGCCACAGGGGCCTTCTTTGCTGCTGCTTTCTTTGCCGTTGCCATATCGATCCAATCGATGAGAATAAGAAAGTGCCGTCGGAGAACGGCCACCCGAATGATACGTATTGATGCGCCGACGATTCTACCTAAGAAATCGCTTTATGCGAGCAGTGCGCGCATTATGTTGCGCGCTTGCCGCATAAGGCTGAGCGGCGAAAAGCCCTGCATTTTGCGTCGAAACTTTCGCAAGCCGATGATTTGTTGTCGATGCGACGAATCGGCGCCGCGATCTCCTCGCGTCTTTCGACCCATTTCCCGATCAACTTTTTTATGCGATTTTTGCGCGTGGTGCGTGCGGCATGCACCATCGCAATCGTCTCGAAACGCCTAGAAACGCTGCATTTCGCAGGTTTCGCAGCGGCCGTCGGCATTGCACCACGCGTCGGACAGCGTCGTGCCGTCGGCGCCAAATGTGATGTTGTGCTTCGCGCCGTAACTGCCCGCGAGTTGCAAACGGTCGCCCGCGAGCGTGCCTTGCACTGTGGTGTGAACATTCGGCTCGACGTCGTCGACGCTGCCGCTCACTTGGGCGCCATTCAGCGCGAGCGACATCAGGCGCGTCATCGGCGAGCCGAAAAATCCCCACCACGGTGGTGCATTCGTGCACAGACCGCGCCAGCGTCCCGACGGATTCACCACGGGCGAGGGCGCCGGTGCGCTCGTCTGAATCGTTGCGCCCGGGGGGATCGGCGGTGTGACGATCGTGGTGCCGGCAGGCGCGGGGGCGTCGATGGCGGCTACGTCACGCGCGACTTCCGGGGGGCTCGCGTTGGCTGCATGGGGCGCGTTCACCGCATTCAGTCCCGCGGTGTCGCCGATGCTGCCCGGCGGCGGCGTGTCCACCGGTTGCGGTGTCTGGGACGCAACCGTCGTGGCGATGCTCGCGTCTTGGGCCGCAGTCGCGGGCGGTGCGTAGGTGCTCACGGCCGGTGCCGGTGCAGCAGGTGCAACCGGAGATGCGGGAGCGGCCGGGGCGGCGCTGAACGTGCCGGACGCGCCGTCGACGCGCGCCATATCGGACGTCAGGCCGTCGTTAGGCACGGGCGCCGCGGCCGCTGCACACACGTGACACGACATGTGCGACAGGCTATTGCGCGTGAGCGGACGCGTGCCGTACAGGCGCTGACTGCCTTGCGTGCCGTCGCGCAGAATCGTGACGTAAGGCGTGTCGTCGAGCTGGTAATCGATCTTCGCGCACGAGGGAGCGTCGGTCTGCATCGTGACGTCGGCGGAAAAAACGCCGTTCAGTGCACGTGTCGGCAGCACCGACACCGACGCCGAACAGTCGGCCACGATCTGCGCGCAATTGCACGCGGCGACCGGCGCGCGCGATGCGGCCGACGCACTGCCGGACTGCGCGTGTGCGTGTCCGGCAACGCCGAGCGTGCCCGCAACGAGCCAGCCCGTCGCGATTCTCAAAAACTTGAAACCCCGCATGATGTTTCCCCAAATGTTGCGGCATATCCCATGCTGCGGATAGTCGATCAAAAGATGTCGGCTGGCAAGCGCCGAAAACAGCGAAAAACAAGGGATTACGGGCCCTTTTCGACGGATGAGGACGCGTGACGAAACCTTGTCGCGTCACGCAAATTTCAGATTCCGCTCGTATCGCGGCGTCGATAGTGCGGTCTACACTGCTCGGACCTGCCCCCTTCATTGCGTTTTCAACGCGCCTTTGCCGTTGTCCACTGGAGACATGCATGCCCTTCGACCGCACGAGTGGCCCCAGTTCTACTGCTTCCTCCCCTTCCTCCTCCTCGTCTTCCTCCCCCCGCTCCCGCCATACTCCGACGCCGCCCATGCCATCCGCGAATCGCGTACTCGCGATGCTCGCCACACTCTTCTTCGCAATGGGGCTCATTACGTCGCTGAACGACATTCTGGTGCCGCACTTCAAGGCCGCCTTCGATCTGACGTACCGGGACGCGGCACTCATCCAGTCGAGCTTCTTCGCCGCGTATTTCGTGGTGTCGTACCCGGCAGGGCAATACACCGCCCGCGTCGGCTACCGTCGCGCGCTGGCCAGTTCGCTCTGGCTGGCCGGTTTCGGTTGTGCCTTGTTCTTCCCTGCGGCGGCGCTCGTCTCGTATCCGTGCTTTCTCGTCGCGCTGTTCGTGCTGGCGAGCGGCATCACGCTGCTCCAGGTGGCGGTGAACGCCTATGTGGAGACGCTGGGCTCGCGCGGTGAAGCGCCCAGCCGTCTCACGCTGGTGCAGGCGTTCAACTCGCTTGGCACGACCGTCGGACCGCCGCTCGCGGCGCTCTGGATTCTCGCGCCGCAAGCCACCTCCGCCACTGGCCACGCGGTCGACAGCGTGCGTGGGCCTTACGGGCTGCTGGCGACGGTGCTGGTGCTTGGCGGGATCGTGCTATGGCGATTGACGCTGCCGGAGCAGCGCGCGAGCGACGCGTCGCCGCCGGGTGTGCTCGGCAACGTGCGCGGCCTGCTCGCGCACCGTCCCTTGCGTTACGGCATTGCGGCGCTATTTCTTTATGTCGGCGCTGAAGTGAGTATCGGAAGTTTCCTGATCGGCTACCTGACGCACGCGGATACGGGCATCGTCGATCACGCGCATGCGAGTCGCTATCTGGCGCTGTATTGGGGTGGGGCGATGGTGGGACGGTTCGTCGGCGCGTGGTGGTTGCGCAGGGTGTCGCCGGGACGGCTGCTGAGTCTGTGTGCGCTCTACAACCTGATGCTGATTCTTGCGTCGCTGGCGCTGCCGGCGTCTTTTGCGATGTGGTTGTTGCTCGCGTGCGGTCTGGGCAACGCGATCATGTTCCCGACGATCTTCTCGCTTTCGGTGGGCGGCTTGGGGGCGCGCGTGAGCGAAGGCGGCGGCCTGATCTGCATGGCCATCGTGGGCGGTGCGGTGCTGCCCTATATGCAGGGAGCATTGGCGGATGTCGCGGGTATCGCGCTGTCGTTCCTCGTGCCGGGCGTGGCTTACTGCTATATCGCGGGCTTCGGCGCATGGTGCGCGCGCACCATGCCCGAGTTCGACGCAGCGCCAACGCGCTCGTGAAATCAGCCCGGCTTGCCGAATGTGTACCGGCCGAAGATGAACAGCACGTTGCCATTGCCCTTGCCGCCGGGAACGTAGGCGGTGGCAACCGATGCGCGTCCCAGGCCGATTTCGGCGAGCGGTAGCGCTGCGGGGAAGGGCACGCCGCCGAGCGTATCGGAGCGCGACATCAGGAAGACGGTGTAGCCGAGGCCGAAGCGCACCGGACCCGCATTCGCGACATTCCAGATGCGCCCGTAGCCGGCCATCGGCGACCAGTCGTTGTGCGAATCCTTGAACGCCATCGCGTACAACATGCGCGAGCCGTTCTTGCCGTCGGACAGCACGCGGCCATAGCCTAGTCCCCACGGGTTCTCATTGAACTGGGAGATCTTGTCGCTGGTGTAGGCAAAACGCAGGTGATGCGTATGCAGCGGCACGTACAGGTCGCTCGCGCCTTCGGTGGCGATCTCGCGAAACTCGTCCGCAATAGCGCCCGTCCAGGTGGAGATGATGCCGGGTGAGTCGTCGGCTTGGGCGGCGAGGGGTAACAGGAAGGTCAGCGCTGCACCCAGCGCGACCAGCGAGCGTGGGGAGAAATGGAAGCGATGGAAGCGATTGGGGCGCGACTTCCGCGAAGTCCGGGAAAACGTGGCAAGCGATGCGAGTGAAATCGATGGCGCGAGCCGCCCGGTGAATTGGGGGTTCGTAGTCATGGTTGAGTGAGTCGTGTTGCTGAAAACGTGCCGATCGTGACGTCGACATCGTGCGAGCGAATGGGACACCGTGAGCGCGCCGGCATAAATGCCGGGATACAGATGCGCCGTGTGACGGACATTCGAGAGTCGTCTAGACACTCGAGTATCCGCAAAAGTTCTCGATGCTTCGCTTTTCCCCGTCCACTGCGTACCCACTATCCATCCGCTGGCCGCCGCGCCAGCACGCGTTGATCGAACCTGCTGCGCGACAAAGAAGTCCTTTCACGTCAACGAGATACGGCGGATATCGACGTGTTATTCACCGGGTTGTGAACATTTTCTGTGGATAACGTGCGGACGCGCGGACACCGCCACGCCCCTGTGACTTTGGGAAAACGCCCGCCCACGCACATTCACATCAAGGCGCAGTAAATACGCGCGACATTTTTTCCCCTTCCGATCAAGCACTTGAGATAGCTATCCGCGAGTTGTCCACTGGCTTGCAAACAAATTCTGTGGATAACGAAGCGCTGCGGACACCCGCGCCACGCCTCGTTTTGCAGCACGGGGCACAACTTTCACGCGCGGCAAATCTTCCCTGTCGGATCAGTGGCTTGCGATGCTTTTCCGCAAGTTATCAACGGGCTTGTGAACAAAAAGTGTGGATAAGCCATCGATTCGTTAATCTCAATATATGGGATTTATGTTTACATATTGACATTAAGATTCTCGCGGAATTACGATGCGCCTCATACCAGTGGACGGATACGTTCAGGAGACGACAGTGACGGAACGACGCAAACAGAAAGTGGCGATCATTGGCTCGGGCAACATCGGCACCGACCTGATGATCAAGGTGATGCGTAACAGCGAGCATCTGGAGATGGGGGCCATGGTCGGTATCGACCCGGCCTCCGACGGGCTGGCGCGCGCCGAGCGTCTGGGGGTGCCGGTGACGTCCGGTGGGATCGATGGCTTGCTGGCCATGCCCGGATTCGAAGACATTCGCATCGCGTTCGACGCGACGTCGGCCAAGGCGCATGCGCATCACAATGAACTGCTTCAGGCGCGCGGCGTGCAGGTGATCGACCTGACGCCTGCGGCCATCGGCCCGTACGTCATTCCGTCGATCAATCTCGACGCGCATCTCGACGCCCGCAACATCAATATGGTGACCTGCGGCGGCCAGGCGACGATTCCGATGGTCGCCGCCATCTCGCAAGTCGCGAAGGTGCATTACGCGGAAATCGTCGCTTCGATTTCGAGCAAGTCGGCGGGACCGGGCACGCGCGCCAATATCGACGAGTTCACGGAAACGACGTCGAAGGCCATCGAAGTGCTGGGGGGGGCGTCGCGCGGCAAGGCGATCATCGTGCTCAATCCGGCCGAGCCGCCGCTCATCATGCGCGACACCGTTTTCGTGCTCTCCGAGCCGGGCGATCAGGCCGCCATCGAAGCGAGCATTCAGGCGATGGTCGACAAGGTGCACGCTTACGTGCCGGGCTACCGTCTCAAGCAGAAGGTGCAGTTTGAATTGTTCGACGCGTCGCGTGCGCTGAACGTGCCGGGCCTGGGCAAGCTCACCGGGCTGAAGACATCGGTTTTCCTCGAAGTGGAGGGCGCCGCACACTACCTGCCGGCCTACGCGGGCAATCTCGACATCATGACCAGCGCCGCGCTGGCCTGTGCCGACCGAATCGCCGCCACCCGCCTGGCGCTCGCCGCTTGAGCGCCGCACGCGCCATCAGGAGACACACATCATCATGACGCAGAAAAAGCTCTATATCTCCGACGTGACGCTGCGCGACGGCAGCCACGCGATTCGTCACCAGTACAGCATTGCCAATGTGAAGGCGATTGCCGCCGCGCTCGATGCCGCACGCGTCGATTCCATCGAAGTCGCTCACGGCGACGGTCTTGCCGGGTCGAGCTTCAACTACGGTTTCGGCGCGCATACCGATCTCGAGTGGATCGCGGCCGTGGCTGAAACGGTCACGCACGCCAAGGTCGCAACGCTCTTGCTGCCGGGCGTGGGCACCGTGCATGACCTGCGCGAAGCCTACGACGCCGGTGCGCGCGTGGTGCGCATTGCGACGCATTGCACCGAGGCCGACGTTTCCCGTCAGCACATCGCCTACGCACGCGAACTGGGCATGGACACCGTTGGCTTTCTGATGATGAGCCACATGACCACGCCGCAGCATCTGGCCGAGCAGGCCAAGCGGATGGAGTCGTACGGCGCGACGTGCATCTATGTGGTGGATTCGGGCGGTGCGCTGGGCATGACCGACGTGCGCGAGCGCTTCCGCGCGTTCAAGGATGTGCTCAAGCCCGAGACACTCACCGGCATGCATGCGCACCACAACCTGAGCCTCGGCGTGGCGAACTCCATCGTCGCGGTGGAGGAGGGCTGCGATCGCATCGACGCCAGCCTCGCGGGCATGGGGGCGGGGGCGGGGAATGCGCCGCTGGAAGTGTTCATCGCAGCGGCGTCGCGCCTGGGCTGGAACCACGGCTGCGATCTTTACACGCTGATGGATGCGGCCGACGACATCGTGCGCCCGTTGCAGGATCGCGCCGTGCGCGTGGATCGCGAGACGCTGGCACTCGGTTATGCGGGCGTGTATTCGAGTTTCCTGCGTCACGCGGAAGCGGCTGCGGCGCGCTATGACCTCAAGACCGTCGATATTCTGGTCGAGCTGGGGCAGCGTCGCATGGTGGGCGGTCAGGAGGACATGATCGTCGACGTCGCGCTCGATCTGCTCAAGCGCCGCGCTGCCTAGTCGGATGTCACGCTGCTGAATCGGGTACCGTGCCGCCTAATCAGGCGCGGCTCAGTTCAAGCCACCGGACGCAGCGTTGCATCCCCGAGGTTTCACCCTGGCATCACCCAACGTTTGACCCACGTCGCGGTAGTTGCGCGCCGATGCCGGCCCCTCGTCAGACGGGCCGGCTTTTTTATCACCGTCCATTACCGGACCAGCCGAGCTGGCGACTGATCTGAGCGGCGGCATGCTTCACGCTCGGAACGAGCTCATGCATGCGCTCGCGGCTCATGTACTTGGTCGTGCTCGAGACGCTGATGGCCGCGACGATCCGCTGGCTGGCGTCATACACGGGCGCGGCCACGCAGCGAATCTGCGGCGTGTCGTCTTCCAGATCGAACGCATATCCGAGCCGCGCGTAGTCGTGCATGCGCGCGAGCCACGTCGCCGTGTCGACCGGATGCGATGGCGCTTGTTCCTGATAGTGCGCAAGCTGCGCCTGCCATTGCGCTTCGTCCTGATCGAGCAGCAGCGCCTTGCCGACGCCCGTCACGCAAATCGGTTTGCGCCCGCCGATACGCGAGCTGATTTCCACGGCGCGTTGCCCCGGCAGTTTGTCGAGGTACATCACTTCCCAGCCGTCGGCGACGGCCAGATGCACCGTGTCTTGCGTTTCGCTCGCGAGCATTTCGAGCGCCGGACGTGCGACGCGCGGCAAGTCGATCTGGCGATACGCGAGAAAGCCCAGTTCGATGAGCTTGTTACCGAGCCGGTAACCGCGGCGCGGCTCGAAGCGCAGATACCCCGCATGCACGAGTGCCGACGCAATGCGGTGCGTGGTCGAGGGCGTGATGCCGGTATGCGTCGAGAGCGCAGGGATGGTGTCGATGCCTGCGGCGACCGCCTCCACGATATCGAGGCCCCGGAAGAGCGTCTGACTGGCGAGGGTGCGAGGGCGCTCGGCCTCCGGTGCCTTCGGTTTTGCCATCAGGCCCCCCCGAGCGCGAGCAGGCGCTCGTAGACGTAGCACTTGAGCGCGACGTAATGCGACGGTTCGAGCACCGGCAGCTCGATGCCATGCAAATGCCCGTCGTCGCCCTGCTGCACACCGCGAATCGTGCCGAGGGCTTCGATGGGCATGTCGATGTCGCCCACGTGCACGCGAAACGTCAGTTGCACATTGTCGCCGGGGGCGCCGAGCGGCGCGTCCGCCAAGAGCGAGACCCCTTCGGCGCTGACATCTTGCAGCAACGCCAGATGACGCGCGTCGCCTGCGGTGACGGAGACGACCAGCCTGGCGGGCACACGTTGCGAGCGGCGCAGCACCTTGCGGCGAATTTGCGCCGGTGCCGACAGCACGACGTAATCGAACGGCACCCGCTCGACGCGCTCCACCGTGCACACGAAGTGATAGATGTCCTCGCCCGAGAACGTCCACAGTTCGAGCCGTTCGCTCGCTTGCAGGGTAGGGGGGGCGGCGCGTCCGGTCGGGGCCGTGACGAACAGCATTTGATTGGGGGCGTGCCCGATGACGCGAGTGCGCACTCGCTGCGATCCGGTGCCGGGCGGCAACTGAATTTGCAGCCAGTCGCCGGGGCGCAGATTCAGGTCGGTGAGTCCGTACTGCGGCGACGTCGCGCTTGCGGCGGCGGGGTCAGCGGGCGCTTGCGTCGGTGCTTCTGCGTCGGTGGCGGCGACCTTGTCTTCCCCCAGATTCGCAACGCGATGCGGGGCAAACGACGTGAACAGCCAGTCACGCCCGGCTTGGGTGGGGACGATGTCGCCGGCGGCCAGCAGCGGCTCGCCATTGCGATCGACGATGGCCCAGGGCAGCGCTTGCCCTAGCGGAATGTCATCGGGCGCGAGGGCGACGAGGGGGAGTCCCGGCGCTGCCGCAGGCGCTGGGGAATTGGCGGCATTGCCCGAATTGTCGGCAGGTGCTTGAGAGGGTGTATGGGTAGACATATCGATTCAGCGAAGTGGGCGCTCGCCGGAGCGCCTGAGACGACCGCAGACGTCAGGTGTGGCGAAAGTCTACCGCGCCGCATTGGCACTTGGCGAGAGGGGACGCGTTCGCGCAGTGTCCGTCACTGCACAAGCTGCGTAAGTTGGGGCTCGCTGGGGTGCGTGGCGCAAGGGGGGGGTCGTGCGCGCACGCGCTGGGATGCCGGGGCTTGCGCGCGTGTCCGCCCGACGAGGTGCCGCGAAATCGCCACCGTCTGCCTATAGTCGACGGTTTGCCGGCGCGCCCGGCGACGATCTTGCAGGGAGAATGCGATGTGGTACCAACAGTGTGCAGGCACCAGCGGCTGGGGACAGGGAGCGAGTGCATCGCAGCGAATGGGCGGGGCGACCGATGGGCAGGAACCGCAAGGCCTGGCGGAATTGCCGGGCATGCGCGGGGCGTTGGCGGGCAGACGTGTCGAACGCCCCGATCTCGTGACGCGGCTGACACAAGCGGCGAACGCGGTGCGCAACGCGCGGCTCAACGGGGTTGAGGTGCCGCGTCGCGTCGATCCCGATCTGGCGCGGGCGTTTGCGGGGGCGTGGGCCGGCTTATGGGTGACGACCGGGCCGTGCCAGCACTTCTATCGCAAGGAGTTCAATCTGGCGCATGAGCGCGACGCACGGCTGGCGCAGAACCAGCAGCAGGTCGAGTCGACGTTGGCGCTCACTCACGGCGGTCGCGACCGGCGCGCGGTCGACATCGCCGTCGAACAGGTATGCGGCGATGTGGCGTCGTGGCTGGAGACGATTGCTGCAACGGGGGACCGGGGTTGGCGCTTTCGCGCCGCACGCGACGCCATGTCGCTGGCCGGCAATCTGTCCCTGCTTGCGATCATTGCCGCCTGTTTCTATCAGGCGCAGAACGCCGACGATGACGCGGCGGCGCATCACGGCCGCGGCGTGGAGGCCGCCAATACCCCATTCGGCGTGCCGTGGGCGGATTGGACGTTGCTGGCGCTCGAAGGTGCGAAGGGCGTGGTCACGCAGTCGCTGGGCTCGCCGACGCTCATCCGTCACCACGCGGTCGACGAAGTGCTCAAGCGCATGGATGCGGGATGCCGGTTGCTCGAAGCGTGTGTCGCGTTGCCATTGCCTTCGAAGCCGTCGGCATGGCGCGGCACGCTCGGCAAGCTCACGCTCGCGCGTGATGTCGCCACGCTCTTCACCTTTGCGAACTCGGCGGTGCCGCCAGCGCGGCTCGGGCTCTGGGCGCCGTCGTGGTTCTCCGGGGCGTCGACCACGCGGGACGGCTACCGGGGCATCTTGCGTGTGGCGGGGCTGATGCTCGATTCGTGCCGCGCGGTCACGAGCCTGCTGGGCACATGGGCGCGCAACGAGGGGTTCACGCTCGACGCGCGCGGTCTCACGCGTCGATGGGAAGCGCTATGCGAACGACTGGCGACGGTGCCCGAGGATGACCGTGCGACGGTGCTCGGTCGAGTCGCCCACGTCACACAACTCGCTTCGCTTTGCGACACGCAGTTGCTGGCGAAGATCGCCTCGCAGAGAACGTTACGTGAGCACTTGCTCTCATCGTCCCGTTCCTTGACCGCGAGCGAGATCGCGCAGACGTGCGAGCAGTTCGAGGTGCAGTGCCACGCGTCGTGTGTCGACGGCTCGACCTATTTGAGCCTGAATCCGGCGGAAAGCCCGTGGGGGCATCGCTGGCGTGACGAGGCGTGGCAGATGGGCGCCGCGACGCCCGCCAGGGCGTCGTATCGCCTGTTGCTGTTGTATCAGCATTGGAGCGCAGCGTTGCTGGAGCGGGCGGTGTCGGCGTCGTCTTGCACGAGCGAGACGCAAGATACCGGACGACCGGACGACGACCCGCTCGGTGTGACGCGCACGCGATCCGGCGTGACGCATATCGATATCCGATCGACGCGGGTTTGAGACATGTGAAGTCGAGGACGCTTCGCGCACGTGGCGGCATGTCCGATGCCGTCACGAAACATTATTGACCGGAGACAGCGGGTTGGCCGGGAGCCACTGCGCTTGGGGCATGCGCGAGGTATCTCACGACTGCCTTGGCCAAGCGCGGGGCTTGACGTCCGATCTCGCGCAATTGACCACTCAGCGGGTTGACGAAACCGATGAGAAACAGCCCTGGCACCGGGCTGGTGACGCCATGTGCGTCGGTACGCGGCTTGCCATCGTCGTCGAACAGATCGGGCAGCGCGATGAGTTGCGCCAGTCCGGTTTGGTATCCCGTGCCGGCCACGATGGTATGCACGGGAAGTTCGGTACGTCCGGCGTCTTCGGCGATGCCCGAGCGCACGGTCACATGACGTGCGGTAAAGCCTTCGATCGGCCCCACCACGCGAATACTCCCCGCCTTCAGATCGTCGACGAACGGCATGTACAAGGTGGGCGTCACCGTGCCGAGTTCTGATACGCCATGTGTCGGTCTGGGCAGGCCGTAGGGGAGCAGGTCGCCTGTCCACCGATGCGATAGCCAGGACAGAAAGCGGTCCCGTGTGGACGGAGCGAGCCGTCGCAAAAATACCCCCAATGCGGCAAACGGCAGGCCGGACAAACGCTTCGGCAGCAGATGCGGCGTGCGGCGTACCGATAAAGTGACCGACGCGGCGTGCGGTACCAGACGGCTGGCAATTTCGCATGACGAATTACCGCTGCCTACCACCAGCACGTGTTGTCCGGCGTAGTCTCGTGCATGGCGAAACTGCGCGGCATGCAGGACACGGCCGGTAAAGCGCTCGCGTCCCGGCCAGTCCGGAATGGATGGGACGCGCGAGCATCCTGTCGCGATCACGACCGACGCCGCCAGTATCACGCTCCCGTCGGTCAGGGCGATTCGCCAGACACCGTGTTGCGCTGCCGGTTCGATCTTGCTCACTTCGACGCCGTTACGCACCGTAAATCCGCCGCGCGCCGGCATCCCGGCAAGCAGATCGGCCAGCACGTGGGCAGTGGGCCAACGCCCCGCAGACCATGGAAATGTGACGCCAGGCAGGCCGGAGAACCAGCGTCCGGTGTTCAGGCGCAGTCCGTCATAGTGATTGCGCCACACATCGCCCACCGATTCCGTGCGCTCCAGGACCAGCGGTTGTATCCCCGCCTTCACCAACTCATAGGCGGCGGAAAGACCCGCGGGGCCGCCCCCGACAACGACGACAGGATGTACGGTATGGTTCATGCGTTCCGGCTCTGGGCGACGGGGTCAACGTGTTCGACGTCTTCGACGTCTTCGACGTGTTCGGCGCTTTCAACGTGTTCGATCCGCACATCCAGCGGTACCGGACGCGAGATCGTGTCCGGGATCGGTGCTGTGGGCAGCAGACGTGCGAGAAGCGCATCGAGCTGGGCTTGCGGAGCGTTGGCGTCCAGCGCCACCTGAACCTGAATGCGCTCGAAGCCCGGCGCACCCGGCACCACACCGAAAGCCGCGCGGAAGTCGACGCGACCCGACACATCGATTTTCAGGCTGCGCACTTCAATGCCGGCCGCTGTCAGTCCGCCGACGTAGGTGGCCGCCAGGCAATTGCCGATGGCGGCCAGCAGCAATTCCTGGGGCGTGGCGCCGAGGTCTGCGCCGCCGTAGGTGCTGGGTTCGTCACCCTGCAATACCGCGCCGGATTTCACTTGTGTGCGGGTCCGATAGCCGCTCACCCAATGCACCGAGGTTGCGTAGCGAGGACGCGCGATGTCGCCATCGCCATCGGCCCGGATGCGTTCCTGTACCGCGCGGCCACCGTTGCGGGGAAGTCCGTTGATGCTGAGTTGAATAGGGGTATCGCTCATATTGCGGGCTCGTTTCAAAAAGGGGGGGAGTGCGTCTGGCATCTGGTGTCCGGCCGAAGGGTGACGCCCCTCTCAATCGGCTTGCAGATGCTCGGCCAGACGTGTTTCTGCTGTCAGGAAATCGTCCAGCCGCTGTTGCAGCCGGATGAAATCGTCGCTGCCGACCTGACGCGGCCGGGGCATGCCGACCTCCAGCACCTGAGCGACATGGCCGTGCGGGCTGCTCGCCATCAGCACAATGCGATCGGCCAGCAGGAGCGCTTCCTGCAGGTCGTGCGTCACCATCAGGACGGTGGCGCCGCTGGTCAGCCACGCGCGTTGCAGTTGCTGCTGCATCAGGCGCCGAGTCTGCGCGTCCAGGGCGCCAAACGGTTCGTCGAGCAACAACAGACGGGGCTGCATGGCGAGCGCGCGGGCCAGCGCGATACGTTGGCGCATTCCACCCGACAGCACCGCCGGACGCTGATCGGCGAACTCGACCAGCCCGACCTCGTCCAGAAGTTGTAATGCACGGGTTCTGGCGGCGCTACGCGCGAGTCCCTGGTTGCGCAGCGCGAACGCGATGTTCTCGGCGGCGCTCATCCATGGGAAAAGATTGTTGTGCTGGAAGATGAGGGCGCTGTGCGGCGCCTCGGCAGTCAGGGGCTGGCCGTCGTAAAAAAGCGATCCGTGCGTAGGCGTTTGCAGGCCGGCGGCCAGATTCAGCAGGGTGGTTTTGCCGCAGCCGCTGCGTCCCAGCAGTACGGTAAAGCGGCTGGCGGGGATTTGCAGATTGCCGATGTCGACGCGCGTGCCGGACGCGAAGTGCATGCCGGCGTCTTTGAATTCCAGAACCGCGCCGCTCATGATTGCCACGCCACGAGACGCTGACCCAGCAACAGCACACGGTCTACGGTAAAGCCGACGGCACCGATGGTGATCACGCCGACCATCACCAACGGCATGTTGTACATCTGCTGGGCCATGATGATCAGATAGCCAAGACCGGAATTGATGCCGGCCATTTCACCGGCAAGCACCGCCATCCACGCGCCGAAGAAGGCCATTCGCAGGCTGGTCAATGCACTCGGCGCAATCGCGGGAAGGCGCACTCGCAGCCAGCGCTGCAACGGCGACGCGCGCAGATTTCGCGCGAGCTTCAGATACTGCGGGTCCATACCGTCGAGCGCGGCCACGAGGGACAGCGTCATACTGGTTGTGACCGCCAGGAAAACGATGAATACCGCAGCGGGGCCGCCAATGCCGATGACGGCAATCGTGAACGGCACCCACGCCACGGGGGCGATCGGGGCGAGCGATTGCACCAGTGGCAGCACCAGACGTCGCAGCCAGCGTTGCTCGGCGATCAGCACGCTAAGCAGCAGCGCGGCGGCCACGCCAAGCGTCAGGCCGGTTGTGACGCGTGAGAGCGTGAGCAGCGTGGACGCGAGCAGGCCCGTGCGTTGCTGGCCGAAGCCGACACTCGCCTCGCCTGAAAAGGCATAAGGCAAGGTGACGCTGGGCGGCGGCAGAATGCGTCCGTCCAGCCACCCCTGCGCCACCGCGAGTTCCCAGACACCGCCAAGCAGCACCCACGCCAGCGCGAACCAGAGCAGGGGCTGGAGGTGACGCAGCCGGGCAAGCCAGCGGCGAGCATCGACGGCGCTGTGCTGCGCCTGCTTGGTGTCGGACGCTTGCGGCGCTACACGAGCTACGGGCGCGAGGGGCTTTGCACTCATGCCAGGGCTGCCGGTTGATGGCGCAGGTCGAGCAGTTGGGGGATGGGGTTGCCGGTGAAGTAGCCCAACTGCTTAAGATATTCGGCGCCACGCGTGAGGCCTGCCACACCCACCGGCGAGATCACCGGATTGGGCACCTGACGTGCCAGTGCGACTTCGAGCACTTCGCGCGATACGCCATAGACCGGCTGCAATTGATCCACGGCGGCGGCGTAATGCTGCGTCAGGTTCGTGGCCGAGGCTTGCAGCACCTTCAGATAGCGGCGTAGTGCATCGCCTTGCCGATCGCTGGTGCGTTGTTTCGTCGTAATCACGCAGTCGGCCGCCTCCGGCCCCCAGACGGCGTTCGAATCGGACAGGTAGCGCGCGCCGTTGCTGCGCACCACGTTCTCGGCATAAGGCTGCGCGAGTGTGCATACGTCGAGCTTGCCGTTCGCAATCGCTTCGCCCATGCCGACCATGCTCGGGAAGAAGGTCATGTCGTAGTCTTTGTACGACTTGCCATGACTGGCCATCGTGCCGTAGCCGACCAGCTCCAGCGTATCGAGACGCAGCGTACCCACACGCAGCCCCTTGCCTGCCGCGGCGATGAACTCGTCGACGGTGGTCACCGAGCCCTTGCGCGCGACCAGTTCGATGCCGCCCTTGCCCGAGCCGCCGATGATGCGCAGCTCCTTCGTGCCCTTGGCATAGGCGGCGGCCGTCATCGTCCAGGGGGCGTGCATCACTTCGAGTCGATCGGCCACCAGCGCCTGCAATGACTCGCTCGGGCCATTGAATTGCGTCAACTCGACGCGCAGGCCGGCAGCGGCAAAGTCGCCGCGCAGTTTTGCCAGCAGCAAATGCGAAACGCATCCCGCAGGCAGATGACCGACGCGAACCAGCGGTCCACCGGTGGCCGCTTCGGCGCGGCTGGCGGCCGAGAGCAGGGCACTGCCGGTCGCGCTCAGGGCGAGCGCGCTGCAACCGCAACCGCAAAGAAACTCGCGGCGCGAGACCTTCGCGCTGCTTGAGGTGTCAGGGGTGTCGAAATGGGCGGCAGCCATCAGCCGCTGGAAAATGTCGCGCATGAAAAAGCTTCTCCGGATGAAGTAGACCGATCGTTCTCAGTGAGGTGCAATCATCCGGGAAACCCGTTGGGGCGCAAAACAATGATTTGGCCTTAGCTTATGAAAAACCTTGCGATAGCCGCCGTATGCGCTTGCGGCGAGGCGACCGAGGGGGGGATCACGGGCGTTCGGCGTGATCGAGCAGGCATTGGGCGATGGTCTTTGCCGTCCCCGCGCTTTCCGATTTGCGCGTGACCATGGCGATGGCGATCGCGCCGTCGACGAGCAGACAGAATTGCCGGGCAAACGCTTCCGGCTCAGCCAGTGCGGCGGCGCGCGAGAGAATGACGATGCGTCTTTGCACTTCGCTGAAATGCGCGAGCGCCAGGTCTCTTACCCAGCTCGACTCTTTTTCGTGTTCCGCAACGGCATTGGTGAATAAACATCCGAAGAAGCGGTCGCTGGAAAACCACTCCTGCAAGATATCGAACAGCACCAGCAACTGCTGCTCGGGGTCGGTCGCCCGGCGGGGGAGATCGTCGAGCCATTGAAACCACATCTGCGCTTCGTGTTCGAACGCCGCCTTGAGCAGGTTGTCCTTCGAGCCGAAGTTTTCATACAGCGTGCGGCGTGCTACGCCGGCTTCGCTCAGAATGCGCGCGACGCCCGTTGCGTGAATACCTTCGCGGCAAAAGAGCCGTCGAGCGGTATCCAGCAGCCGCTGTCCAGGCGGCAGTTCACCGGTCAAATCGGAATGTGATGACATGAGACGTTCGATGGATTCAGCGCTGGCAGCGTGATGACATGACATCTTGGCGCCGGGCCAGACTGTTGGAATGACGAATCGCGTAATGCTACACCGGCAACGCGAAGTCGGCCGGCCATCGCGAATGCTTAATGAAGCATTCGCATTAGCCGCTTAACCTGTGCAGGTTTTGCTGGGTCAATACATGGCCGCCGAGCAGTATCACTGTCTTAGTGGGGGGGCAGCTTCAAATGTTTCCGGACAACTTCAATTGTTCGCTTTCAAATCACCAGTTCGTTTCGCGCTCCGGCGTTGCGGTGATCTTGTGGATCGACAGGTCGGCGCCGTAATACTCCTGTTCGTCGTCGAGTCGCAGTCCGGCGAAGCGTTTGATGACGCCGTACACGATGTAGCCGCCGGCAAATGCAATCGCAACGCCCATCACGGTGCCGACGATCTGCGCGACGAAGCTCACGCCGCCCAGTCCGCCGAGCGCCGTCTGCCCGAAGATGCCGGCGGCCAGGCCGCCCCAGATGCCGCAAACGCCGTGCAGCGGCCACACGCCGAGTACGTCGTCGATACGCAGGCGGTTCTGCGTCACGGTGAAGAGCCACACGAACAGACCGCCAGCCACTGCGCCCACGATCAGCGCGCCCAGCGGATGCATCACGTCCGAACCCGCACATACGGCAACGAGCCCCGCGAGCGGGCCGTTGTGGATGAAGCCGGGGTCGTCCTTGCCGACCCACATCGCTACCAGCGTGCCGCCGACCATCGCCATGAGCGAGTTCACGGCCACTAGCCCCGAAATGCCGCCCACGCGCTGGGCGCTCATCACGTTAAAACCGAACCAGCCGACGATCAGAATCCACGCGCCAAGCGCGAGGAACGGAATCGACGAAGGCGGATGCGCAGCGACTTGCCCTTGGCCGTTGTAACGTCCCCGGCGCGCGCCGAGATGCAGCACCGCCGCCAGCCCGATCCATCCGCCCACGGCGTGCACGACCACGGATCCCGCGAAATCGTGGAACGGCGCGCCGAGCGTGCGCGTGAGCCAGTCCTGAATGCCGAGGTGTCCGTTCCACGCGATGCCTTCGAAGAACGGATAGATCACGCCGACGAGGAAGAACGTCGCCACCGACTGCGGGTGAAACTTGGCGCGCTCCGCGATCCCGCCGGAGACGATGGCCGGAATCGCCGCGGCAAACGTCAGCAGGAAGAAGAAACGGATCAGTGCGTAACCGTTGTGCTCGGAGAGCACCGTTGCGCTTGACCAGAAGTCGACGCCGTACGCGAGCGGATAGCCGATGAAGAAGTACGCCAGCCCCGAGACCGCGAAGTCCGTCAGAATTTTGACGAGGGCGTTGACCTGATTCTTCTTGCGAACCGTGCCGAGCTCGAGAAACGCAAAGCCGGCGTGCATGGCAAGCACCAGGATCGCGCCGAGCAGAAGGAACAGCACGTCGCCGGGTGTATTGGAATTGGGCATGAATGTGCTCTTTTGGTGCAAACGTGAGGAGAAATGAGGATATGCAAGAGCAATGCCAGAAATGATTAGCCCATTGATTTGTATCGACGTTTTATCTGATGAGGCGATGTCGGCCGTGCCGTGTTGCACGTTCGTGGTGCTGCGTCATCCTCGCGTGAGCGAAGTCCGTGCATAAGCATTCGGAAGGACGTTGAAGGGCGCGTGAAGCGCGGAACCAGAAAAATGCTGAAAGACTAGGGCAGTGCCGAACGCGATGCATGTCACGAACGCGCGGTATAGAATCGAACGTTCTCGCGGTGCCGGGCTGTCTACACCCCCCGCTGCCGGCGATCCTGCGATCCCGCCCAACCGGCGGCGTCATCGTGCGACGACAACGACAAGATCGACACAAGCAAAATCACGCACAAACCTCTGAGGAAAATCCATGATCTTTGAAATCGCCCAGATCGAAGTGAAGCCCGGCAAAGAAGCCGAGTTCGAGCAAGGTGTCGCCAAGGCCGCGCCGCTGTTCAAGAATTCGAAGGGCTGCCACGGCATGCGTCTGCTCAAGTCCATCGAGCAGCCGACCCATTACAGCCTCGTCGTTACTTGGGAAACGCTCGAAGACCACACCGTCCATTTCCGTAATTCGGACGCTTTCCCGCAATGGCGCGCACTGGTGAGCGAATGCTTCGCCGCACCGCCGAATGTCGGGCACGTGACGGAAGCGCTGATCGGCTTCTGAGGTTGACGCGAGCCGCGAGCGGTCTCGACGCCAAGCCGCACAGCAAGCGGTGGCGGAGCCAGTCTCCGCCACCGCTTTGTTTTTCATCGACGTCGATGGCGGGCGTTCTAAGGGTTAACGCGATGCAGTGTTATTAAAGTTTTCAGATAACATGCAAACCAGAAAAGTATCAGGTAATGTGAACGGATGACGACCAAGCCCAAGACCCTGACCGAGCAGGTCGCGCAACAGTTGCAGGACGCGATCCGGCAGGGTGTCTACCCCATCGGTACGCGACTGCCGACCGGCAAGCAGCTCTCCGAGACGTATGGCGTGAGCCCCGCGGTGATTCGCGAGGTGACGGAGCGTTTGCGCGCGCAGGGGCTGATCGACAGCCGTCAGGGCGCTGGCGTGACGGTGAGGGCGCGCACACCCCAAAGTGGTTTTCAGGTTCCCGTGGGGCAGGACGCGGCCGATCTCGCCAGCGTCTACGAGCTGCGTCTGGATCTGGAGAGCACTGCCGCGGCGCTCGCCGCCGTGCGTCACACCGCGGAAGACATTCGTCATCTCGCCGAGATTCTCGGGAAACTGGAAACGAACCTGTATCACACAGAAAACGGCGTGGAGTTCGATACGGCGTTTCATGCCGCCATCGCGCGCGCCACGCACAACCGCTATTACGCGGACCTTCTGCAATACCTCAACCTGCAAATCCGTCAGGTCGTGCAGGCTGCGCGCACCAACACGCTGCGTCACGAAGGCCTCGCCGCGCAGGTGCATCAGGAGCACGTGGCCGTGTTCAATGCCATCAAGGCGCGCGACCCGCTGCGCGCGCGCGAGGCGTCGCTCTCGCATCTGTTGCGTGCTTCGGCGCGTCTCGGGCTGACGCTGCCCGGGCGTGACATCATCACTGGCGCGATTGCGCCCACGCGCGCCTGAGCGTCGTCAGATGCCGTTTATTTGCACTCCCCGGACTTCCCGCATACCCCGCACCGTAACCCCCGACGCGTGAACCTATGACCCTCACTGCTTTTGCTCAACGTCTCATTGACGCCGTCGGTGCCGACAGCGTTTTCACTTCCGCCGACGATATCGCCCCGTGGCTTGCCGACTGGCGCGGCCTGTATCGCGGCAATGCGCAGGCTGTCGTGCGTCCGCGCTCGACGCAGGACGTCGCGAAGATCCTCGCGCTGTGCCAGAGTACGGCCACGCCGGTTGTGCCGCGCGGCGGCAACACCGGGCTGTGCGGCGGCGCGACGCCGGACAAGTCCGCACAGAACGTGGTGCTCAGTCTCGATCGGATGAACGCCGTGCGCAGTCTCGACACTATTGCCAATACGATGGTCGCCGAGGCCGGTTGCATTCTCGAAGACTTGCAACGCACGGCGCGCGACGCGAATCGTCTGCTGCCGCTCAGTCTGGCGGCCGAGGGCTCGTGCCAGCTTGGCGGCAATCTCGCGACGAACGCCGGGGGCGTGAACGTCGTTCGCTACGGCATGACGCGCGAGCTGGTGCTCGGCGTCGAGGCGGTGCTGCCGAACGGCGAGATACTCCACGGCCTGCGCACGCTGCGCAAGGACAACACCGGTTACGACCTCAAGCAGTTGCTGATCGGCTCGGAAGGCACGCTCGGCGTAATCACGGCGGCGGCGCTGCGTCTGTACGCGCCCACGCCGGTGCGTCAGGTGGTCATCGCCGCCGTGACATCGCCGCGTCAGGCGCTCGAACTCTACGAACTGCTGTTCGCCGAATGCGGCCCGCGCATGCAGGCGTTCGAGTTCTTCACGGGCGAGTGCGTCGATCTCGTGATGGCCCACGTGCCCGGCGTGCGTGCGCCGTTTGGCGAGCGCCACCCCGGTTACGTGCTGGTGGAACTGGCCGACACGGCCGACGAGCAGGCCCTCAACGCGTTGCTGGAGCGCGTGATCGAAACGGCCATCGAGCGCGATCTGTGTGCCGACGCCGTGGTGTCGTCCACCCTCGGTCAGGTCGAGGAGATGTGGAAGCTGCGAGAGGAAATTTCCGAGGCGCAGCGCGCCGACGGCCCTCATCTGAAGCACGATATCTCGCTGCCGATCGAAGCCATTCCGGAATTCATGACGAGTGCCGAAGCGCGCGTGCGACGCGTGTGCCCGCAGGTGCGCCCGTTCATCTTCGGGCATTTCGGCGACGGCAATTTGCACTACAACCTGTCGCGCCCGGCCGGTGAACCGGCAGAGTTCATGGCGACACACGGCAAGGCGATTACCGCCGAGGTGCTCGACGAAGTGGCGCGCTTTCATGGCAGTATCAGCGCCGAGCATGGCATCGGACAACTCAAGCGCGACGACTTCGCGAAGTACAAGTCGCCGCTCGAACTGCGTCTGATGCGCGACATCAAGGCCGTGTTCGATCCGGCCGGCATCATGAATCCGGGCAAGCTGCTGTAACGGTTTGCCGCACGCGGGGCGCCGGACGTTCCGGTGCCTCAAGTTTTAGTCGCCGAACGTTTTTACCCCGGCGTGGGCCCGACGTTGTCACTGTCGCCCTCGCACCTTTCGAGGAGTCGACATGACCGCAACTTCCGCCCCCGGCGCGCCGCTGTGTCTTGGCCCGCTGCCGGAGATCGATCCGCCCACGTTCGAGGTGCCGTTCGGTGCTGTCGATACCCATGCGCACGTGGTCGCTGCCAGCGACGCGTACCCGATGGTGCCCGAGCGCAGCTACACGCCACCGCCCGCGCCCGAGGACAAATACCTCGCGATGCTCGACGCCACGGGCATGACGTATGGCGTGCTGGTGCAGATCAGCGTCTACGGCACCGATAACCGGTACATGCTCGAGACGCTGCGACGTCACCCGGATCGTCTTCGTGGCATCGCCGTGGTGACGCCGGAGGTGACCGATGCCGAACTCGAAGCGATGCATGCGGCGGGCGTTCGCGGGTTGCGCATCAATGTGCTGTTCGGTGGCGGCATCGGTTTTACGGCGATGGAGACGCTCGCGCATCGCATCAAGGATTTGGGCTGGCACATGCAATTCCTGATGGATGTGAGCGCGTTGCCGGAACTTATGTCACGCATGACGACGCTGCCGGTGCCGGGCATCGTCGATCACATGGGGCACACCCCCGTGGCGCAGGGGCTCGATGCGCCGGGCTTTTCCGCGCTGCGCTCGCTCGTGCGCGATCACGGTTACTGGGTCAAGCTCTCAGGGGCGTATCGCATCAGCGAGCGGTTTCCGGCGTTCGACGACGTCACCCCGTTCGCGCAGGCGCTGATCGAAGACGCGCCCGATCGCATGGTCTGGGGCAGCGACTGGCCGCACGTGTCGCTCACGCGCATGCCGAACACGGGCGCGTTGCGCAATCTGCTGCCGCAATGGGCGCCCGACGCCGAGACGCGTCGCCGCATTCTCGTGGACAATCCGGCGCGTCTGTACGGTTTCCCGGCAACGGTCTGATTCGTGTTCTGACGTCGGCATCACGGTCGGGCGCACGTCGCGCTCTTGCCATTCAGCGGGTTCTCAGAAAAATTCCGAGGAATTCCCGGGAATTTCAAGGAATTTCAAGGATTAAGGAGGAGACAAGATGGATTGGTATCGCCAGATGAACAAGACCGAGCGGCACACGTTCGTTGCCGCGTTCGGTGGGTGGGCGCTCGATGCGCTCGACTTCATGGTGTTCACTTTCGTGATCTCGACACTGATCACCGTGTTCGGCATCGACAAGGGACAGGCCGGCATGCTGGCGACGGTGACGCTGCTGTTCTCAGCCGTCGGTGGCTGGCTTGCCGGCGTGCTTGCCGACCGTTATGGGCGCGTGCGCATCCTGCAGGTGACGATCCTGTGGTTCTCCGTCTGCACGGTGCTGATCGGCTTCGCGCAGAACTTCGAGCAGATCTTCGTGCTGCGCGCCTTGCAGGGACTGGGCTTCGGCGGCGAGTGGGCGGTGGGTTCGGTGCTCATGGGCGAAATCGTTCGCACCGAGTATCGCGGACGTGCCGTGGGCACTGTGCAAAGCGGCTGGGCCATCGGCTGGGCGGTGGCGGCGCTGTGCTATACGGCGTCGTTCTCGCTGCTGCCGGAGGAATATGCGTGGCGCGCGCTGTTCTGGATTGGCGTGATTCCGGCGCTGTTCGTGCTTTTCATCCGCAAGAACGTGCCCGAGCCCGAGCTGTTCGAGCGCACACGCAAACGCGAGGCGGCGGCGGCCCAGCGCACCTCGGCATGGGCGATTTTCTCGCCGGCGCTGATCAAGACGACGGCGCTCTCGGCCCTGCTGTGCACGGGCGTGCAGGGCGGGTACTATGCCGTGACGACGTGGTTGCCCACGTTCCTGAAGACGGAGCGTCATCTGTCGGTGATCGGCACGGGCGGCTATCTGCTCGTGATCATTCTCGGTTCGTTCATCGGCTATCTGACGGGGGCGTATCTGACCGACCGCCTGGGGCGTCGCGCGAACCTGCTGATCTTCGCTGTGCTCTCGGGCGTGAGCATCTACGCATACACCCAGTTCCAGTTGAGCAATGACCAGATGCTGATCCTCGGCTTCCCGCTGGGTTTCGCGGCGTCGGGCATTTTCAGCGGCATGGGTGCGTATCTGACGGAGCTGTTCCCGTCGGCCGTGCGTGCCAACGCGCAGGGCTTCGCGTATAACTTCGGGCGCGGCTTTGGCGCGCTGTTCCCGAGTCTGGTCGGCTATCTGGCCAAGACCAGCGGCCTGGGCACGGCCATCGGCATGTTTGCCGGCGGCGCCTACTTTGTCGTATTGATTACCGCTTTTATGTTGCCCGAGACGAAAGGGCGAGAAATCGAGTAAGTTCGTGTGTTCTCGGGCGGCGGGTGCCGTGATGACGGCAGGCCGCCCGGTTTTTCTGATTCAAGGGAGTTCCGCATGAAGATCCTGGTACCGGTCAAACGGGTAGTGGATTACAACGTAAAGGTTCGCGTGAAGAGCGACGGGAGTGGCGTCGACATAGCGAATGTGAAGATGTCGATGAATCCGTTCGACGAAATCGCGGTGGAAGAGGCGGTGCGCCTGAAAGAAGCGGGCGTGGCGACGGAAGTGATCGCGGTGTCGGCGGGGGTTGCGCAGTCGCAGGAGACGCTGCGCACGGCGCTGGCGATCGGTGCGGATCGCGCGATCCTGATCGAGTCGGACGAAGCGCTGCAGCCGCTGGCGGTGGCCAAGCTGCTCAAGGCGATCGTCGACAAGGAGCAGCCGCAACTGGTGATCCTGGGCAAGCAGGCGATCGACGACGATTCCAATCAAACTGGTCAGATGCTCGCGGCGCTGGCGAAGCTGCCGCAGGCAACGTTTGCCTCGAAGGTGACGGTGGCGGACAACCGCGCGCAGGTCACGCGCGAAGTTGACGGCGGTCTGGAGACCGTGTCGCTGTCGCTGCCGGCGGTGATCACGACGGACTTGCGCCTGAACGAGCCGCGTTACGTGACGCTGCCCAACATTATGAAGGCGAAGAAGAAGCCGCTGGAGAGCGTCAAGCCGGCGGATCTGGGCGTGGACGTGAGCCCGCGCCTGAAGACGCTGAAGGTGGCCGAGCCGCCCAAGCGCAGCGCGGGGGTGAAGGTGGCGGACGTGGCAACGCTCGTCGAGAAGCTGAAGACCGAAGCCAAGGTCATTTAAGGAGACGACGAGATGAGCATTCTGGTCATTGCAGAACATGACAACCAATCGATCAAGGCGGCTACGCTCAACACGGTGACGGCAGGGCTGCAATGCGGCGACGACGTGCACGTGCTGGTTGCGGGCAGCAACGCTCGCGCGGCCGCCGACGCTGCCGCGCAAATTGCCGGCGTGAAGAAGGTGCTGCTGGCGGATGCGCCGTACTTTGGCGACGGGCTGGCGGAGAACATCGCCGACGAGGTGGTGTCGATCGCGGGCAACTATTCGCACATCCTGGCCACGGCCACGGCGTACGGCAAGAACATCGCGCCGCGCGTGGCCGCGCTGCTCGATGTCGCGCAGATTTCGGATATCACGAAGGTCGACAGCGCCGATACGTTCGAGCGCCCGATCTACGCGGGTAACGCGATTGCGACGGTGCAAAGCGCAGACAAGGTGAAGGTCATTACGGTGCGCTCGACGGGCTTCGACCCGGCGGCGGCCACCGGTGGCAGTGCGGCGGTGGAAACCGTAGCTGCGACGCCGGACGCGGGTGTGTCGAAGTTCGTGGGCCGCGAGGTGACGAAGCTGGACCGTCCGGAGCTCACGAGCGCGAAGATCATTGTCTCGGGCGGCCGGGGTCTGGGCAGCGGCGAGAACTACACGAAGGTGTTGGAGCCGTTGGCGGACAAGCTGGGTGCGGCGCTGGGCGCCTCGCGCGCGGCGGTCGATGCCGGTTATGTGCCGAACGACTATCAGGTCGGCCAGACGGGCAAGATCGTGGCACCGCAGTTGTACGTGGCGGTGGGCATCTCGGGGGCGATTCAGCACCTGGCGGGGATGAAGGATTCGAAGGTGATCGTGGCGATCAACAAGGATCCGGAAGCACCGATCTTCTCGGTGGCGGATTACGGTCTGGTGGGCGATCTGTTCACGGTGGTGCCGGAGCTGACGGCTGCGCTGTAAGCGGCTGAGCTTGCCAGGCACGTAAGAGACGTGAGGCTGCGGGCGCCGATCCCGCAGCCGATTCGCATGAGGAGGCGAAGCCAGCCATGGCGGGGCGTCTTCATGCGAATCGGGGATCCTCGAACGGCAAACAGGGAACAGCGATGGACAAAGTCGATTGCGTCGTGATTGGGGCGGGCGTGGTGGGATTGGCCGTCGCGCGCACGATGGCCCTGGCCGGGCGCGAAGTGGTCGTCCTCGAATCCGAACGTGCCATCGGCACCGGCACGAGTTCGCGCAATAGCGAAGTCATCCACGGTGGCATCTACTATCCGCCCGGCTCGCTCAAGGCGAAACTGTGCGTCGAGGGCAAGCATCGGCTGTACGAGTTCTGCGCGTCGCACGGCGTGGAACATCGCCGCTGCGGCAAGCTGATCGTCGCGACGACCGATCATCAGGTGGGCGAACTCGAAGCCATCGCCGCCAATGCGCGTGCCAGCGGTGTCGACGATCTCCAATGGCTCACCGCCGCTGAAGTCGCACAGCGCGAACCCGATTTGCACACTTTTGGTGCGTTACTCTCACCGTCAACGGGCATCGTGGATAGTCACGGCTTCATGCTCGCCTTGCAGGGGGATGCCGAGAACGCCGGCGCGATGCTCGCCTTCGATGCGCGTGTCGTGGGCGCGCGCGTAGGCGGTGGCGACGGCATCGAGCTGGACGTCGAGACCGGCGGGGAAACGTCGACGTTGCTCGCCAACACCGTGATCATCAGCGCTGGGCTTTACGCGGTGGACATCGCCCGCAAGTTTGCGGGGCTGGCTCCCGAGCACATTCCGCAGCGTTATTACGCCAAGGGAAGTTACTTCACTTGTGCCCAGCGCGCGCCGTTTACTCACCTGATCTATCCCGTGCCGGAGCCCGGCGGGCTAGGCGTTCACCTGACGCTGGATCTCGGCGGACAGGCGCGCTTCGGCCCGAATGTGGAATGGGTCGAGGAGATCGATTACACGGTGAATCCGTCGGATGGCGACGGCTTTTACGCAGCGGTGCGACGGTATTGGCCGACGTTGGCGGACGGCGCGTTGCAACCGGGCTATGCGGGCATTCGACCGAAGATCGGCGGGCCGGGTGAGCCGGCGGCGGACTTCCGTATCGACGGACCGCAGGCGCACGGTGTCGCAGGGCTCGTCAACCTGTTCGGCATCGAGTCGCCGGGCCTGACGGCGTCACTAGCCATTGCCGAAGCGGTGCGGGCAGCGCTTTCCTGAGAGGGGCGGCCGAGGAGCGCGGTACAAGGTGCGAGACGGACCGCCCGGTCACATCTCGCATTTGGCTGCTTTCTGGCTAACCCCGTAATTCCTGCCTGACGGTGCTGCGAGCGTTGCGCGGCATTCCTGTCGAGGGGGAATCGTTGCGTCGGGGTACGTGGTAAGTGCACGGGTCAGTGCACTCACGTACTCGCGCGCATTAACAAGCATTAACGCACGGCAACCGGCGGCTTCCACGAAGCCGGGTTCGTCCAGAACACGCCACGCAGGCGATCGGTGTCGCCGCACGGCGTACTGCGAGCCGGCTTGCTGATCTGACCTGCACAGGCGCTGATATCGCGGCCCGATTGTTGCAGGCGTTTCAGGATCGTATCGAGCATGCCCGATTCGCGCCACTCGTTGAGTTTGCGGCGGCAAGTCGGCACGGAGGGATACTGCATGGGAAGTTTGGACCAGCTCTCACCGGTGAACAGCACCCACAAGACAGCATTGGTCAGCGTGCGCTGCTCGACTTGAGGGCGTCCGCGTCGTTCCGTACGGACCGGTCGGTCGCAAATCAGATCACGCAGGGCGTGCCATTCAACGTCGCTCAGTTCATTAAACATAACACCTCGACCCAAAACAAACGGAGGCGCCGCAGGGGGCGAGTCCGGGTTTCGCGATGGGGACTCACCGATGCAATCTGGTGCGTACTTATCGTCAAAACTCGGCCAAGGCGGCGTCGATCCCCGATGCTGGAAATACAAGCAACAAGCATGCCAGGACATCGGGTTCTCTCGTGAAGAACACCGCGGGCGGGTCGAACCACACTGCGAAGGGAGCGTTTAACCAGCAAAAAAACGCCCACTTGGCAGGTGGGCGCAGCTCCTGAGTGGCTATTGGGATAGGCAATCGCAAAAGCGTCAGGAGAAAAGGAATACGTGCCTTTTGGCCAGTCCGGATGGTTTGTTTTTCTCGGTTCCGGCCAGGGTGTCTCGCTCCACATGCGCCAGCTTGTCAAGCTTGCAGGCGCAATGATGACAAAAAGCGGGAGTCGACGCGCTTCGGAATTACCCCCATTGCGGTGCATGGCCGCTGTCGCAGGAATGAGTCCCGAAATCCGCTGGAATATCAGGCGTCCTGCCCTGGTTGAGTGCTGGCGTGCGCCCGGATAGGGCATGGTGTCGCGAGAATGGGCGCAACCTGGCCTGTCGATCGGCGCAACCGGGTCTCGTGGCGTGGGAATTTTTTTGAGGGGGCTTGGTGGTCTGGTTGTGTTTTTTGGGGGGCGTTGCTGGGGTTTTTTAGGGTCTCTGTTTTAGGCCGTCTGTCTTTGGGCCGTTTTATCGGTTGTATTACCGTCGGCTGCATTGCCCCGTCCGTATTTCCCCCGTCTGTCCTAACCCCTCGTCGCCCTCTTTCCCCTCCGGGCAGCAGCAATACCCGATCCCCTGACTCCGCTCCAATGCCGGTTAAGTCGCTACGTCAGGGGACCGGGTATTGCCGCCACTCATATGCCCATTCCTATGCCAATCTCCGCACGTCAGGCCTCTACCGCCTGACGCCGATAATCGCCGGGGCGTGCTCCTGTCCACTTCCGGAACGCTCGGAAGAATGCGCTCGAATCGGAGAAGCCCAACGACAAGGCGATCTCCATCATCGGCTTGGACGTGTGGCACAAGGCATGAATCGCAAGATCACGCCGCAACTGGTCCTTGATCGACTGATACGACTGCCCTTCGTCTTCGAGCCGGCGACGCAAGGTGGACGGCGTGGTGTGGAACTCGCACGCCAAGGCCTCGAACGCCGGCCAGCTATCGGTCGACATGGTTTTCAGACGCCGCCGTACCCGAGCCACCATCCCCTTGGTGTTCTTGTATTTGAGGATGATGTTGCCCGGCGCGGCTCGCAGGAAGTCTTTCACACTCACTTCGTTCTGCACGACAGGCAGGTCCAGACACGCCGCGTCGAATTCGATGGCCGTGTGGGGCGCATTGAAGACCAGACGCGCCGAATACATGGTCCGGTACTCGTCGCTATAAACCGGCTCGTCAAACGCGAAGTACGCGGTGCTTAACGAGACGCGTCGCGCGATCAACCAGCAGGTGAGCGCATAGAAGAGGATCAGCAGTGTCTCGTGCCCGAAGACGCGCGGCGCCTGGGCGTCTGCGCGCTCATGGACTTCCAGCCGGGCAAGCGCACCATCGCGCACCAAATGCATTTCCAGATCGTCGAGCAGCAGCCCCATGAAACGCGAGGCCCGCTGCAACGCCTGCTCCAGCGTACGGCAGGTAATGACGCTGTGACACAGCATCGCGAAGCTGCCGACTTTCATGCGCCGGGAATCCTGGCCGAAGAATTCGTCGTCGAGCGCAAAGCTGATCAACCGCCAAAGGTGTGCATAGCGATCCGCGGAAACGCGGCCCTGGGGATGCGCAAGCAACGATGGCGCGATATCGGCGGCGCGAAGCAATGCGCACGGATCGCCGCCGAGTCGTTCGACGTGCGCCAATGCGTTGATAACGAAATGTATCGAGATGCTGCCTTTTTCCATGCGTCGCGAATCGGAACCGACGGAGTGCCGTAGCTGGGGGACGCAGGAATTCTAGCAGTGCGGCCCCTGTCGGCGCTTCCGGTGCCGTCCGAAAAACGGATCGGCGCATTCCGAATTCGCATGTGACGCAGGAGATCGATGTGTGCGGCGGCTTACTTCGGCGCCATGCGCAAGGCGCCGTCAAGACGAATGACTTCGCCGTTGATCATGGTGTTCTCGACGACATGGCGCACCAGTGCGGCATATTCCGAGGGGCGTCCGAGGCGCGGCGGGAAGGGCACGGATGCACCGAGCGCGGCCTGCACTTCGGGCGTCATGCCGGCCATCATGGGCGTCTCGAAGATGCCCGGCGCAATCGTCACGACCCGCACGCCAACGCGTGCCAGTTCGCGCGCGGCCGGTAGGGTAAGCGCCGCGACGCCCCCTTTCGATGCGGCATACGCCGCCTGACCGATCTGTCCGTCGAATGCCGCAATGGATGCGGTGTTGACGACTACGCCGCGCTCGCCTTCGTTGTCGGCCACACTATCTGCCATCGCCGCTGCCGCAATGCGCAGCACGTTGAACGTGCCGATCAGGTTCACATTGATGATGCGGGCGAAGCTGTCGAGCCGATGCGGGCCGTGTTTGCCGAGAATACGCTCGCCGATGACGAGCCCCGCGCAATTGACCACGCCATTGAGGCCGCCGAACGCGCTTCTGGCGGTATCGACCAGTCGCTGAACGTCGTCTTCGCGCGTGATGTCGGTTGCGACGAAGCGGGCGGCATCACCCAGCGCATCCGCTTGTCTGGCCCCCGCTTCGGCGTTGATGTCGCCGAGCACCACGTTGGCACCGGCGTCGATGAACATGCGTGCGGTCGCGGCCCCGAGGCCGGACGACGCGCCCGTGATGAGAAAGACACGATCCTTGATTTGCATGGACTGCGATTCCTATAAAAAGACCAGAGAGGGCGGCGATGCTCAGCCCGCATTGGCCGACGCTTGCGCGGCCTTGGCAATTTCCTGATTGCGCAGAATGAAGCGTTGGAGCTTTCCGCTTGGTGTCTTGGGCAACTCGGCCACGAATTCGACTTCCCGCGGATAGGCATGCGTGGACAGGCGGCGGCGCACGTGCTCCTGCAATTCGCACGCGAGCGCCTCGGACGGTGCGAACTGCGGATGCAATACGACGAACGCCTTGACCAGTTCGGTGCGCTCCGGATCGGGCTTGCCGATCACGGCGGTCTCGACCACGGCGGGATGTTCGATCAGCGCACTCTCGACATCGAACGGCCCGATGCGGTAGCCCGCCGACGTAATCACGTCGTCGTTGCGTCCGACAAAGCTGATGCTGCCATCGGCATTTCGCTCGACGGTGTCGCCAGACAGGTAGTAGTCACCCACGAACGCAGGCGTCTCTCGCTCCCAGTATCCGCCGAACCACATCAACGGCGATTGCGTGCGATCGAGTGCCAGCCCCCCCGGTTGGCCGACGGGACACTCATGACCGTCCTCATCGAGTACGACCACCCGATGTCCGGGCGACGCGAAACCCGCTGCCCCGACTTGCACGGGATGCGCGAGCGCATGGTGGTTGCACACGACCATGCCGAGCTCGGTCTGCCCGTAATGGTCATGGATGGTCACGCCGAGGTGCTGCGCGAACCAGCGGATGACTTCCGGATTGAGCGGCTCACCAGCACTCGACACGGCGCGCAATCGCCCCTTGAGGGGGGCGGCCGCTTTGTCGCCGCCCGCGATCAGCAGACGGAATGCGGTCGGTGAGCCCGCCAGATTCGTAATGCCCAGCTTGTTGATGATCCGGTAGGTGCTTTCGACGTTGAATGGCCCGTCGTAGAACGTTGTCGGAATACCCATCGCGAGCGGCCCCGTCACCGCGTAGTAGAGGCCGTAGGCCCAGCCCGGATCGGCAATGTTCCAGAACGTGTCGGTCGGACGCAGATCGACGGCGTCGCGCATGTAGCCGACGAACGCCATGACGGCGCGCAGAGGCACCATGACCGGCTTGGCCGCACCGGTCGTGCCCGAGGTGAACATCATCATGAAGGGATCGTCGCCGCGCCGCATCACGGGGTCGAACTCGGGCGCATGTTGCTCGACTTCATGCCAGAAGCTGAAGTCGGCGCGACGCACGCCCAGACCGCGCGGCCCGCTGACGGTCGCCACGGGCGGGCAGTTCGCCACCTCGTCGAGCTTGGCGCGGTTGGCCGCATCTGTCACCACCAGCTTGCTTTGTGCGCTTTGTAGACGGTACTCGATGGCTTTCGGCCCGAAGGCGGTGAAGAGCGGTTGATAGACCGCGCCCGCACGCCAGGTGCCCAGAATCGTCACCAGCAATTCGGGTGTGCGCGACAGCAGGCCGCTGACGCGGTCGCCCGGCTGCACGCCTTGTTCGCGCAGGAAGTTGGCAAAGCGCGCCGAGAGCGTTTGCAATTGCCGGAACGTCCACGTCTGGCTCGTGCCGTCTTTTCCCTCCCAGAAAAGGGCGATGCGTCCGGGAAGTGCATGGCGGTCGCAGCACTCGATGCATGCGTTCATCGCGTCGAGATTGCCGTCCAGTGTGGCGCGCACAGTGGCGTCGAGGTCGAACGCCTCGTACGCTCGGGCGTAATCCGCAGTCATGGGTTGTCTCCTGTAGTCGGGTGCCGGCCAGCAAGCGCGCCTATGATGAAAACGACCTGGCGCACATGGCTGAGTGCCCCTGGCGCCGTCTTCGATCAGGGCGCAGCGCTTAGGGGCCGTGATGAAATTCATCCTAATGCGTGGCGTCGGCGACAAGCAATGTCCAAACGGGTCAGAGTTGGTGAGGGATTTATCCACTCCGCAGATAGGGGAATGCGCCGGGTATCTAAGGGATTCGCGGCACTCTCGGACGAGGCCAATCGGGATGGCGGACTGCAGCAAGGGTTTGTCCTGATCGGGATACAGACGATTCCGATGGCAATTCCGCTCATCCAATTTGCCGTTTTTGGCTATGGTGCCAACGCGGCGCGATCCCTACACTGGACCCATCGACAGGCACAGACGTCGACGATTCGTTCCGATTACGTCACGGCGCAGGAGACAGAGCATGGATTTCTATACCGAAGACCAACGCATGATTCGCGATATGGCACGCGCATTTTCCAGTGAGCAACTGGCACCGAATGCCGCGCAATGGGACCGCGAGTGCGCACTGCCCGACGCGATGGTCGCGCAAATGGGCGAACTGGGCCTGCTCGGCATGATGGTGCCGGAAGAGTACGGCGGCTCGTACACGGATTACACGGCCTATGCGCTGGCGATGGAAGAGATTGCGGCCGGATGTGCCTCGACGGCCACGATGATGTCCGTTCACAATTCGGTCGGTTGTGCGCCGGTCCTGAAGTTCGGCACGGATGTTCAGCGCCGACGCTGGCTACCCGATCTGGCCGCCGGCCGGAAAATCGGTGCTTTCTGTCTGACCGAACCGCAGGCCGGGTCGGAGGCCAGCAATTTGCGAACGCGCGCTGAGCGTCGCGGCGACAAATGGGTGCTCAACGGCAGCAAGCAGTTCGTGACCAACGGCAAGCGTGCGGCCATGGCCATCGTGTTTGCGGTGACGGATCCCGCCGCCGGCAAACGTGGCATCTCGGCGTTCATCGTGCCGACCGACACGCCGGGATTCGAAGTCGGGCACCCGGAACATAAACTTGGCATTCGGGCGTCGGATACCTGTCCGATCACGCTCGTTGATTGTGAGGTCGACGACGACGCCTTGCTTGGCGAACCGGGGCAGGGGCTCAAGATTGCGTTGTCCAATCTCGAAGGCGGCCGCATTGGCATTGCCGCGCTGGCGCTTGGTGTTGCGCGTGCGGCATTTGAAGCGGCGCTGAAATATTCGAACGAGCGTCAGCAGTTCGGCAAACCGATTCGCGAGCATCAGAGCATTGCGAACATGCTTGCCGACATGACGACCCGCATCAACGCGGCGAGATTCCTGATTCTCCACGCGGCGGCGCTCCGCACACAGGGGTTGCCGTGCCTGTCCGAGGCCTCGCAGGCGAAGCTCTTCGCGTCTGAATTGGCGGAGTGGGTATGCACCCATGCCATCCAGATTCACGGTGGCTATGGCTACCTGGAAGACTATCCGGTGGAGCGCCACTACCGCGATGCCCGCATCACGCAAATCTACGAAGGCACCAGCGAGATTCAGCGACAAGTCATCGCACGTGCGCTGGACTGATCGCAAACCAGTCGAAGTGACTCGATCAAAACGACCGTGCGTCTGAGGAGGCGCAATGTTGTGGGGTTGTCGATGCAGCAGGGACGTTGACGTTCGGCAGCGAACGGCCGGGAGGAGGGCGAGTGAATTTGCACGATGGCGCCATCGAGGCGCAAGACGAAGTGTTGTTCGATGTGATCAACGGATTCGGCGTGATTACGCTGAACCGGCCAAAGGCGCTGAACGCGATCACGCACCGCATGGTGCGCGCCATGTGGCGACAACTCAAGGCGTGGGTCGACGACCCGGCGGTGCGGGCTGTCTGGATCGAAGGCGCTGGCGAGAAGGCGTTCTGCGCGGGTGGCGATGTTCGCGCGCTATATGAAAGCCGGCTGAACAACCTCGACGAACATCAGGCGTTTTTCGTTGACGAGTACCGGCTCGACTATCTGATTCACCGATATCCGAAGCCATATATCGCGTTGCTCGACGGCATTGTGATGGGGGGCGGTATGGGCGTCGCGCAGGGGGCGGCGCTGCGCATCGTGACCGACCGGACACGACTGGCGATGCCTGAGACGGGCATCGGGCTGTTCCCGGACGTCGGCGCCAGTTGGTTCCTCGGTCATCTCGCACCGACGCTCGCGCGCTACCTGGGCCTGTCCGGTGCGACTGTGACGGCGGCTGATGCGCTGTATTGCGGACTCGCCGACGTCTGGCTCGAAGGCGATGCGCCCGCGCGACTGCGCGAGATGCTGAGTCAGTTCGACTGGAATGGGAACAACACGACGAACAGCACCGAGACGCGCTCGGCAGGTCATCACTTGGCCGGGGCTGCCGACGTGTTGGCATCGCTTCGCGCCGCGATCCTGCCGATGGGACGCACGTGGGCGGATGCCGCGCCGCTCGCCGGCGTCAGGGCAACACTCGACAGACATTTCAGCGCCATCGACGTGCCCGGCGTCGTGGCATCGCTCGAGGCCGATGCGCAGACACCCTGGGCCGCGGAGACCCTCGGGTTGCTCGCGCAGCGCTCACCGCTGAGCCTGTGCGTGACGGACCGGCAATTGCAGAGGGGGCGTCGCCTGGATCTGGCGGACGCCTTCCGGATGGAATTGGTGTTGGGGTATCACGCATTCGCGACGGGAGATTTCGTCGAAGGGGTTCGAGCGTTGCTGATCGACAAGGACAAGCAGCCGCGCTGGCGCTTCGCCACGCTGGCCGATGTGCCGGTGGCGCAGGTCGAAGCGTTCTTCCTCAGCCCATGGGCGCAAGGGGAGCATCCACTGAATGCGTTAGGGGGTGATTGAACTCGGGCAAACGCGTGCGACAATGCCGGTTTTGCGGGGGACCGCACAATCCGTTGGAGTCCAGATGCTCGTCGAAATCGCCCGTCTGTTGCTAGACCTTGTTTTCTCGCTATTCGGCGCCTTGTTGCTATTGCGTGTGTGGATGCAGGCGACACGCCTGCCCCCGGGTAATCCGCTCTCGCAAGGGGTGTTCCAGTTCACGAACTGGATTGTGTTGCCGCTGCGGCGCGTTGTGCCGGGCGTGGGCGGCATCGACTGGGCGTGCGTGATCGGCGCATGGCTGGCGGCCATCCTCTATCTGGTGCTGATCACTGCCGTCGTGGGGGTGTCGCCGGTCACGGTGTTCCCGCGTGGCTTGCTGGTGGCGCTGGTGTTGGTGGCCAAGTGGGGCGCCAATCTGGTGATGTGGCTCACGTTGCTGATGGCCGTGCTGTCGTGGGTGAATCCGCGCGCTGCCGCCATGCCGATTCTCCAGCACTTGCTCGATCCGTTGCTGCGCCCCATTCGTCGCATCATCCCGATGGTCGGCGGTTTCGATCTTTCGCCGCTGGGGCTGTTCCTGCTGATGCAGATTCTGCTGATCGTACTCGCGCGTCTAAGCCTGTTCTTCGCGATGCTCTGATGAGTCCGCAGGCAGCGACGCTGCCTGCTACAACCTGCGCATTCGCTCAACTCACAATTCGCGCGATTTGCTCAACGTGCCGAACGCACTCGATGCGCTCGATGCGGACAACGCATACAACTCGCGCAACTCACTCACTTCATCCCTCTCACGGGCGGTTTGGTTGACGTGGCAAGCAGGCGGGCCTCCGACGTCACAAACTGTCCGCCGCCACACTTCCCGTCTCAGTCCCTGCGCGTCGCGCGTTCGCTACCGTCAGATTCGGCGCTTCCACGCGCTCGCCGCCCGAACGTTCCAGTCCGAGACGACGTAATACCCGGCGACCATCCTCGGTCACCATCACTTTGGTTTGTCCCTCGTTGACCGCCACATGCACCAGGCGCGCTTGCTCCAGCGCAGCGAGATCGGGCGCTTCAAGCGCGTCGGCATCGATCGGGCCAAGGGAGGCGGCCGCCAGCAACAGCGTGGCGATTTCATGCGGGCTCAGCATGGTCATGCTCCTTGAGGCGAATTCTTCACGTTAGCGTAAGGGGCAGATGTAAGCCCACGACTACGCCATGTTTACTGCACGTTACGACTCGCCTCCGGCCTAGCCTCCCCAGGCGGTCCTTCGACTGTCCTGTGAATCTGCTGCCTGATACTGCGCACCGGTCGAAAATCGCCGGGCGATGAAACCGTACTTCAGCGTCGGATCGCAAAGCCTCCGGCAAGTTCGTGCATTCGGGTTTCCCCTAGTATGCCCGCTTTTTGCGTGAGACGGTGGCGCGTCCCCCTTGTTTTGACAGGGTTTGCGGGGTGTGTGAGCGAAATGTAAGGACCGGCGCATATCGTCCGGTAGCTTTTGAACTATTTTTTTTCTTTTGACGGGGTGTTGATGAAAATATACTTTCCTTCACTCCAAAGGATGACTGCTATCGATGATTGACGCCGACTCGTTGCCCGCTGATTTACCGCTCACTGAGCGGATCGTGCGCGCCATGCCCGAACTGACGCCTGCGCAGCAGCGTATGGCGGCGTTCGTGCTCGACAACACGTTTCGCGCCGCCACCATGCGTATCGATGAGTTTGCCGATGCCGTTGGCGTGTCGCTCGCGACCGTCAATCGTTTTGCCCGTGCCCTCGGTTTCGACGGCTATCCGCAGTGCCGGGCGGCCATGGTGCGAGGTTACGAGGCGACGCTCGCGCCCATCGAAAGTCTGCGCACGAGCAAGGCGCAGGCGAGCGCGAGTCCCGATGTGATGGCCGCGTCGTTGGCGCAGGCCATCGAGAATCTGGACTGGACACGTCGCGCGCTCGACGCCGGCACCTGCGAGCGCGCCATCGAATCGATCTTGCAGGCGCATCGTATCTACGTGCTCGGGCTGGGCGCCAGCGGCTACCTCGCGGGGCTGCTGCACCACGGTCTCGATCCGTACTGCGAAAACGTGCAGTCGGTGGTCGGGGCAGGGGGCTCGACGCATGCGGCCCGTCAGCTTTTCAAGTTACGCGAAGGCGACCTGGTGATCGCACTCGGTTTTCCGCGATACGTATCGGACACTGTCACGCTGTGCCGTCGCCTGCGCGGACGCGGCGTGTCCGTGATGGTGATCACCGACAGCCCGACGTCGCCGTTGGCCCCGCTGGGCGACATTGTGATCTTCGTGCGCAGCAAGCCGCGTCTGTCGAGCAACTCCGAAGCGAGCGTGCTGGCGATGATCGACGCCATTTGCGACGCCGTCGCGCAACGCGCCAAACACGCCGTGGATCGCGCGACCGAACTGACCGATTTCCTGCTGCCATGGCTCGACTCGGCGTCGTTGGCGACGACGAACGCGCCTGCCAATGCCCCCGCGTCACCGGTCATGGGCCGTATTGTCACGCCGCAACGCGTCGCCCATGCCGCCAGCGCCACCGCCGCGAACGTCACGGCGACCTCGCTGGCGAACGCCACCACTGCGGCGACCGCCAGCACGCAGGGCGCCTCCACCCTCCGTAATTCCGGCAATTCCGGCAATGTGTCCGGCCCGTTGCCGGGCATTCAGGACAGAAAGGACAGCGCATCATGAGTCACGCCCAACGTGCGGTCATCGCCATTCACGGCGGCGCGGGTACGATCAGCCGCGACACGTCGCCGGAAGAACTGAAGGCCTATCACGAGGCGTTGGCCGATGTGTTGCGCGCCGGGCAGGCCGTGCTCGCCGCGGGTGGTTCGGCACTCGACGCCGTAACCGAAGCCGTGCGTCATCTCGAAGACTGTCCGCGCTTCAACGCGGGACGCGGCGCCGTGTTTACCCACGAAGGCACGCACGAACTCGACGCCGCGATCATGGACGGCACCACGCTCGACGCCGGCGCGATCGCCTGCGTCCATCGCGTGCGCAACCCGATCCTCGCCGCGCGCTCGGTGCTAGAACACAGCCCGCATGTGCTGCTCGTGGGCGACGGCGCCGAAGCGTTCGCCGCCGCACACGGGGCGGAACTGGTCGAGCCGGACTACTTTTTCACCGAAGCGCGCTACGCCCAGTTGCAACGGGCGCTGGCCAACGCCGCCGTGTCGCTCGATCACGATATGCCGCTCAAGGCGACTGAGACCTCCCGTCCGTCCAATACGTCAAATAAGGAGCCCATCGATCCGGACACCAAGTTCGGTACGGTCGGCGCAGTCGCCTGCGACATCCATGGCCACGTGGCAGCGGCCACGTCCACGGGCGGCATGACGAACAAGGCCATCGGCCGGGTGGGCGATTCGCCCCTCATTGGCGCGGGTTGTTACGCGAACGATGCGACGGCCGCTGTCTCGGCGACCGGCACCGGTGAAGCGTTCATTCGCACCGTAGCGTGCTACGAAGTGGGGGCGTTGATGGCCTACGCGGGCCTGTCGCTCGCCGACGCCGCCGAGCGCGTGATTCACGAGCGTCTGCCGCGTGTGCAGGGACGCGGCGGTCTGATCGCCGTGGACGCACAGGGCAATGTGGCGTTGCCGTTCAACACCGAAGGCATGTATCGCGGCGTGGCGCGTGTGGGTGAAACGCCGGTGACGGCGATTCACGAGTAACGTCCGGAAAAAACGGGCAGCGCCGATGACGGCCACGCCCGCAGCACCAGATTCAGCAAGCGAAGATTAGCGAGGACAGGCGTGGCAGAGCGTAAGACAACCCCGATGATTTCGTTGCCCGACGAGCGCGTGCTCGACGTGAGCGGCATTACCGTGCAGTTCGCGACGTCCGAGCGCCTGGTCACGGCCGTGCGCGACCTTTCCTTCCATGTCGACCGTGGCGAGACGCTCGCCATCGTGGGCGAATCAGGCTCCGGCAAATCGGTCACGTCGCTGGCCGCCATGCGTCTGGTCGAGAACGGCGGCGGACGCATCACCCAGGGCTCGATGATCATGCGCCGCCGCAACGGCAAGCTCGTCGACCTGACACGCGCGAGCGGCCACACCATGCGCACTATTCGCGGTGCGGACATGGCGATGATCTTTCAGGAGCCGATGACCTCGCTGAACCCGGTCTTCCCGGTGGGCGAGCAAATCGCGGAATCCATTCGTCTGCACCAGGGCAAGCACGCCGCCGCTGCGCGTGCCGAAGCGCTGCGTATGCTCGAACTCGTTCGCATTCCCGAGGCACGCCGCGTGCTCGACCGCTTCCCGCATCAGCTCTCGGGCGGGATGCGTCAGCGCGTGATGATCGCGATGGCGCTCTCGTGCAAACCGGGTTTGCTGATTGCGGACGAACCGACGACCGCACTCGATGTGACGATTCAGGCGCAGATCCTGCAACTGATTCGCGCATTGCAGGAAGAAATGCACATGGGCGTGGTGTTCATCACGCACGACATGGGCGTGGTGGCCGAAGTGGCCGATCGTGTGCTGGTCATGCATCGCGGCGACAAGGTGGAAGAAGGCAAGTCGGCGGAAATCTTCGCCGCCCCGCGCGAGCGCTACACGCAGGCGTTGCTCTCGGCGGTGCCGCGCCTGGGCTCGATGCACGGCACCGATCTGCCGGCGCGTTTCCCGCTGCTGCGCTACGACGCCCCGGCCGACGCCAAACCCGTTGCCGAAACGCCGCAGCCACCCGTCAAGACGGACGCCGGTCCGATCCTGCGCGTCAAGGATCTCGTGGCTCGCTTCGACGTGCCGTCCGGCTTCTTCGGTCGCGTCAAGCAACGCGTGCACGCCGTCGAACGGGTGAGTTTCGATCTGTATCCGGGCGAGACACTGGGCCTCGTGGGCGAGTCCGGTTGCGGCAAGTCGACGACCGGCCGCGCGTTGCTGCGTCTGGTCGCGAGCCAGGGCGGTTCCATCGAATTCGGCGGCCAGCCGATCCAGGATCTCGCCGGACGCGCCTTGCAAACATTGCGCCGCGACATCCAGTTCATCTTCCAGGACCCGTTTGCCTCGCTCGATCCGCGTCTGACGGTGGGCTTCTCGATCATGGAGCCGCTGCTGGTGCACGGCGTGGCCAAGGGCGCCGAAGCCGAGAGGCGGGTGGCCGAGTTGCTGGAGCGCGTTGGACTTCCGGCCGACTACGCGCAGCGCTATCCGCACGAGTTCTCGGGCGGTCAGCGTCAGCGTATCGCCATTGCCCGCGCGCTGGCGCTTAAGCCCAAGGTCGTGATCGCCGACGAATCCGTCTCGGCGCTCGACGTCTCCGTGCAGGCCCAGATCATCAACCTGATGCTCGATCTGCAGAAGGAGTTCGGCATCGCGTTCCTGTTCATTTCGCACGACATGGCGGTCGTGGAGCGCATCAGCCACCGGGTGGCGGTGATGTTCCTCGGGCAGATCGTCGAGATTGGCCCGCGTCGCGCCATTTTCGAAAACCCGCAACACCCGTACACGAGGAAGCTGATGTCGGCCGTACCGATTGCCGATCCGGCGCGTCGTCACGCCAGGCGGGAATTGTTGACGGAAGAGATTCCGAGCCCGATCCGCGCGCTCGGCGACGACCCGCAGGTGCAGCCACTGGTGGAGGTTGGCGCGGGGCACTTCGTGGCGCGTCATCGCGTGGCAGGCGCTTATTGATCGCTTATTGATCGTTTATCGATCCGGCAATGAGCGGCATTCGATCCGGTTTCCCCTGGAAGGGCCAACCTTCCGGGCAGTTTCAGGCAGCACCCCGTTGCACTTCTCGTTGTAGCCATAACGCCCGCCAAGGGACGCAGTCCAGCGACTCGCCCGCGGCCACCTCGTCAGACCAGAAGGAGAAAGACAGATGTCGAAAAACGCTTTGTTGGGCACTCGGTGGAAAACCGCGCTCGCGTCCGTCGCCGTGGCGTCGGCCATGCTTGGGGCAGCGCCGGCGTTCGCCGCCAAGGATGTCGTGATGGCCGTGCAGTCGACGTTTACGACGATGGATCCGTACGACGCGAACGATACGCTGTCGCAAGCCGTTGCCAAGTCGTTCTACGAAGGCATGTTCGGTTTCGACAAGGACATGAAGCTCGTGAACGTGCTGGCCGATAGCTACACGGTCTCGCCGGACGGCCTCGTCTACACGATCAAGCTCAAGTCGGGCGTGAAGTTCCAGGACGGCACGAACTTCGACGCCGCCGCCGTGAAGGCGAACTTCGACCGCGTGACGAACCCGGAGAACAAGCTCAAGCGCTACAACCTGTACAAGGAAATCGGCAAGACGGAAGTGGTGGATCCGCACACGGTGAAGTTCACGCTCAAAGAGCCGTTCTCGCCGTTCATCAACACGCTGGCACACCCCTCGGCCGTGATCATCTCGCCCGAAGCGCTCAAGAAGTACGGCAAGGACATCGCCTCGCACCCGGTCGGCACCGGTCCGTTCGAGTTCGTCGAATGGAACCGCACCGATTACGTGAAGGTGAAGAAGTTCGACGGCTACTGGAAGAAGGGCTATCCGAAGGTCGACACGATCACCTTCAAGCCGGTGGTCGACAACAACACGCGTGCCGCCGTCATGCAGACGGGTGAAGCGGGCTTCGCTTTCCCGGTGCCGTATGAACAGGCCGACAGCCTGAAGACCAGCGGCAAGGTGGATGTGATCGCCGGTCCGTCGATCATCCAGCGCTATATCAGCCTCAACACGAAGCAGAAGCCGTTCGACGACGTGCGTGTGCGTCAGGCCATCAACTACGCCATCAACAAGGACGCCCTGGTGAAGGTGGCCTTCGCAGGCTACGCCACCCCGGCCGACGGTGTGGTGCCGCATGGTGTGGACTACGCCGTCAAAACCGGCCCGTGGCCTTACAACCCGGCCAAGGCGAAGGAACTGCTCAAGGAAGCCGGTTACCCGAATGGTTTCGAGACCACGCTGTGGTCGGCCTACACGTTCACGACGGCACAGAAGGTGATCCAGTTCGTGCAGCAGCAACTGGCGCAGGTCGGCATCAAGGCGCAGGTGCGCGCGCTCGAAGCCGGTCAGCGTGTCGAGCTGGTTGAGTCGGCACCGGACCCCGATAAGGCGCCGGTGCGCATGTACTACGTGGGCTGGTCGTCGTCGACGGGAGAAGCCGACTGGGCGCTGCGTCCGCTGCTCGCGTCGGAATCGTTCCCGCCCAAGCTGTTCAACACGGCGTACTACAAGAACGACGCGGTCGACGCCGACTTCAACAAGGCGCTGCAAACGACCGACCGTGCCGAGAAGACCAGGCTGTACACGGACGCCCAGCAGAAGATCTGGAACGACGCCCCGTGGGCGTTCCTCGTGACGGAAAAGCTGCTGTATGCGCGCAACAAGAACCTGTCGGGCGTGTACACCATGCCTGACGGCTCGTTCAACTTCACCGATATCTCGATGAAGTAAGCGCGACGCTCACGTGTGAGCGAGTGTGATGTTCCCCGCGCCGCCGGCATCGGCTGGTGGCGCGGTCTACCGCAAGACATGGTTTGGCAAGACGTTCGGCAAGACTGCGATGCTCAATTACTTTCTCAAACGCCTGCTCGGCCTGATCCCCACGCTGCTCATCGTGGCAGTGCTGGTGTTCGGCTTCGTGCACATGTTGCCGGGCGATCCGGCGCGTCTGGCTGCCGGTCCGCAGGCGGACGAGGCGACCGTGACGCTGGTGCGTCAGGATCTCGGTCTCGACAAGCCGCTGCTCACCCAGTTCACGCATTTCATCACGCACGCGGTGCGTGGCGATTTCGGTCTGTCGATGCGCAGCAAGCAACCGGTGTCGGAAGAGATCTCCAGCCGCTTCATGCCGACGTTGTGGCTCACGCTGGTGAGCATGATCTGGTCGGTGATGATCGGCATGGGGCTGGGCGTGGCGTCGGCCGTGTGGCGCAATCGCTGGCCCGACCGGCTGGGCATGACGTTCGCCGTCTCGGGCATTTCGTTCCCGGCGTTCGCGCTCGGCATGTTGCTGATGCAGATTTTTTCGGTGCAGCTCGGCTGGCTGCCGACCATCGGCGCCGATTCGTGGAAGAGCTACATCCTGCCCTCGATCACGCTGGGCGCGGCGGTGGCTGCCGTGATGGCGCGCTTTACCCGTTCGGCGTTCGTCGACGTGCTGCACGAGGATTTCGTGCGCACCGCACGTGCGAAGGGGCTCAACGAAATGCGCGTGGTGTTCAAGCACGCGCTGCGCAACGCCATGATCCCCGTCGTCACGATGATGGGGTTGCAATTCGGTTTCCTGCTCGGCGGCTCGATTGTCGTCGAGGTGGTGTTCAACTGGCCTGGCCTCGGACGTCTGTTGATCGACTCGGTCGAGATGCGCGACTATCCGGTGATTCAGGCGCTGGTGCTGCTGTTCTCGCTCGAGTTCATTCTGATCAACCTCGTGGTCGACGTGCTGTACGCCGTCATCAACCCGACCATTCGTTATAAGTGAGGCACGCACAATGAACGCGGGTCAATCCACTACTGCCGCCAATCCTGCCGCCACGGCCAGCGCCAATCGTGTGCGCACGCCGTGGCGCGAGTTCTGGCGCAAATTCAAGAAGCAGCACATCGCCATGGTCGCGGGCGCGTTCGTGCTGGTGCTGGTCGTCATTGCGATCCTCGCGCCGCACCTCGTGCCGTTCGATCCGGAGAACTTCTTCGACTACGACGCCCTGAACGCCGGGCCGTCCGCGAAGCACTGGTTCGGGGTCGATTCGCTCGGGCGCGACATTTTCAGCCGCGTGCTCGCGGGTACGCGTATTTCGCTGGCGGCGGGTTTCGGCTCGGTGGCGCTGGGCGCGGTGATCGGCACGGTGCTCGGGCTGCTGGCAGGCTATTACGAAGGCTGGTGGGATCGCATCGTCATGCGTATCTCCGACGTGCTCTTCGCCTTCCCCGGCATTCTGCTGGCCATCGGCGTGGTGGCGGTGTTGGGCAACGGCATGGTCAACGTGATCGTGGCCGTCGCCATCTTCTCGATCCCGGCGTTCGCCCGTCTGGTGCGCGGCAACACGCTGGTGCTCAAGCATCTGACGTATATCGAAGCGGCGCGCTCCATTGGCGCTTCGGACTGGACGATCATCATGCGGCACATTCTGCCGGGCACGGTGTCGTCAATCGTCGTATATTTCTCGATGCGTATCGGCACCTCGATCATCACGGCCGCGAGCCTGTCGTTCCTCGGTCTGGGCGCGCAACCGCCTACGCCGGAGTGGGGCGCGATGCTCAACGAAGCTCGCGCCGACATGGTCAATGCCCCGCACATCGCCATTTTCCCGAGCCTGGCCATCTTCCTGACCGTGCTCGCGTTCAACCTGCTGGGTGACGGCCTGCGCGACGCGCTCGATCCGAAACTCGACCGGCATTGACGCATTGACCTATTTGCAGGAGCGCGAAGTGATGCCCACGTCAGATTTTCGCGAAGCATCGTTCGGTGCACCCCACATCGGGCGTCTGCCCGCGGGGCCGCGCGACGCCATCTCGGACGTGCCCGGCGTCTACGTCGGGCATGCCACGCTCGCCGACGGCCCGTTGCAGACGGGTGTCACCGTGGTGTGCCCCACGCCCGCCACATCGGTGACGTCGGCTCACGTTCGCGGCGACGGGGCAGGGGTGTCGTCCCCGAGCGCGCAATGGGACCCGTTTCGCAGCAAGATCCCCGCGGCGGCCGCGGTGATCAACGGCTTTGGCAAGAGCGTCGGTCTGATGCAGATCGACGAGCTCGGCCTGCTCGAAGCTCCGGTAGCCCTCACCAACACCTTTTCCGTGAGCCATGTGGTGCTCGGCCAGCTGCGTGCGGCCATCGCGGCGAACCCGGGTATCGGGCGCGGCAGCCCGTCGCTGAATCCGGCGGTGTTCGAGTGCAACGACGGGTATCTCAACGATATGCAGGCGTTCGCCGTTAGCGAGGCGCACTATGCGCAGGCGCTGGCGAGTGCGGCGTCCGACTTCGCGCAGGGCGCGGTCGGCGCGGGGCGCGGCATGTCCAGCTTCGGTCTGAAGGGCGGTATCGGCTCGGCGTCGCGTGTCGTGGAGACGGCCGGGGCGACGTTTACCGTCGGTGTGCTGGTGCTGTCGAACTTCGGACGCCCCTCGCAATTGACGATTGCCGGGCGCCACGTCGGGCCCGTGCTCGACGAACGCCTTGCGCAGCCCGAGCAGAGCGCCGCGCCGGAGCGCGGCTCCATCATCATGCTGGTGGCCACCGACGCGCCGCTCGATGCGCGTCAGTTGCGCCGTGTGGCCACGCGCACCGGCGCAGGACTCGCGCGCACGGGCTCCGTCTACGGCCATGGCAGCGGCGACGTCGCGCTCGCCTTCACCACCGGTTACACGGTGCCGCACGACGCGATGGGCCGGGTCGCCCCGGCCGCGCTGGTGCCCGATCCGCTCCTCGATCCGATTTTTCAGGCCACGGCCGACGCCACCGAGCAGGCGATTCTGCACGCGCTTTTCGCCGCCGAGTCCGTGCTCGGGCGCGACGGCCACGTGCGGCGCGCGCTGGACGACGTGCTGCCGGACTGGGCGACGCTCTGAGTCCGCCCGCGAGCCATTCACGACATCACTGACACTATGCGAATCCTGATCTCCACCGACATCGAAGGCGTCGCGGGCGTTTTCCACGTCGAACAGACACGCGCCGGCAATGGCGAGTACGAGCGTGCCCGCCGCTGGATGACCCGCGAAGCCAATGCGGCCGTCGAAGGGGCATTCGCGGGCGGCGCGACCGAGGTGATCGTCAACGACTCGCACGGCGGTTTTCGCAACCTGTTGCCGGACGAACTCGATCCGCGCGCCCGTCTCGTGCTGGGCAAGCCGCGCTATCTCGGCATGGTGGCCGGCGTGGAAGCGGGCTGCGACGCGCTCTTCATGATCGGGTACCACGGCAAAGCGCAAAGCGCCGGCATACTGGCTCACACCATCAACAGCTTCGCTTTTGCGCGCGTCTGGCTGGCGGGCGTGGAGGCGAGCGAAGCCATGCTGTACGGCGCCCTCGCGGGCGAGCGCGGCGTGCCGATGGTCATGGCCAGTGGCGACGACGTCTTCTGCGAAGAGACGCAACTGATCTACCCGCACGCCCATTTCGTGCAGACGAAGGCGGCGTGGGGGCAGGGCAGCGGCATGACGTTGAGCCCGTCCGAGTCGTGCGAACTGATTCGCGAGGCGGCGAAGGCGTCGCTCGAAGACCGGCGCAAATGGCACCCGTACACGGTGCAGACGCCCGTCGAAGTGCGTCTTCAGGCGCAGACCACTGCGCTGGCCGATCTCTTCTGCCAATGGCCGACGCTCGAACGTGTCGACGGTGTGACGTTGCAGTATGTCGCGCCGAGCGCCGAGGCTGCCGTGCGCATACTCAACTGCCTGTCGGCGATGTCGTTCATGTTGCGCTGACGATCGCCATCGGCGTGACCCGACCGGCCCTGGCAAGCCCCTGCCGCCTTTCAAGTTATTACCGGTGCATTCGTTACCCTTCGGCCCTGTAGGGTCTTGTGGACTTTTGTCACCGGTTTTTCCCTGTCAACCGATCCGGTATCGGCTGCGAACCCGCGCCAGTGCTGGTCCGCCGTACCGATGTTGTTCGGGCGCGACTGAATCAGGGTTCACAGCTTCGGAACGTCAAGAGTGGCCGTGCGATAATCCGTAATATTTTGTAACAGCGGTGCCCTATGATGGGGCCCAACTACGGATTATTGAGCGTCGGCGAACGTCGGCGGTGAATCATGGATATCAGAAACGCCCGACGTTGGGCGGAGCCCGGCGCAAAGCGTTACGTCGGTGCGCTAATGGTGGTATTTGCTGCGTTTCTTGTTCGCAGCCTGCTGCATCCGGTGCTCGACCACTCGATGCCGGGTCTGTTTTTCGTCTGTGCGGCCATCATCGTCGAATTCATCTGGGGGCTGGGCCCGGCCATCATGGCGATGGTCATCAGCATTCCGATTTTCGATTTTTTCTTTGTGCCGCCGTTTCGCGACATCGCCGCGCTCGATCGCCGCGATGCGTTGATCGTGACCGGCTTCATGCTGATCACCCCGCTCGCGGTTGCCCTCATCGAGCGCCTGCGCCGCGCGCAGTATCGCGCCGAGCTGATCGCGGAAGTCGCGCAAACCCGTTACGAGATGCTGCTGCGCGCCGAGAACGAACGCATGGTGCTGTCCGACTCGGTGCAGTTGGGCAATGCGTTGATGACGTATCTGACGAAGCACCTCGACTCGATCTTCTATCTGGCCAATCCGGCCACGCATTACGAATTCATCGACGAGCATTTCCGGCGCGCGACCGGTGTCGCATCGGAAGTCGTCAAGCGGGACGGCCTGCGTGCGCTGCTGCATCCGGAAGATGCTTGCCGGGTGGCCGGGCTGTTCTCGGCCGACGACGAACCCCCGCAGCACGGTGCGCACAACCTGCGCGTGCGCACGCGCGACGGCGGTTTCGAAATGATTCACTGTGAATTGCAGCAATTTCGCGCGCATGTCGGCACGTACGTGATTCTGCGCTTGCATACGGGACCGGCGGTGCGCCCGGTCACGCCGCTGCACACGATGACACCGGCGTCTACAACTACCATCAAGCGCGAAGTTAACGAGGCGCCTGTCGTCTCGGGCGGGGTTTGAGCATGTTTCAGGAAGATATCTTTTACAAAGGCGGCGAACATGCCGTGCTGCTGTTGCCGGGGCTCTCGAGCACGCCGCTTGAAATGCGTCCGGTGGCCAAGGCATTGCATCGCGACGGGTACACCGTATCGGTGCCCCATATCGAGGGCTACGGCCTCGGTTCACCCTGCTCGACCTGGCGCGAATGGATTGCCGCCGCGCGTGCGAAGTACCGCGAGTTGCGCGAGACGCATGACTCCGTGTCGCTGTGCGGCCTGAGCATGGGCGCGACGCTCGCGCTGGCGGTCGCCGAAGAGGAGCCGGACGTCACGGCGATCTCGGTGCTGGCGGTCACGCTGGTGTACGACGGCTGGACCATTCCGTTTGCCTACCCGCTGCTCGATCTGCTGTATCACCTGCCGTTCGGGCATCGCTATCGCTATCACGAGAAGGCGCCGTACGGCCTGAAGAACGAAGCGCTGCGCGCGCGCGTGCAGAAGTCGATGTCGTTGCACGACGCCTCGGAAATCGGTTCGGCCTCGCTGCCGATCGCCCACTTGTACAACGCCCGCCGGCTGGCCTCGCATGTGCGTAACCGGCTCGATCGCGTGACGGCCGACTGCCTCATCGTTCACGCGGTGGACGACGACACGGCGAGCCCGCACAACGCGCGCATCGTCTACAACGGCGTGTCGTCCGAGGTGAAGCAGAAGTGCCTGCTCGGCGAGAGCTATCACATTCTGACGATGGACAACGAGCGCGAGACCGTTTCCGACGAGACCCGCCGCTTCTTCCGCGACGCCGTGGCGCGTCGCACCGGTGCCGCCACGTCCGAGACGCGCATCATCTCCAAGGCGCTGCTGCGCGCCAAACGCCGCCAGGCGGCTGCCTGATCGAGGTTATCGCGCCATCCTGAGCGCTTTTCAGCCCTATGACCGATGACGTTGCGCACGCCCTCGGGCGTGTGCGCAACTTTCATTGGCCTACCTGAATTCTCACCCTCTGCGAACGTCCCCGGGTGTCCGGTTGCCTGACCGGTTTCCTGAGATCCGTGTGTCGTGCGAGCCACGCCGGTGCTGGCGCACGCGATGTCATCAAACTGCCATCGATGGCCGGTTATGGTCGGGTTTTTCCGATCCAGTCGCCCTCCGGCGACGCCTCGCACATCAGGCCATGTCATCGCTCGTCATCGATTCCGTCAGCAAGCAGTGGGGCACGACAAACGCGACACACGCGCTTCACGATGTGAGCTTTACCGCTGACGCGGGCTCGCTCGTGGTGCTGCTCGGCCCGTCCGGGTGCGGCAAGTCGACGCTGCTGCGCATGATCGCCGGCCTCGATACCCCCACGAGCGGGCGCATTCTCCTGGGCGGTGAGGACGTGACGAACTTGCCGCCCGCGCGTCGCAAGTTGTCGATGGTGTTCCAGTCGTACGCACTGTTCCCGCATCTGTCGGTGCGCGAGAACCTGCTGTTCGGCCTGCGGGTGCGCCGTGAGCCTGCGCGCGACTATGCGCAGCGTCTTGCGCGCGTGGCGTCGCTGCTCGGGCTCGAACCGTATCTGGAGCGCAAGCCGTCGCAGCTCTCGGGCGGTCAGCAGCAGCGTGTGGCATTGGGGCGCGCGGTGATTGCGCAGACGTCCGTTTGTCTGATGGACGAGCCGCTCTCGAACCTCGACGCGCAACTGCGTCAGGAGATGCGTCGCGAGATCCGGGCGCTGCAACAGCAGCTCGGCATGACGCTCATCTACGTTACCCACGATCAAACCGAAGCGATGAGCATGGCCGATCAGGTCGTGCTGCTGCGTCATGGCCGCATCGAACAACGCGGTGCGCCGCAAACGCTTTACGCCACCCCGTCGACGCGCTTTGCCGCAAGTTTCATCGGCACCCCGCCGATGCAATTGCTGCGCCTCGTGCGCCGCGGCAATGCGCTGGTGCCCGCCGGCCAGACCGGCCCCGCACTGGCCCCGGCAGGCTCGCACGACGCTGCGCTGCTCGGTCTGCGTCCCGAACATGTGCGTGCGGTGCCGCCGACTTCGGTGGGGGCCGTGCTGGCGACGGTGAGTGCGGTCGAATATCTCGGAGCAGACACGCTGGTGGCCTGCGTCCTCGGCGACGCGGGCGAAATCGCCACGCGAGTGCCGGGTCATCGGCCGCTGCTGCCGGGCGACGCCATCGGGCTGCAATGGGACGCCGCCGATCAGCATCTGTTCGATGCGACGTCCGGTGCGCGCATGCCCGATGCGACGGCCAACGTGCAGACGGGCGACGCGGCAATCGGCGCCATGCAGCCGCCCTCTGCGCCGTGCGCGCCGTCTGTGGCGCCACAGGCTGCCGCCTCTGTGGCCTCCGCGATCGCCATGCCGCAGGCAACGGCGCCGAGCACCGAACAACACGCTTAAGCGTGAGCGCGGCGCGGCTACCGGCGATATCCGGGTGCCGCGCGGCGCTCGAAACGCCTGACATCGACTATCCGCGACACCACCACTACGCTTATTTGGGGAACCTAGGGACATGCGACGCAAGATTCTGAAAACGTTTGCGGCCAGTCTGGCCACGCTCGCCACCATCGGATTGGGCAGTCTGAGCAGCGCGGCCATGGCACAACAGAAGCCGGTCGAGCTGCAGTTCTATTACCCGGTCGCCATTGGCGGCCCGGTCACGAAGATCATCAACGATCTGGTGGCGGACTTCGAGAAGGATCACCCGAACATCAAGATCAAGCCGGTGTACGCCGGTTCGTATCAGGATTCCGTAGTCAAGGCGCTGACCGCCGCGAAGGCCGGCACGCCGCCGCAACTGGCCGTGCTCGCGGCCGCAGACGTCTTCACGCTGATCGACGAAGACGCCGTGGTGCCCATCGACAGCATTGCGAACACGCCCGCCGACAAGCAATGGCTCGACAGCTTCTACCCGGCGCTGATGCTGAACTCGCGCATCAACGGTCACACCTGGGGCGTGCCGTTCCAGCGCTCGACCATCGTCATGTACTGGAACAAGGACGCCTTCCGCGAAGCCGGTCTCGACCCGGATCGCGCCCCGGCGAACTGGAACGAACTCGTCAGCTACGCGCAAAAGCTCACCAAGCGCGACGCCTCGGGCAACGTGACGCAGTGGGGTATCAAGGTGCCGTCCGTCGGCTTCGCGTACTGGCTGTTCCAGGCGTTCACCACGCCCGCAGGCGTCGAGCTGATGAACCCGGCCGGCACGAAGACGTTCCTCAACGCGCCGCAGGCCGTGGAGTCGCTGCAATACTGGGTCGATCTCACGACGAAGTACAAGGTCATGCCGACGGGCTCCATCGAGTGGGGCACCACGCCGAAGGATTTCCTCGAAAAGAAGGCCGCGATCATCTACACGACGACGGGCAACCTGACCAACATCCGCACCAATGCCACGTTCCCGTTCGGCGTGGGCAAGATGCCGGCCAAGGTGCGCGGCGGCAGCCCGACGGGCGGCGGCAACTTCTACGTCTTCAAGAAGTCGACGCCGGAAGAAAAGCAGGCCGCGATGACGTTCATCAAGTGGGCCACCACGCCTGAGCGTGCGGCGCAGTTCGGCATCGATACGGGCTACGTTGCCGTGACGCCGGCAGCCTGGGAAACCCCGGCGATGAAGCAGTACGTGCAGAAGGTGCCGGCCGCCGCCGTGGCGCGTGACCAACTGGGCGTGAGCGTGGCCGAGTTCTCGACACACGACAACCAGCGTGTGACGAAGGCGCTCAACGACGCACTGCAAGCCGCGCTCACCGGCACCAAGTCGCCGAAGCAGGCGCTGGACGACGCGCAACGCGAAGCCGATCGCGTTTTGCGTCTGTACGCGCGCTGAGTCTGGCCGTAGGAAATTAGTCTCGTAGAAACCTGGAGCCGGCACTGCCCGCCGGTCCGGCGCCGGGTGTTGAATCGATGGACCGTCGATGAATCGCTCCTCTGCCTCATGGGTGCCCTGGCTGCTGTTGTTACCGGCGCTGGTGCTGCTCGTCGCTTTCACGCACTATCCGGCCGTCGCCACGCTGTGGCACAGCTTTTTCTCGACGGCTCGCGCCGGGGCGTCGTCCGTGTTCGTCGGCGCGCAGAACTATCAGCTTCTGCTCGACGATCCCGTCTTCTGGCAGGCGCTGCGCAACAACCTGCTGTACGCACTGATTACCGTGCCCGCCGCCATCGTGCTGTCGATCGTCATGGCGCTGTGGGTGCACCGTCAGGTGCCGGGCCGCGCGCTGCTGCGTCTGGCGTACTTCACACCGGCCATTCTGCCGATGATCGCCGTGGCGAATATCTGGCTCTTCTTTTATACGCCGCAATACGGTCTCATCGCGCAGATCTCGCAGGCGTTGGGGTGGGGCGATCACAACTGGCTCGGTCAGCCGGGCTCCGCGCTTCCGGCGTTGATGATCGTGACGGTCTGGAAAGAAGCCGGGTTCTTCATGATCTTCTACCTGGCCGCGTTGCAGCAGATTTCGCCGACGCTGGCTGAAGCGGCCGCGCTCGAAGGCGCGTCGCGCTGGCAGTTCTTCCGTCGCGTGCAATGGCCGCTGCTGATGCCCACGACCGTGTTCGTGGTGATCAATGCGCTCATCAACGCTTTCCGGCTGGTCGATCACGTTGTGGTGATGACGCGCGGCGGGCCCGATAACGCCACGCAATTGCTGCTGTATTACATCTATCAGGTGGCGTTCAGCTTCTGGGACACGTCGTACGCCGCAGCGCTCACGGTCGTGTTGCTCACGCTGCTCGCTATCGTGGCCTTCGTGAAATTCCGCATGCTCGACTCACGCACGCACTATCAATGACGACCTCCGCCAACCCGACTACCGTGTCGCAGGCAGACGCCAAGCCTGGATCGTTTGCTTCGTCTGCCCCGTCTGCCCCATCTGCCACGCCCGCGCAGCCGCGTACGTCGCTGCCGGCGTTTTCCGCCGCGGGGCACGCGAATCTACCGGATGTCGCGGGCGCGTGGCTGCTCGGCCTGCTGTGGCTGCTGCCGCTACTTTATGCGTTGTGGAGCGCGTTCCATCCGTCGGCGTACGCCACGCGGTTCTCGCTGAGCGCGCCGCTCACGCTCGAGAACTTCGTGCACGCCTGGCAGGCCGCGCCGTTCGGGCGTTATCTCGTCAACACGTTCGTACTGGTGACGGTGATTCTCGCCGCGCAACTCGTGCTCGCGACGCTCGCGGCCTACGCCTTCGCCCGTTTCACGTTTCGTGGCAGCGAAGTGGCGTTCATGATCGTGCTGCTGCAGTTGATGGTCATGCCCGATGTGCTGATCGTCGAGAACTACCGCACCATTGCGTGGATGGGGTTGCGCGACACGATCCTCGGCATTGCGCTGCCGTACTTCGCGTCGGCGTTCGGCATCTTCCTGTTGCGTCAGGCATTCAAGACCGTGCCGCGCGAGCTGGACGACGCCGCCCGTGTGGAAGGCGCCAACGCGTGGCAGGTGCTCTGGCGCGTGTATGTACCGCTCGCGCGTCCGGTGTATGTGGCGTATGCGCTCGTGTCGGTCAGTCACCACTGGAACAACTTCCTGTGGCCGCTGATCGTGACGAACTCGGTGGAGACGCGCCCGCTGACCGTCGGCCTGCAAGTGTTCGCGGCAACGGATCAGGGCATCGACTGGTCGCTGATCACGGCGGCGACGCTCATGACTGCCGCGCCGCTGTTCATCGCGTTTCTTTTGTTTCAGCGCCAGTTCGTGCAGTCGTTCATGCGCGCGGGGATTCGTTGATTTTTGGCTGAACCGAGGGGCGAAGGATTGCCCGAAAAGCAAAACGGCACGCGGGGGGGCGTGCCGTTTCGTTTTGCGCCGATGAGTGCTGAAACGCGCCGGAGATCGAGCCCCTCTGATCCAACTTACGTCGGTAGGGGCCGCAACCGTCCGGATTACTTGTCGGCGGCTTTCACCAGCAGCACCGGCACCGTGGTGATGCGCAGCAATGTTTCGGCCACGCTGCCCAGCAACAGACGGTTGATGCCGCGGCGGCCGTGCGTGCCGAGCACGATGACGTCCGCGTTCCACTCCTGCGCTTCGCGCAGCACGGCGTCGGCAATTTCATCAGTACCGGCGTCGAGCGTGATCATCTTCGTCTCGGCATCGATACCGCGCGTTTTCAGATCCGCCTGTGCCTTGGCGAGAATTTCGTCCGTTTCCTTCTCGAACGATTCCTGGCTCTCCAGCGGCACGAAGCCACTGTAGGCGCCGGCGGCGTAGGCGTTGGCAAGAGACGGGACGACCGAGACCAGGCGAATCTTGCCCTGGCTGAGTGCAACGAGCTTGACCGCTTCGTCGATGGCTCGGTTCGAAGGGGTGCTGCCGTCGATCGAAACCAGAATGCGTTCGTACATGATGGAGTCCTCTTGGGGCGTCGGGATGATTTTCATTCTCGCACTGCGCGCTTCGAAAGTCATCCCGCGAAGTGGCCGGGAATTGACCGCACGCAATAACGCATCGTAATGCCAACGGCCGACGCGTGCACGTCACGATGCACGGGGCCGGTCGCGAAACCGCATGGTGCCGGGAACGCTCAGTTCGCTTGGCAGGCGATCACGAGATTGGCGACGCTGCCGTTGACGTCGCGCGTGAGCACGTCGTAGCCCTTTTGCGCGCATTGCGTGCGCGCGCGCTGGTCGCAGTCTCCGGAACTGGCGGCCGAGCACTGGATTTGCTGGGTGGGGCGTCCGTCGGACGTGAACAACGGGGCGGACGAGCCGCAGGCAGACAGGCTGAGAGTGAGAAGCCCCGAGGAAAGCAGAATGGCGATCTTGGCGAGATTTTTCATGATGGTCGTCTTACAGGCTTGCCCGAGTATAACGCGCCGTTGCGACCGTGCCGGCCGCTCTCCCAAAGCCGCCGCCGCCGGGCGGCCCGTGAGTCGCCCCGATCCCTGCCCAACCTTATGCCCCCATTTTTCGATGCGTTACCCGTTGCCGGCGCAGCGTGCGCAGGCTGTCGAAGACGATGAGCGCGACGCCGATCCAGATCGGCACGTACGTCCAGAGGCCACGTGCCGTGAACGGCTCGTCGAGCAGGAAGATCGAGACGGCGAACAGCAGTACCGGCTCAACGTACCCGAGAATGCCGTACAGCCCGATCGGCAGCAAACGCGCGGCGCCGAAAGTGCTGGCCAGCGCGCCCGCACTGAGCAGGCCGAGCGCGGGCAGCCAGAACCAGAAGCGCGGCTCGCTGAGTAGCGCGAGGTTCTGCGCCCAGGCGTGCCAGATCAGGAACGCTGCGACCGGCGCCATCGCCAGCAGCTCCAGAATGAAGCCGCTCACGGCATCCAGATGCAGACGGCGGCGCAGCAGGAAGTAGGGCGGATAGCCGAACATGATGAGCGCGGTGACCCACGACAGCGCTCGCGTCGCCCAGAGTTCATGCGCCACACCCAGCGCGGCGAAGACGACGGCAGCCGTTTGCAAAGGACTCAGCCGCTCCTCATAGACGGTGCGACCGGCCAGCACCATCGTGAGCGGCAGTAGGAAGTAACCCAGCGAGACGTCGAGCATGCGCTGTTGCAGCGGCGCCCAGACGAAGAGCCAGAGCTGTACGCCGAGCATGGCTGCGCAAAGCAGCACCGCACCGAGCAGGGCGGGCCGGTGCAACACGTGAGAGACCGTGCTGACGAGAACATTCCAGCGGCGCAGCGCGGCGACGATCACCAGCGTGCCGGGCAGCGTGAGCAGAATGCGCCAGGCGAACACGTCCAGCCCCGACAAGGGCGCCAACTGCGCCACGAGTGCAGGCATGACGGAAAACATGAGCGACGCCGATACGGAAAGCATGACGCCGCGACCGGAAAGCATGACGCCGCGACCGGAAAGCATGGGAGTCCTGTGAGTGGGGGCAAGGGGGAGGGTGCGGGTAACGCCCGGACCAGGCCGCGAGCATAGCAAATTTGCACCAAATCCGGGCGTTTCCCGACGATACCCGTCAGGACAGGTCTGTCGTCGCGTCGTCACGTGCGAGCGCGTATGATCGCGATTCATCGAGTGTTTTTCCTATCTGCCGCTGCGCGCGGCATCTTTGCAGGAGATTGGTGCATGTCGTCCGAACCCGCTGTTGCCGCCGTAGCCGAATACGCCACTTTCGCTGCCTCGCTGGCCGATGCCGTGAGGCCGCTGTCGTTGGGCTGGTTCCGCCGGCGTCTGGCGGTCGACGACAAGGCCGATGAAAGCCCGGTCACGATCGCGGATCGTGAGGTCGAGACGGCGCTGCGCGAGAAGATCGCCGAGCGTTATCCGTCGCACGGCATCTGGGGCGAAGAGTTCGGCAAGCGCGGTGTGGACGCGGAGTTCGTCTGGTCGGTCGATCCCATCGACGGCACCCGCAGCTTCATTACCGGGCACCCGCTGTGGGGCACGCTGCTCGCGCTGCTGCACAACGGCAAGCCAGTCGTGGGCCTGATCGACATTCCGGCGACGGGCGAGCGCTGGGTCGGCGTGAACGACACCGCCAACGCCGTGCGCGAAGCCCGCTTCGGTGGCGAGCCGTGCGCAACCAGTCCCGTGACGACGTTGGCCGAGGCGACGGTGTATGCGACGTCGCCCGATATTTTCGATGCGGCGGAATACGGCCGGTTCGAGCGGCTGACGAAGGCGGTGAGCCGTCGACGTTTCGGTGGCGATTGCTACGCCTACGGGTTGCTGGCGAGCGGTCACATCGAGCTCGTGATGGAAGCCGGATTGCAGACGTACGACTATCTGGCTGTGGCCCCGGTGGTCGAAGCGGCGGGCGGCGTCATAACCGATTGGGAAGGCAAGCCGCTTACGCTGACGTCGCAAGGGCAAGTGCTGGCGGCCGCCAATGCCGAACTGCACGCGGCGGCGCTCGCCCGCATTCGCGGCGACTGAGGCCTGCCGTCTTCAGGCGCTCTGGCGAGGCATGCCTCGCCAGATGCGCGGCAGCAACACGCCGAGCACTACGCCGCGCGTGGCAAGAAACGCCATGAGGGCGACCCATAAGCCGTGATTACCCCACGCGTCGAGCGTGAACGGCATTACCGCGCCGAACACCAGCAAGCCGATCAGCGACGACGAGAGCAATTCGCGCGTACGTGTCGCCCCGATGAAAATCCCGTCGAGCTGAAAACACCACACCGCCACAATCGGCGAGACCACCGCCCACGGCAGGAATTCGCGCGCCGCGTCGCGCAGCATGGGCTGATCGGTGAGCGTATCGATGATGGCGCCGCCCGCGAGCGCGTAGACGAGCGCGAACGCCAGCGCGCAGCCCAGCGCCCATCCCATCGACAGACGAATCGCATGCAGCAGCGCCTGTCGCTGACGTGCGCCGACATAGGCGCCCACGAGCGCCTCGGCCGCATGCGCGAAGCCGTCGAGACCATAGGCCATGAACGTCTGAAAGTTCAGCAGCAATGCGTTGGCCGCAAGCGTCGTGTCGCCGAGCCGCGCGCCCACGCGTGCGAACCATGCGAACGCGAGTTGCAGGAACAACGTGCGCAGGAAGATATCGAGATTGAGCCGCAGCAGGCGCCACAGCGCGCTTCGCTCCACGAGCGTGGCCAGCCGCAGCGCGGGCAGGCCGGGCGTGCGCGCGAGCCACAGGAGCCAGGCGCCCAGCGCGAAGCCGAGCGTGTCGGCCAGCGCGGTGGCCCAGGCAATGCCCGCCACGCCCCAATCGAAGCCGCGAACGAACGCGAGCACCGCGACAATGTTTACGACATTGATGAACACTTGCACGGCAAGACCTTGCCGCACGCGCTGGCACGCCAGCAGGTAGCCGAGCACCACATAGTTGCCGAGGGCGAAGGGCGCGGCGAGGATGCGGATGCTGGCGTACTCACGTCCCAGCGATTGCACCTGTGCGCTGCCGCCAAGCCATGACACGCCGAGCGACACCAGCGGCAAGCGAAACACGAGCAGCACCGCGCCAATGGCAAACGCCAGCGCCAACGCACGCGCGAGTGTGTCGCGCAGACGCAGCGCGTCGCGCGCACCGAACGCCTGTGCGGCGAGCCCCGTGGTGCCCATGCGCAGGAACGAAAAGCCCCAGAAGACGAGGTTCAGCAGCAGCCCGCCAAGCGCGACGCCACCAAGATATGCCGGACCCGGCAGATGACCGGCCACGGCCGTGTCCACGGCCGAGAGCAGGGGCTGAGTGAGATTGGCGAGCACGATAGGCACCGCCAGACGAAGTAATTGCCGGTGGCCGGCGGCCGCAGGGGCAGGGTTCATGAGTGAGCTGTGCGGCAGCCGTTCATGGCGGCGCCGTCGGTTTCCGCACGGGGCGGCAGGTTGTGAGTGCGCCGATTATAAGGTTTCATGACGCGCTCATTAAGCGCGAGATGCCTTGACGAATCCGCATGCCGCCGACGGCGCACGTCGGACACGACCGGTACAATGCTTCACTTCTTCGTCCTCACTGAAAGTTCGCGTATGACGTCCCCGTCGCTTTCCATGGTCTCCTCGCTGGCCGCATTGCTTTCGGCGCATCGCCGTCACGCACTTGCCGCCGCCTTGTGTCTGGCAAGCCTCCCGGCACTCGCGGAGGTGACGTTGCAACGCGGTCCGCCGCCGCCGCGCTTCGAAGATCCGCACGCCGCCCCCAATGGCGAGTTCTGGGTGCCGGGCTACTGGCAGTGGAAAGACGGTCGCTACGATTGGGTCGACGGTCATATGGAAGCCAAGCGTCCCGGCATGCGCTACACCCCGCCGCACTGGGAGGAGACGGGCAGCCACGAATGGACGCTGCGCGACGGCAAATGGGACGCCACCGGCTGGGGCCCGGGCACGATTCACGACATCCGCGCACCCAAGTAACGCCATCCGTCGTCTCGAACGACGTCATCGCGCCGCGGCATCCTGTTGCCGCGTTTGAGAAATTTTCATCTATCCCCTCCGCCGTTTTTGTCGATGCCGGTGACGCGGCGAGGTCGCGTGTCACGGCACATCGACGCCTCGCCCGTGTGGTCGCGGTCTTCCGATTATTAATCAGCATTCCGATATAACTAGTGAAAGAGCGGACTTGACGAGCGCAAGGCAAAGACCGTGCGCGAAACATATTGACACGTCCGGAACGTTGCACAACACTATGCCGACACCGCGTCACCACGAAGCGCGGAACAGTCGCAGATAGCGTAATTTTAATTACTTGTGCTACCTGATTGCGCGACGATCGCGTGAGTTTCGCAAGTAAAAAAGTGCGCCGTGTGCGCCACAACTCAAACGCCTGGCGGCTTCGCACAGGTGCATAACGTACGACCGATTGCACGGTCTGCCGTCCCCTCGATCTGCGCGACGCGTGTCGCGAAGATCTGTCGTTTTCTGAAGTCTTGTATGCCGGACATTTGCCGCGAAGCGCGGTGTAGCCCGTCACCGATGTGTGACATGTGGCAGGAGCCCGTATGCAGTGTTCAGTTCCGCTGTTCAATGCCGTACCGCTGATGACCGTGTTCGTCTGCGTCGTTCTGGGCCAATTGCTCGGGCGCATCAAGTTCGGTCCGATTCAGCTCGGCGGGGTGTGCGGGGCGTTGCTCGCCGCCTTGCTCGTCGGACAGACCGGCTGCATGGTCGAAGGCTCGCTCAAGGATTTCGCCTTCGCGCTCTTCATCTTCGCCATGGGCTTTTCGGCCGGCCCGCAGTTCGTCGAAAACCTGAACCTGCGTGGCCTTCGCTTCGGCGTGCTCTCCATCATCGAAGTGGTGCTCGTGTTCGGCATCGTGATGCTCGCGGTGAGTTTCCTCGGCCTCGACCCGGGCACCGCCGGTGGCCTTGCTGCCGGGGCGGCGACGGAATCCGCGATGGTCGGCACGGCCATCGAGGCGCTGAATCGCCTGGGGCTCGACCCTGACGCTTTCAAGGCGCTGCAAGCCAATGTCGTGACTGCCTACACGCTCACGTATGTGTTCGGTCTCATCACCATCGTGCTGTTCACCAATCTGCTCGCGCCGCGTTTGCTCGGCATCGATCTCAAGGAAGACAGCGCGCGGCTCGCCCGGGAAATGGAAGAGGCCAACGGCGACGAGATCGGCGCGCCTGCCGCACCGGATCTGGTCGGGCGCAGCTATCGCGTCGCGCATCCCGGCCTGAGCGTCGCCGCGCTCGAAGCGGCGTTCCAGGGGCGGGTGGCCATCGAACGGGTGCGTCGCGCAACGGCATCGATGGCGGTGGCGCAGAACCTCGCGCTCGAACCGAACGACGAAATCCTGCTCGTTGGCCGTCGCGGCGCCATGATCGAAGCCCACGCCCTCGTCGGTCCCGAAGTGGCGGGCACGGAAACGGGCGAGATCGTGCTCGTGGAGCGCGACTTCATCATGACGAACAAGGACGCCGAGGGGCGCACTGTGGCCGACCTGCGACGCGAAGCGCCGGTCGAGGTGCGTCACGGCGTGTTCGTCAAATCGGTCAGGCGCATGGGCATGCAGTTGCCGTCGCTCAACAAGATTGCGCTGCAACGTGGCGACGTGGTCACGCTTCAGGGCCTGCAGGACGACGTGGACCGCGCGGGCAGCGTAATGGGCAAGCCGGTGCCGTACGGCAACAAGACGAGCCTCATCTTCGTTGGACTCGCGCTGATCGTCGGCCTGTGCATCGGCCATCTGACGGTGCGCATCGGCGGCGCACCCATGACGCTCGGTTCGGGCGGCGGAGCGTTGGTCTCGGGGCTGGCGAGTGGCTGGCTGCTCTCGCGGCGTCCGGCATGGGGCACGTTCCCGCCCGCGGCTTACGAATTGCTCAAGGATCTCGGACTGGCCGTGTTCGTGGTGTGCGTTGGACTGTCGGCGGGGCCGCAGGCGGCGGTGCTGCTGCGCGAGCACGGCATGGCGCTGCCGGTTGTCGGCGTCTGCGTGTCGCTCATTCCGGCGCTGGTGTCGCTCTGGGTCGGTCACAAGTTGCTGCGCATCGACGGGCCGATCCTGATCGGTGCGATTGCCGGTCAGCAGGCGAGCACGCCTGCGATCAGCGCTGTGGTGCAAACGGCGAACAGCGCGTTGCCGGTCGTGGGGTACACCGTGACCTACGCCCTTTCGAACGTGTTGCTGCCGCTCATGGGGCCGGCGGTGGTTTTCGTCGCCCATCAGATTTCGCGTTAGCGAGTCGTCGCGTGCTGGCCCCCCGCCAGTCGCCGCATTCATCTTTTGACGGAGGTTCTGCCGTGGAACTGGTGCATACGATTCTTAACCATGTCCCGGAGGTCGCGATTTTCCTGTCGCTCGCCCTCGGGTACGCAATCGGAGCGATCCGGTTCGGGTCGTTCCAACTGGGTGGCGTGGGTGGCTCGCTGCTGGTGGCCGTAGTCGTCTCGCAGATCGGTATCTCGGTCGACGCTGGCGTGAAGAGCATCATGTTCGCGCTGTTCATCTACGCCGTGGGCTACGAGAGCGGTCCGCAGTTCTTCAGCTCGCTCTCGCGCAAGACGCTGCGCGAGATCGGCATGGCGGTGTTTCTCGCGGCGTCCGGGCTGGTAACGGTGCTGATCTGCGCGAAGATCTTCGGCTTCGACAAGGGGCTCGCGGCGGGGGTGGCGGGTGGCGGTCTCACGCAGTCGGCCATCATCGGCACGGCGGGTGACGCGATTGCGCGTCTGGGCCTGCCCGCGGACGAGGTCAAGCGTCTGCAATCGGAAGTGGCCATCGGCTACGCCGTGACGTACATCTTCGGCAGCTTGGGCGCGATTATCGTGTGCGCGTCGCTGGTGCCGAAACTCATGGGCCGCACGCTCAAGGACGACGCCAAGAAGGCCGAACTCGAAATGGCTGGCGGGCGTGCAGTGCTCTCCGCCGATCAGGTCGACTCGCTGCCCGCGCTCGTCGGCCGCGTCTATCGTGTGACGACCGGCGCAGGCAAGCGCGTGATCGAGATCGAAAAGCAGCTGACCGACGGCGTGACCATCGAGCGTTTGCGCCGCCATGGCAAGATCATCATCGCTACCGACGATCTGGTGCTCGAAGCGGGCGACGACGTCATGCTCATCGGACGTCGCGAAGCGGCGACCGAGGCGTGGCGTCTGCTGGGCGACGAACAACGTCCGTCGGCCGATCTCGATATCGCGCTGCGCATGCAGGAAGTGGTGTTCGCACGCAAGGGCGGCAACGGCAAGACACTCGGCGAGTTGAAGGCCAGCGTCGAGCGCGACGTCAAGCATGGCGTGTACATCGCCAAGATCATGCGCATGGGCCAGCCCGTACCGATTCTCGACGACACCATCGTCTATCACGGCGACGTGGTCACGTTGTACGGCGCGGACAGCGACGTGCAGCGCGCCGCGAAGGAGGCCGGCTATCCGCTCTCGTACTCGGTGAAGACTGACTACGTGTACATGGGCATCGGTATCGTGGTCGGTCTGCTGATCGGCTACATCGTGGTCAAGGTCGGCGGCATTCCGCTCACCCTGGGCAGCGGCGGCGGTGCGCTGCTCGCAGGGCTCGTCTTCGGCTGGCTGCGTGGCAAGCACCCGACGTTCGGCGCGATGCCGCTCGCGGCAAGTTCACTGCTCAAGGAACTGGGCCTCGCGACGTTCGTCACCTGCGTGGGCCTCTCGGCCGGCGCGCAGGCCTGGCAGACGTTGCAGCAAAGCGGTATCTCGATCTTCGTCGCCGGGGTGATCGTCACCATCGTGCCGCTGCTGCTCACGTATCTGTTCGGACGCTACGTGCTGCGCTACGACAACGTGGCCATTCTGGCCGGTGCCTTGTCGGGCTCGCGCAGTGCCAACCCGGCTTTCGGCGAGATTCTCGACAAGGCCGAGAGCAATGTGCCGACGGTGCCGTTCGCCATCACCTATGCCATCGCCAACGTGCTGCTCACGCTGCTCGGACCGCTGGTGGTGTCGTTGACCTGACGTCGCCCGCGCCGGAACGTATTGAATGGATTCGCCCAATTCCCGTCGTTGCCCCCCGCAGGACGGCATCGCCATTGGTTGTAAGTGGTTGCTCATGGAGAACTTGCTATGAAATCGAAGGAACTCGACGCACTCGCCAAACTCAGCCCGTTCGAACTCAAGGACACGCTGATCGAACTCGCTCAGGACAATGGCGCGCAGCGCTCGATGCTCAACGCCGGTCGCGGCAACCCGAACTTCCTCGCGCTCGAACCGCGTCACGGCTTCTTCCAACTGGGCCTGTTCGCGCTCTCGGAAGCCCAGCGTCAGTTCACGTACATGCCGGAAGGCGTGGGCGGTATTCCGCCGGGCAAGGGCGTTGAAGCCCGCTGGCAGGATTACGCGCGTGAAAACCAGCATGCGCCGGGCGTGAAGTTCCTCGAAAAGTCGATCTCGTACGTGCGCGATCAGATGGGCCTCGTGGTCGAGGACTTCCTCACGGAGCTGGTGCACGGCATTCTCGGCTGTAACTATCCGGTGCCGGATCGCATGCTGCGCAACACCGAGAAGATCGCGGCGAAGTATCTGCATCACGAGATGGTCGGGCGTCACCCGTTCGTGGGCAACTTCGATCTCTTCGCGGTCGAGGGCGGCACGGCGGCCATGACGTACCTGTTCAACACGCTCAAGACCAACCATCTGCTGCAGGCCGGCGACTCCATTGCGCTGGGCATGCCGATCTTTACGCCGTACATCGAGATTCCGGAACTGGCCGATTACCAGCTCCACGAAGTGAATCTGAACGCCGATCCGGATCTCGGATGGCAGTACTCGAAGAAGGAACTCGACAAGCTGCTCGACCCGAAGGTCAAGGCGTTCTTTCTCGTGAATCCGAGCAATCCGCCGTCGGTCAAGCTCGACGACGCCTCGCTCGAACACCTGGCCGCCATCGTCAAGAAGCGCCCGGACCTGATCATCCTGACCGATGACGTCTACGGCACGTTCGCCGACGACTTCCGCTCGCTGTTCGCGATTGCGCCGTACAACACCATCCTCGTCTATTCGTACTCGAAGTATTTCGGGGCGACGGGCTGGCGTCTCGGGGCCATTGCCACGCACGAGAAGAACGTGCTCGACGACAAGATCGCCAAGCTCCCCAAGGCGCAGCGCGACGGGCTCAATGCGCGTTATTCGTCGATCACGACGGAGCCGGAGAAGTTGAAGTTCATCGACCGTCTTGTTGCCGACAGCCGCGCCGTGGCACTTAATCACACGGCCGGTCTGTCCACGCCGCAACAGGTGCAGATGGCGCTCTTCTCGCTGTTCTGCCTGATGGACGAGCCCGATGCCTACAAGCATGCCGTCAAGCGCATCATCCGCCGCCGCAAGGCCGCGATGTATCGCGCTGCCGGCATCTCGGAGGAAACCGGGCCGACGGCCGTCGACTACTACAACATCCTCGATCTCGAGGTGTTGGGCACGAAAATCTACGGCAAGGCGTTCGTGGACTGGTTCATGAAGAACATCGACCCGTCGGAGGTGCTGTTCCGCCTGGCCAAGGAAAGCGGCGTGGTGCTGCTGCCGGGCCGCGGCTTCGGCACGCTACACCCGTCCGGCCGGGTCTCGCTCGCGAACCTCAACGAGCCGGACTACATCCAGATCGGCGCCACCGTGCGCAAGCTCATGGACGAGTACAACGAGCGCTTCCTCGCGGGCGGTAGCAAGGGCGGCAAGAAGAAGTAAGCCGCAAGTCTGCCGCGCCGGGCGTTGCCCGAAGATTTCGATGCCCCGCCCGGCAACGGGCGGCGGCATCGGTCGGCCCCCCCTCGATCGTCCCTCCATGGCGATCGACCATTGCCCGGGAGTCTGCTTCCCGGGCTTTTTTTGTGACGTGAAAATAAAATGCCCGCACGAGGCGGGCAAAAATCACTACAGGGGAAGTCACGCGATAAGAGTGGCAACCCGCTGAAAGAGTTCCCTGAGTTTCGTGACTGGCAGAGCGTGATCCGATCGACGTAAAATGGACCCTTGTCGTTACAGTACCCCTCATGCCGGACGCAGCGCACGGCGCGCGAGGGCATCCATGCGGGGTCGGATTTTCGGGTGTCGAATGTCGGTAAAGCCGGTCGTGCGGAGTCGCCTCCTCCTGGCCGCGTGCCTGAGTGCCGGAATTCCGGTGGGCGCGCACGCACAGTCCTTATTCTCGGATGCTGATCCGCCATGTTTCACTGAGCAGAACGCTGTGTCCTACGGTTTGTGGGACCGCGGTCTTGCGCCTCAGTATTTCGTGCCGCCTGCGTCGCCACCCGCACCGCTCGTGGTGCAGGATCCGGGCGTCTCGACCGATCCCATCGCGTTGTTCGCCGGTGATGACCCGAACGCGGTCGCCGCAGAGGTCGACCGGGAGGCCGCGCAACGGGCGGCTACGGCGGCAGCATCAGCGGCGGCGTCAGCCGCTGCAGGCACGGCAGGCGAGACGGTAGCGCCGAACACGGGGGCATCGAATGCCGATCGGTCTCAGGCCGCCCCGGGTGCCGACGGCGTGGCGAGTGCGCCCGCTGCCGAGGCCTCGTCGACGGCGTCTGCCGAGCCGCCTGCTCCACCGCCCCCGCCGCCCCCCGCGCCACTACCGGCGGCAGACTTCGCCGTCGCGCCGGAGTTGAGCGCAGACGGCACGGCAATCTCTGCCGTCGATATCGACACGGCGGCCTCGGCTGCCACGGCCGCGACCGAGCCCCCGCCGCCAGCGCCCGACGTCGCACCGCCCAACGCTTTCCTGGCACGTGCCTCGTGCTTGCGCGGCTTGCCGCGTCACGAGAGTCTGGCGAATCGCAACATCCGCATGCTGATGCGTCACGGACTCGTGGTGCGCGACGACCCGTTGCCACTCGTCGCCACGCGCAGCCGCACGCCGGGTGAGGGCGCTGTCGGCTTTCAGGTGCTCAACGAGCAGCCCTACCAGTTCAACGTCGGCATGAACAACAGCGGCATGACGACCACGGGCAAGATGCAGGGCACGGCGAATCTGCTGATGAACAACCCGCTGGGGATGTACGGCAAGTTCAACACCTCGCTCAGTCAGGATTTGCAGAACGCGCGTCGCGACACGACCAACCGCGATCTGACGGCCAATTACTCGCTGCCGATCGACGCCGACTGGACCGTGGGCATCACCGGCCAGACCAATGCCGCCACCGACCAGATGGTGACGGGCACCACGCAAACGCAAACGCTGCAATGGCGGGTGCGCCGGGCGTTCGACATTACGCCCAACGGCAGCACGGGCGTGGAGTTGCGCTATAACCGCAGCCGTACCGAAGACCCGAACGCCATTCACACCTACGACAGCTATGCCGAGGTGGGATTGAGTCACACGCACTATATGGGTACGTCGAAGCTCGATCTGTCGGTGATGCAGCGTCTGAATGCGCCGTGGATGCCTGCGTCGAGCGGGCCGCCCGGTTGGTCCTACCGTTTCCAGTCGATCGACGCGAAGCTCACCGTACCGTTCTGACGAAGTCCATCACGGTATCGAGCGATACCGTTCTCACGAGCGACGCCGGCAGGTCCGCGAAATGCTCGCTCTCCCCGAACAGGATCACGGGCTTGCCGTAATGCACGGCGAGCCCGACTTCGTTGTGCGTGCCGTGATTGCCGGGCAGGGCGACGATGGCGTCGCTCGAGAGCACGTTGATGTGATTGCGCGAGAGGGTGCCCGGCGGCGCATCGGGCAGATGCCGCGGCAGCGGGCTGAGAATCGGTACTTCGACGAACGGGTTCGGATAGCCGGGCAGCGCGCGGAAGGTGCCATTTGCCGCGTCGCCATTGCCATCGGCGATCGGCTCGGTCGGCACGATACCGATGCTGCGTCCTACGCGCTCGGGCACGGCGCAGAACGCTTCGCTCACGCTCGTCATTACGCCTTGTCCCCCGCCGGTCAGCAGATGGTATCCGGCCAGCGCGAGCGCGCGGCCGAGCGGCGCGGCCAGTTCGGTCCACGGCTGTTTGCCGGAACCCATGACACCAATGGTGAGAGGACGCAGGGGAGTGGTCATATCGGAGGGCGGAGCAGGCCGGGCCTGAGCGCTGCCGATGATAAACGAAGTGAGGAGGGGGTGACGCGCGAGGGCAAAAAAAACCCGCCGGGTGGGCGGGTGAGGAAGCAGGCCTCCCACGGGGAAGTGAAAGCCTGGTCTCGCGAGGTGTTTGCGAGACCCGTGTAGTATCGTGATCCGGGCGTTTGTTGGCTATGGGCTAAGTCCTAAAGTGCGTGTCAGACGCTTTCCAATTCTGTTCCCTGACCTTTCTGACGTTCCCTGGGGCGATAGATGACTGAACCGACCGAAACGACACCCGCCAGTGTCGCGCAGATTTCTGCCATGAAGGCCCTTCGTGCGGCGCTGCTCGCCCAGCATAAGGTGTTGATCGACTACGACCGTGCGCAATACGAAGGGGTCTTCGGCCCGGTGCCGAGCGGTCGCTTCGTGCAGTTGCTTACCGAAGATCCGTGGTTTCGCTGGCTCGATCCGCTCTCGCGACTGATCGTTGCGCTCGACGAATGGCAGGAGCAGGCTCCACCGTCGGCCGAGGCCGGAATCGGGCTGGCCGATGAAGCCGCGAAGCTGTTCCGTCGCACGGACAAGGCGTTCGGCGAGCGCTATCTGCTGGCTTTGCAGAAGGCGCCGGACGCCGTGCTCGGCCAGAGTCAGGTGATGGCGGCGCTGCGTGCCGTGCCCCAATCGCCCGCGACCGACGCCTGAAAATCTGCTGCGGCGATTACGCAGGAGGCCGACGCGTCGGTAATCAAGGGGGACGGCGCTTGAGCAGGGAGGGGGCTGACCGTCAAGCCGAATATTTGTTCCGGTTCTGATTGTTTTTTGAGCAAGGATCTTGACAGCCCCTGTTCACGGGGCGTTTGAGAGGGTGATGGCAGGTTATCCAGTGGGTTATCCACAAAGGATGTGGACAACTTTTTGCCGCCATCCTCATCGCGTGAGGACGATGAGCGTGATGAGCGCGTGATAGGCGCGATGGGACTGTGAGTCGGGCGGCGAAATCGTCTGGCCCGATGGGAATCGGTACCACTGGCTCTATGGCGACGGGCTCGCCGCTGCGACAATAGCGTCTTTCCCCTCGTCGGACGCGGGCGTTGTCAGTCGTTTTCCGACACCTCGCTGCCGCGTTCGATCGACATGACCACCACGCCCATCGTGCTATTGGTGCTGCTCTCGGCACTGATGCATGCCACCTGGAACGCCTTCCTCCACGCGAGCCCCGATCGTCTCTGGCAAGTCGGCATGATGGCCGTGCCGCAACTGCTCACCGCCGTGGTCGGCATCGCGCTGCTGCCTCTGCCGCCGATGCCGGTGTGGCCGCTGATCCTGCTTTCCGCGTGCGCACAGGTGGCTTATACGGCGGCGCTCATTCGCGCGTATCGCGTAGGGGAGTTCGGACAGATCTATCCGATTGCCCGGGGCATCTCGCCATTGTTGATCTCGAGCGCGGCGTGGCTGCTCGCAGGCGAATTGCCCCGCTGGATTGCCGTGCTCGGCATCGCCTGCATCTGCACCGGCATTCTGACGCTCGCCCTGCGCGGCCGGCGCCTCTCAGGCGACAGTGTCCCGGCGGCATTGCTCACTGGGGTGTTCATTGCGGCTTACACGATTGTCGACGGCTTCGGCGTGCGGATGTCCAACGGCAATGGCGTTGCCTACATTGCGTGGGCGTATCTGTTCGCGAGCGTGCCGCTCGTGGGCGCTGTATGGAAGTGGCGGGGCGGATGGCGCGGCATGTTCCTCGCGCCGCGCCGCCGGGTGACAGAGGCGCTGGGGGCGGGCATCGTCGCGCAGTGCGCGTACGGCATGGTGGTCTTCGCGCTGCAATACCTGCCGATGGGCGTGGTGTCCGCCTTGCGTGAGTCGAGCGCGATCTTCGCGGTGCTGCTGGGCTGGCTGTTCTTGCGGGAGACGCTCAACGCCCGCCGCCTCGTGGCATGCAGCCTCGTGGTCGGCGGTGCGGTACTCATCAAGCTGGGCGCGTAAGTTCTCGCTCAGCCGCGCGGCCAGAGTTCGGCGCGATGCGCGGTGATCGCCGCCACAACGATCTCGCGCATGCCGTGCCCGTCCGTGGCTTCGAGATGCTCCAGAATCGTCATACGCATGCGCGGCGCCCAGAAGCGTCGCAGATGTCCGGCAATGCTCTCGAGCGCTTCGCCACGGTCGGGCATCGTCTCGAAGAAGTCCCCGATCTGATTGGCCATCTTGACCAGATTGTCGGTGTCCATGATCTGTCTTGTCCCCAGTGATCGTTCTGTGTCGATGTATTGCACCCGGTCGCGTGGCCAATCTCGCGTGCGCCGCACCGTCTGTTGGCAATAGACGGTGACGCTCGCCGGCATCGTCCAGCCTTGGCGCTGGCGGCGCTGGACGCGGATTGTTCCTCGCGGCGCGCGGCTTCGTTCTCGTTCGACTGAATCGACCGACGAAGGCCCGCGCGCGTCTCTTCCTTGCGTGCCTCAGCTCGTACTGGCTTCCGTCGCGCTGTGGGCGTGTCCGAGGAACGCTTCTTGCTGACGGTTGAAGTCCGAGTATTGGCGTTGCCATTCCGACGGTTGCGCCACCGGCGTGACCTGTACGGCTGTCACCTTGTACTCGGGACAGTTCGTTGCCCAGTCCGAGTTGTCGGTGGTGATCACGTTCGCCCCCGATTCCGGGAAGTGGAACGTGGTGTACACCACGCCGGGCTGCATGCGCTCGCTGACCACCGCACGCAACACCGTCTCGCCTGCACGGCTTTGAATCCCGACCCAGTCTCCGTCCTTCACGCCGCGCTCTTCGGCATCGTGCGGATGAATCTCCAGCCGGTCTTCGTCGTGCCAGTAGACGTTGTCCGTACGACGCGTTTGCGCGCCCACGTTGTACTGCGACAGAATCCGCCCGGTCGTGAGGATGAGCGGGAAACGGCGCGTGACCTTTTCGTCCGTCGGCACGTACTGCGTGATGAGGAACTTGCCCTTGCCGCGAACGAATTCGTCGATGTGCATGACCGGCGTGCCCTCGGGTGCGCCTTCGTTGCACGGCCACTGCACGCTGCCCATGCGGTCGAGCTTCTCGTAGCTCACGCCCGTGAATGTCGGCGTGAGACGCGCGATCTCGTCCATGATTTCCGACGGGTGCGAGTAGTTCATCTCGTAGCCCAGGCGCTTGGCCAGTTGAATCGTCACTTCCCAGTCGGCGTACCCGGCGCGCGGCGGCATGACCTGACGCACCCGCGAGATGCGACGCTCGGCGTTGGTGAACGTGCCGTCCTTCTCCAGGAACGACGAGCCCGGCAGCAGCACGTGCGCGTACTTCGCGGTTTCGTTCAGGAAGATGTCCTGCACGACGATGCACTCCATCTGTTCGAGCGCGTGCGTGACGTGCTGCGTGTTCGGGTCGGACTGCACGATGTCCTCGCCCTGGCAGTACAGGCCCATGAAGGTGCCCGCGAGCGCGGCGTCGAACATGTTCGGAATGCGCAGGCCCGGCTCGGATTGCAGCTCGACACCCCATTCGGCTTCGAACAGTGCGCGCGCGGCCGAATCCGACACGTGACGATAGCCCGGCAATTCGTGCGGGAACGCACCCATGTCGCACGAGCCCTGCACGTTGTTCTGTCCGCGCAGCGGGTTCACGCCCACACCTTCGCGGCCGATATTGCCGGTGACCATCGAGAGGTTGGCGATACCGATCACTGTCGTGGAGCCCTGTGCGTGTTCCGTCACGCCCAGGCCGTAGTAGATCGCGGCGTTACCGCCAGTGGCGTACAGGCGAGCGGCACCACGCACGAGATGCGCGGGCACACCGGTGTGCGCTTCGGTGGCTTCCGGCGAATTCTCGGCGCGGGCGATGAACTCGCGCCATTGCGCGAACGCGCGATCTTCGCAGCGCTCGGCGATGAATTCGTCGGCCATGAGACCTTCGGTGACGATCACGTGCGCCAGCGCGTTGACCATGGCCACGTTCGTGCCCGGGCGCAGTTGCAGGTGATAGTCGGCCTTGACGTGCGGGCTCTTCACCAGATCGATGCGACGCGGGTCGATCACGATCAGCTTCGCGCCTTCGCGCAGACGCTTCTTCATGCGCGAGCCGAACACCGGGTGGCCGTCGGTCGGGTTCGCCCCCATCACGAGAATCACATCCGAATGCTCGACCGACTTGAACGTCTGCGTGCCGGCCGATTCGCCGAGCGTCGCCTTCAGACCGTAGCCGGTGGGCGAGTGGCACACGCGAGCGCAGGTGTCGACGTTGTTGTTGCCGAACGCCGCGCGCACGAGCTTCTGCACGAGATAGTCTTCTTCGTTCGTGCAGCGCGACGAGACGAGACCGCCGATCGAGTCGCGTCCGTATTTGGCCTGAATGCGTTTGAACTCCGACGCCGCGTAATCGAGCGCCTCGTCCCACGACACTTCCTGCCATGGGTCCGTGATGTTCTTGCGGACCTTGGGCGTGAGGATACGGTCCTTATGCGTGGCGTAGCCCCAGGCAAAGCGGCCCTTCACGCAAGCGTGGCCTTCGTTGGCCTGACCGTCCTTGTGCGGCACCATGCGCACGACTTCGTTGCCCTTCATCTCTGCCTTGAACGAGCAGCCCACGCCGCAATAGGCGCAGGTGGTGATCTTGGCGTGCTCGGCCTGACCGAGGTGGATGACCGACTTTTCCTGAAGTGTCGCGGTCGGGCAGGCGGCCACGCAGGCGCCGCACGACACGCATTCCGAATCCATGAACGGCTGATCCTGGCCCGGCGAGACGCGTGCTTCGAAGCCGCGGCCCGAGATCGTCAGCGCAAACGTGCCCTGCGTTTCTTCACAGGCGCGCACGCAACGGTTGCAGACGATGCACTTCGAGGCGTCGTACGTGAAGTAGGGGTTCGATTCGTCTTTCTGGCTATCGAAGTGATTCGCGCCGTCAAAGCCGTAGCGCACTTCGCGCAGGCCCGTCACACCGGCCATGTCCTGCAGTTCGCAGTCGCCGTTGGCGGCACACGTCAGGCAGTCGAGCGGGTGATCGGAGATGTACAGCTCCATCACGCCCTTGCGCAGTTCTTGCAGCTTGGACGATTGCGTGCGGACTTTCATGCCGGGCTCGACCGGCGTGGTGCACGAGGCCGGGAAGCCGCGACGGCCTTCGATCTCGACCAGACACAGACGGCATGAGCCGAACGGCTCCAGCGAGTCGGTGGCGCACAGCTTGGGTACGTTCACGCCGCCTTCGGAGGCGGCGCGCATGATCGACGTGCCCGCGGGCACGGTGACCTGTTCGCCGTCGATCTCCAGCGTGACTTCCTTCGTCGATTCGCGGCGCGGCGTGCCGTAATCCTTCTCAAACATCGGGTCCATCATGATCGGGGGTCTCCTAGGCGGCCTTGGTCGGCAGGTTCGACGGTTCGGCCGCGCCGAAGTCTTCGGGGAAATGGTTCAGCGCGGACAGCACGGGGTAGGGCGTCATGCCGCCCATCGCGCACAGCGAGCCGGCGAGCATGGTGTCGCACAGGTCGCGCAGCAGCTTGATCTGCTTGGGACGGTCGCGACCGTCGATGATCCTGTCCATCACTTCGACGCCGCGCGTCGAGCCGATGCGGCACGGCGTGCACTTGCCGCACGATTCGATGGTGCAGAACTCCATCGCGTAACGAGCGAGCTTCGCCAGATCGACGGTGTCGTCGTGCGCCACGATGCCGCCGTGGCCGAGCACGGCCCAGTGAGCAGCGAACGCTTCGTAATCGAGCGGGGTATCCCACTGCGATTCCGGCAGATAGGAGCCGAGCGGGCCGCCGACCTGCACCGCACGCAGCGCTCGTCCGGTGATCGCACCGCCGCCGTAGTCGTACAGGATCTCGCGCAAGGTCACGCCGAAAGCCTTTTCGATGAGGCCGCCGTACTTGATGTTGCCCGCGAGCTGAATGGGCAGGGTGCCGCGCGAGCGTCCCATGCCGAAGTTCTTATAGAACTCGCCGCCGCGATCCATGATGATCGGCACCGACGCCAGCGAAATCACGTTGTTGATAACCGTCGGCAGGCCGAAAAGGCCCTCGATGGCCGGCAGCGGTGGCTTGGCGCGCACCACACCGCGCTTGCCTTCGAGACTTTCGAGCAGCGCCGTTTCTTCGCCGCAGACATACGCGCCTGCGGCTTTGCGCACTTCGAGATGGAAGGTCTTGCCCGAGTCGAGAATGTTCTCGCCGAGGTAGCCCGCCTGGTTGGCGTTCACGATGGCTTCGTTGAGCACATCGATGGCGTGCGGATATTCGCTGCGCACGTAGATGTAGCCGCGCGTGGCGCCTACGGCAATGCCGGCAATCGTCATGCCTTCGACGAGCACCAGCGGGTCGCCTTCCATCAGCATGCGGTCGGCGAACGTGCCCGAATCGCCTTCGTCGGCGTTGCAGACGATGTACTTCTGCGTGGCGGGCGTGTTCAGTACCGTCTTCCATTTGATGCCGGTCGGAAACGCTGCGCCACCACGGCCGCGCAGGCCCGATTCGGTCACTTGCGCGACGATGGCCGCACCGTCCATCGCCAGCGCGTTGCGCAGGCCGCGATAGCCGTCGTGTGCGACGTAATCGTCGACCGAGACGGGGTCGGTGATGCCCACGCGAGCGAACGTCAGCCGTTCCTGCTTCTTGAAATACGGAATCGCTTCGGTCAGGCCGAGCGCGAGCGGATGATCGCCGCCGGACGTGACATTGGCGTCGAACAGGCTCGCTACGTCGTCGACGTCGACCGGGCCATAGGCGACGCGACCCGCCGGGGTCACGACTTCGAGCAGCGGTTCGAGCCAGAGCATGCCGCGCGTGCCGTTGCGGATCAACTCGATGTCGATGCCGCGCTGCGCGGCTTGTGCGGTGATCGCCTGGGCGACTTCATCGGCGCCGAGTGCGAGGGCGGCGGAGTCACGCGGCAGATAAAGGCGGACTTTGCCCGGCGCGGCTGCCGTCTTGGTGGAAGTGGGGGACTGGCTCATACGGCTTCCTTGGCGCGGGCGACCAGACGGTCGAATTTCTCGGGGGTGACGCGCGCGTGCAGCTTGTCGTCGATGGTGATCGCGGGGGACGTGGCGCACTGGCCCAGGCAATACACCGGTTCGAGGGCGACGTCGCCGCTGTGGCTGTGCATCGCGCATCCCAGCGCGCGCTCGGCGTGGGCGACGAGTGCGTCTGCGCCCATGCTCTGGCACGCCTCGGCGCGACAGATCTGAATCACGTGTCGCGGCGGCGGGCTGGTACGGAAGTGGTGGTAGAACGTGATCACGCCATGCACTTCGGCGCGAGACAGGTTGAGGGCATTGGCGATGACGGATACGGCATCCGGGGGAACGTAGCCGAAAGCTTCCTGAACGTCATGGAGGATCGGAAGGAGGGGGCCTTCCTGCGCCGCATGAGCGTCCAGAATTGCTTGCACCGTCGCGATGGAAAAAGCCTCGCGCATGGCTGATGTCTCCTGTTTGGCGCACGGTGGGGAACCGCGCGCCTGAGGGTGGTTATATGTTCTTGTCCTGCCCCGGGGCGAGAGACCCATTGGTCACATCCGGCGACGCTGCTCGGGTCTAGCGATCAGCGCGGCGCCGAACGAGCGTGCGACACATAGCCCCCACCATATGTCGCACGAGGTCGGCCTCTCGCCCGTGCTCACTTCGTCAATCTACGGTCAGTATGTAAAACACGATATATGATATATGGTATACGTGCAATAGCGTCGAGCCGGATTTGGCGGGATCGTTTACCCGAATTCGGGAGGGGGAAAATGCAGCGGATGAAGCGGATGAAGCGGGCTCGGCAAGAGAGGCCGACATCGCATGGCAAAGCGGGAGGGGCGGGGGAAAGCCGCCGCGAAGGGACAAGAAAAAAGCCAGTGACGCTTGCACATCACTGGCTTTTTCATGACGCACCCTAAGTGCGTCGCGCGAATGCCGTCGCTTATTCGAGGAAGTCGCAGTGCTCTTCAACGAAGGCGGCCAGACCGAGCGTATGGTCGCGTGCAAGTTTTTCGGCGAGTTCCGTATCGCGCTTTTCGAGGGCGGTAATGATCTTCAGATGATCGACGATCGAGCGAGCGGCCCGGTCGTTCTGAGCGATCGTCACCTTGCGGATGGCGCGCACATGAATAAACAGGTTCTTGATCGTATTGGCGATGGCCTGCGAGCCGCCGAGATTGATCAATGCCTGATGAAAGTCGATGTTCGCGTCCGAATACTCTTCAATATGATCCGTCGGCGGTGCATTGACGAACTCGTCGAACAGGTGACGCAGCTTGGCGATTTCTTCATCGCTCGCATTCAACGTGGCCAGACGCGCCGACATGCCTTCAAGGGCAGCCCACATCTGGATCATCTCGACGATTTCACGCTTGGTCTTGCGGATGATGAAAATGCCCCGGCGCGGCACCGTACGCAGAAAGCCTTCCTGTTCCAGCAGGGTCATGGCTTCACGAATCGGCGTGCGCGAAACGCCAAGCACCTGGATGAGCTGACGCTCGTCCAGGCGAATTTCTTCCTTCTGGTTATAGATATCGGCATCGGCGATGGCTTTTTTCAGCAGCGCATACGCCTGATTGCGAAAACTCGTGGTGGTGTCGATCGGCTCCAGCGCGAGCGGAGTCACGCGCGCCGGAGTTGGGGTGATCAGGGACATGCAATAGTCTCCTAGGTATTACGGCCCCTTCAGAGGCGCAATGCTTGCTGCCCCACGATGGTTGCCGGCTTCGTGACGAGTTTACCCGATTCGTTTGCCTGCGTGGTTTCCGCCAGGTAAGCGAAGCGGCCATTCGTTTCGGCTTTTTCGAGCATCTTGGCGGGCAGTGCGACGAACAGATGAACCATGGCGACACCGGCGGCGAGGGCGGAAGCCAGGGCGAGCAGAGTAAGTGCAGCGACTAACATGGTGACACTCCTGATAAAGGTTGACGGGTCGATATGTGGGGGAGAACTTGCTTTGCATTGTATGTCGCGCCGCAACAAGTCTCAAGATATACCACATACCGAATATCAAAATTTATCGTTTTTCGGGACGTCCTTCACGTCACACTACGCTTTCACGGCTCGGATTTGTCTCTTTTTCCGATAGTGCGGGGTTGTGTCGATGGTGGGGATGAACCTCCTGGGATCTCCGTCGGGCTTGCAATGATTCGGATTTCGGGACGCCAGTGGCGCGCGCAGTTCCGGGTGAATCAGGCGATGCTTTCGGGTGGCGCAAATGCACGTTATTGCGTTGCCGCGAAACCACATCCGGTATTGGGTGGCCAGGCGCATTATCGAACGCGCCGCACAGGAACGTCCGGCAAAAAAAACCGGCCGCGACCGGAGGTCCGGTGGCGGCACGCGAGAGCGATGGCGGGGCTGGGACAGAACGTTTCGCTTCGTCGCTCCCCCTCTCTCTATATATAGTCAGTGCGGATTCGGGCAGGGCACGAGGTCATGCCCCGCGATCCGGTGTTTCCGGGAAACCACGCCGGCGTCGAATCACGTCACGCCGCTTTGGCCAGGCGCTCCTGCGCGGCCGCCACGGCATCGGGTTTCGTCATGAACTCGCGCTGCTTGATAAGCGCGAGCACGACATCGAGCGTGGGTGTCGGGACATTCGCCAGCCGCCCCATTTCCTGCACGACGGAGACGAGCGGATCGATTTCCATGGCGCGATCGCGTTCGAGATCCTGGAGCATCGACGTTTTGTGCGCGCCCACGGCACCTGCGCCGTTGATCCGGCGCTCGACATCCACGCGGAAATGCACGCCGAACTTGTCGCCGATGGCTTTGGCTTCGAGCATCATGGCGCGTGCCACGGCGCGCGTGCCTGGATCGCTTGCAATGATGTCGAGCGTGCCGTGCGTCAGCGCGGAGATCGGATTGAAGCAGAGATTGCCCCAGAGCTTAAGCCAGATCTCGTCGCGGATATTCTCGCGAATCGGCGCATCGAGGCCGCCCGCAGTCATCAGTTGCGAGAGCTTTTCGACCCGCTCGGTGCGCTCGCCGCTGGCTTCGCCGAGCGGGAATTTATTGCCGTAGACGTGCTGGATCACACCCGGTGCAACGACCTCGGTCGCCGGATAGACGACGCAACCGATCGCGCGCTCGGGGCCGAGCTGTTGCCACTGACGGCCACCCGGATCGATGCTCTCGAGCGTCGAGCCTTCGAGGGCGCCGCCGTGCTTATAGAAATACCAGTAGGGGATGCCGTTCACGGCCGTGACGACGGCCGTATTCGGGCCGATCAGCGGCTGCATCGCGTCGAGTACCGACGGTACCGAGTGTGCTTTCAGGGCGATGATCACGTAGTCCTGATGCCCGAGTTCGCGCGCATCGTCCGTGCAGCGCAATTGGGCGACGCGTTCTTCGCCGTCGATGAGCAACTTGAGTCCGTGCTCGCGCATGGCCGCCAGATGCGGGCCACGTGCCACCAGACTGACATCGGCTCCGGCGCGCGCGAGTTGCACGCCGAGATAGCCACCGATGGCACCGGCGCCATAGATGCAAATCTTCATGAAGTCTCTCCCTCCAAAGGTCAATCGAAACCTGGGGCCTGGTATTGGCCGTTTATTTTTCTAATACCAAATGTTGTATATCGTATATCACACAGGGAATAGCGCCAAGCCTTCCCGGTCCATTTGGTCTCATGGTTTCCCCGAGGATGCGGGCAAAACCGTCTTTCCGATGTGTGAGCGTGGCGGGCATGAAATGCATCTGTGAAATGCCGGACGGCGTTCGACGAGCGAATTATTACGGTGTGTTACAGCGACAGCGGGGGATCGAACAAGCGGGTGTATTGTGAGAAAAAATAACATAAATATCGCTTTGTGCTCGTTTTAAAAAATCCGAAGGAGCCCGATATAAAAGGCCTGAGCGCCTTATTTGGTATGCTTCTCGGATCAGGTTAACTCCTTAGTGTTTTCGCATTGCGTTGTTGCGCTGCTCCGTCCTACAGTGGCGTTACTGTATCTAGCCGCCACTTAGAACAGTGCCTCGCGTGCCGTAGTTGTTTTCGCTGCAATGGACGAAAACGACTTCGGCACGCGAGGTGAGAAACGAGGACAGCGATAAATTAGTGTTGACTTATATCTGATATATCGTATATTTCGTTCGGTATATTTACGGGAAATGCAATGGACCCCGTGAGCATCAGAGACCAAGTCGACGAGGCGAAGACCTCGTAAAGCATACCCAGGGGGCGTAGACCCCATCCGGAAGGTGTTGTTGTTGTGAAGCTGCCAAACAACTGAAAACCGATGGAGGAGGTACAAGTGGAGACGACAAATCAACACGGCAAGCAATCCGTGTTCGCGAGCCCTTGGGTTCAGCTCGTGTTCGGCGTGATTTGCATGGCGATGATCGCCAACTTGCAGTATGGGTGGACGCTGTTCGTCAACCCGATCGATGAGAAGTATCACTGGGGCCGTACGGCCATTCAGGTGGCGTTCACGATTTTCGTCGTGACGGAAACCTGGCTGGTGCCGATCGAAGGGTATCTGGTCGACAAGTTCGGCCCGCGCCCTGTCGTGGTCGGCGGCGGTTTGCTGTGCGGTATCGCATGGGTGCTCAACGCCTATGCCTCATCCCTGCCGATGCTGTATTTCGCAGCGGCGGTGGGCGGTGTCGGCGCCGGTGCGGTGTATGGCACCTGCGTGGGTAACGCGCTGAAGTGGTTCCCGGATCGTCGCGGTCTCGCCGCGGGCATTACCGCTGCCGGTTTCGGCGCCGGTTCGGCACTGACCGTGGTACCGATCGCCAACATGATCAAGTCCAGCGGCTACGAGAACACCTTCCTGACCTTCGGTCTGGGCCAGGGGATCATCGTGCTGGTGCTGGGTCTGGCGCTCGCGAGTCCGCCCGCATCGATCGAAGCACTCAAGAAGCTGGCGCCGGGGGCAATGCGCTACAACGCCAAGCCGACGGAAGTCATGCGCTCCCCGGTGTTCTGGCTGATGTATCTGATGTTCGTGCTGATGGCCGCTGGCGGTCTGATGGCAACGGCACAGCTCGGCCCGATCGCCAAGGACTACGGTCTGGATCAGGCGCCTGTCTCGCTTCTCGGCCTCACACTGCCCGCACTCACCTTCGCACTGGCCATCGACCGTGTGCTCAACGGGGTGACGCGTCCGGTGTTCGGCTGGATTTCGGACAAGATCGGCCGGGAAAACACGATGTTCATCGCCTTCGCGATGGAAGCCGTGGGGATCTATGCGCTGGCGAAGTATGGCCAGCACCCGGTGGCCTTCGTGCTCCTGACCGGCCTGGTGTTCTTCGCCTGGGGTGAGATCTACAGCTTGTTCCCGGCGACCTGCGCCGACACGTATGGCTCGAAGTATGCCGCCACCAACGCGGGGATGTTGTACACCGCGAAGGGGACCGCCGCTTTGCTGGTGCCCTTCTCGAGTGTCATCACCTCGATGACCGGTAGCTGGCAGGCCGTGTTTATGGTTGCCTGTGCCATGAATGCCTTCGCTGCCTTCCTTGCCTTGTTCGTCCTCAAGCCGATGCGTGCCCGTCTGGCGCAACGTTACGCGAGTGACTACAAGGAGCAGGCGAGTGAGCCGGTCGTAAAAGCTGCGGATCTGAGCCGCAGCACCACGTAACGCGAACTCGATACGGCATCTTGAAATTAAGTAGTCCTACGCATGAAAGCAGACTGGCTGAATTGATTAGAGACATGTTTGACCGGCGTGCAATCCGGGCCCTCACGGGTTCGGTTGCACGCCCGGATGAGCAAGTAGAGAAGCAGTACGGGAATACCCACTAATCGTCAGACAAGACGACGCAACACTGAAACCGGAAAAATTGGAGGAGAGAATTATGTCCATTGCGATGACCGTGCCAGTCGGCAAGGCGGAAAACGACACCGCGGGCGACACGCTCAAAGACAACAGCCGACACGCGAACATCGTGTCCGAGGCAGCAACGACCGATGGTTTCCATCTGGTCATCGATGCCCTGAAAGCGAACGACATCGACACCATCTTCGGTCTGGTGGGGATTCCCATCACCGATCTGGCCCGTCTTGCGCAAGCCGAAGGCATGCGTTTCATTGGCTTCCGCCATGAGCAGCATGCCGGCCACGCGGCCGCCATCGCCGGCTACATGACGCAAAAGCCGGGCATCTGCCTGACGGTGTCTGCGCCCGGCTTCCTGAACGGTCTGACGGCACTCGCCAACGCGACCACCAACTGCTTCCCGATGATTCTCATCAGCGGCTCGAGCGAGCGTGAGATCGTCGACTTGCAGCAGGGCGATTACGAAGAAATGGATCAGCTCAATGCGGCCAAGCCGTATTGCAAAGCCGCCTACCGCGTGCTGCACGCCGAGGATATTGGCGTTGGCCTGGCCCGCGCGATCCGTGCCGCCGTGTCGGGTCGTCCCGGCGGCGTCTATCTGGATCTGCCGGCCAAGCTGCTGGCCCAGACCATCGATGCACAGAAGGCCAAGGATTCGCTGATCCGCGTGATCGACGCCGCACCGCGTCAGATCCCGGCGCAGGACGCCGTGCAACGCGCGCTCGACGTTATCAAGGGCGCCAAGCGTCCGCTGATTCTGCTGGGCAAGGGCGCTTCGTATGCACAAGCCGACGCAGACATCCGCGCGCTTGTCGAGAAGACAGGCATTCCGTACCTGCCGATGTCGATGGCCAAGGGCCTGCTGCCCGACACGCATGAGCAATCGGCCTCGGCTGCGCGCTCGTTCGTGCTTCAGGAAGCCGACGTCGTCGTGCTGATCGGCGCGCGCCTGAACTGGCTGCTTGCCCATGGCAAGGGCAAGACGTGGGGCGCGGCACCGAAGAAGTTCGTGCAGATCGACATCTCGCCGACGGAAATCGACAGCAACGTGGCAATCGCTGCGCCGGTGATCGGTGATATCGGTTCGTGCGTGAAGGCCTTGCTCGCGGGCGTGGACGCCAACTTCGGCAAGCCGTCCACCGAGTGGACCGGCGCGATTGCAGAGCGCAAGAACAAGAACCTGGCGAAGATGGCGGCAACGCTTGCGCAGAATCCGTCGCCGATGAACTTCCACAGCGCACTCGGCGCGATTCGCGATGTGCTCAAGCAGCACCCGGACATCAACCTCGTCAACGAGGGCGCGAACACGCTCGACTACGCCCGCAGCATCATCGACCAGTACCAGCCGCGCAAGCGCTTCGACTCGGGTACGTGGGGCGTGATGGGCATCGGCATGGGCTTCGCCATCGGCGCGGCCGTCACGAGCGGCTTGCCGGTCGTGGCCATCGAGGGCGACAGCGCATTCGGCTTCAGCGGCATGGAACTCGAAACCATCTGCCGTTACGAGCTGCCGGTCACCACCATCATCTTCAATAACAACGGCGTGTATCGCGGTACCGATGTCAACCCGACGGGCGGCAAGGACGTGGCCCCGACGGTGTTCGTCAAGGGCGCGCGCTACGACAAGATGATCGAAGCGTTCGGCGGCATTGGCTACAACGTGACGACGCCGGAAGAACTGACGAAGGCTCTCGAAGCGTCCATCGCCTCGGGCAAGCCGACCCTGATCAACGCCGTCATCGACGAAGCCGCAGGCACCGAGAGCGGCCGTCTGACGAATCTGAATCCGCAAAGCGCGGCGATGAAAAAGTAAGCCGAGTCAATCAAGGAGACATGACATGAGCAAACCCCTCGAAGGAATCAAGATCATCGACTTCACGCACGTGCAGGCCGGCCCGGCATGTACGCAGCTGCTGGCCTGGTTCGGCGCAGACGTGATCAAGGTGGAGCGCCCGGGTTCGGGCGACGTCACGCGTAACCAACTGCGCGACATTCCCGACGCCGATGCCTTGTACTTCACGATGCTCAACAGCAACAAGCGCTCGCTGACGCTGGATACGAAGACGCAGGAAGGCAAGGAAGTGCTCGAGAAGCTGGTCAAGGAGTCGGACGTTCTCGTCGAGAACTTCGCCCCGGGCGCACTGGACCGCATGGGCTTCACGTGGGAGCGTCTGAACGAGCTGAACCCGAAGCTGATCGTGGCCTCGGTCAAGGGCTTCTCGGATGGTCACCATTACGATGACCTGAAGGTTTATGAGAACGTGGCGCAGTGCGCAGGCGGCGCTGCCTCGACGACGGGTTTCTGGGACGGCCCCCCGACGGTGTCGGCCGCCGCGCTCGGCGACAGCAACACCGGCATGCACCTGGCGATCGGCATTCTGACGGCGCTCATCGGCCGCGGCCAGACGGGCCGTGGTCAGAAGGTGGCCGTCTCGATGCAGGATTCCGTCATCAACCTGTGCCGTGTGAAGCTGCGCGACCAGCAGCGTCTGGACCGTATCGGCTACCTCGAAGAGTATCCGCAGTACCCGCACGGCGAGTTCAGCGACGTGGTGCCGCGCGGCGGTAACGCCGGCGGTGGCGGTCAGCCGGGCTGGGTGCTCAAGTGCAAAGGCTGGGAGACGGACCCGAACGCGTACATCTACTTCACGATTCAAGGTCACGCCTGGGAACCGATCTGCCGCGCGCTGGGCAAGCCGGAATGGATCACCGATCCGAACTACGCCACGGCACAAGCCCGTCAACCGCACATCTTCGATATCTTCGCGACCATCGAAGCATGGCTGGCCGACAAGACGAAGTACGAAGCGGTCGACATCCTGCGCAAGTTCGATATCCCGTGTGCGCCGGTGCTGTCGATGAAGGAAATCGCCAACGATCCGTCGCTGCGCGCTTCGGGCACGATCGTGGAAGTGCCGCACAAGGAACGCGGTTCGTACCTGACCGTCGGCAGCCCGATCAAGTTCTCGGGCCTGAAGCCGGAAATCACGGGTTCGCCGCTGCTGGGCGAGCACACCGACGAGATTCTGGCCGAGCTGGGTTACAGCAAGGACCAGATCGCGAACCTGCACACGTCGCGTTCGGTGTAAGTCCGTTTCGAGCCGGCTGAACGAACCGATAAGCAAACGTTGTCGTGCCGCATGCACCGTTGCCGCCTTCGGGCGGTGACGGTGCGCGCGCTCGCGGTCAAGGTGTTCACGGGTGCGGCTCCGCGGAGCGGGCGCCCGTTTTTATTTTCGGGACCGGGTTGTCCTCTAATTGATGTAATTTGTTGGCATGTTTGTCAGTCGTGCCAATCGCATTCCCCACAAAACTATTGGAGGCATCATGAGCGCATCCGTCGACGTCAACCAGTTGGTGCAAGCGGTGGGCGACGCCATCGTCGTCGCCGACCCGAACAACATCATCACGTTGTGGAATGCCGGCGCGCAGAAGATGTTCGGTTTCTCGGCGGACGAGGCGCTCGGGCAGCCGCTGGACATCATCATCCCCGAGCGGCTGCGGGCACGTCACAACGAAGGCTATGCCAAGACGATGGAGACGGGGCAGACCAAGTACGGCAGCGACTTGCTCAAGGTGCCTGCCGCGCACAAGGATGGCCGTGCCATGTCGATTGCGTTCACCGTGGCGCTGCTGCATGGCGCCGACGGCGAAGTCACCGGCATCGTCGCCGTGATTCGGGACGAGACCGCGCGTTTTCAGGAGGACCGTCAACTGCGCAAGCGCGTGACGGAACTCGAAGCGAAGCTGGCGGCAATGGCTAACTGATCTGGCGACAGCGCCGTTAGCGCGACGCTAGCGGCACTCCCTCCGCCTGATATCGAAAGAAGCACCGATGCGTGACGCGCATCGGTGCTTTTTGCTTTTCAGCGGACGAAAACAGGGGGGACGCCCAGTCACATGCCTGTAAACCCGTAGCCCGTTGATTCCACTCGCACGATGTTGCAGTGCGCAGGCCCTTTGTTCATCGGGATCTGCGCGATTTCCGGCGAAGAATGCCGCGACACAGCAAATCGCATCGGCAACAAAAAGCCGTTGATAAAATATCGTGTATGAAATACCGTATATCAGAAGATTCGATCGACGGAAGGGATGGCGCCCGAAGAGGCGACGACCGCCGTCAGATCCGGCGAGGCCCGTTGGTATCGCTGCATTCAGACCGCTTTCAGGCGCGTCTCGCACACCTATTACATAAACGCCGTCGCATCAGGAGGAGACAAACCATGTTCACCGTCGCCAGCATCCGGCGCGAAGCCAGCCCCACAGGTGGCACGCACGTTCAGCAGCTTCCGGCTCGCGCCGCAAACCGCGCGCAGACCCGGCATTCGGTCCATGTCACGGGCACCGATGCCCGGGCGACTCGCTGAGCGGAGACGATTATGGGCAAGGCACTCGAAGGTGTGCGCATTCTCGACTTCACGCATGTGCAATCCGGGCCGACGTGTACGCAGTTGTTGGCCTGGTTCGGCGCAGACGTAATCAAGATCGAACGCGCCGGGCATGGCGACGTCACGCGAGATCAGTTGCGTGACATCCCCGACGCGGACAGCCTCTACTTCACGATGCTCAACAGCAACAAGCGCTCGATCACGCTCGATACGAAGCACCCGGAAGGCAAGGCGGTGCTCGAGCGCATGATTCGCGACTGCGACGTGCTCGTGGAGAACTTCGCGCCTGGCGCACTCGATCGCATGGGCTTCACGTGGGAGCACATTCATGCGCTGAACCCGCGCATGATCGTCGCATCGGTCAAGGGCTTCGGCCCCGGTCCGTATCAGGACTGCAAGGTCTACGAGAACGTGGCGCAGTGCGTGGGCGGTGCGGCGTCGACGACCGGTTTCGACGACGGCCCTCCGATGGTCACAGGCGCCCAGATCGGCGACTCCGGCACGGGCCTGCATCTGGCGCTCGGCATCGTCACCGCGCTGTATCAGCGCACGATGACGGGGCAGGGGCAGCGTGTGCTCGCCGCCATGCAGGACGGCGTGCTGAACCTGTGCCGCGTGAAGCTGCGCGATCAGCAGCGTCTCGAGCGCGCCCGGGTAATGGAAGAGTATCCGCAGTATCCCAATGGCGCGTTCGGCGATGCGGTGCCGCGCGCCGGCAATGCGTCGGGGGGCGGTCAGCCGGGCTGGATTCTTAAATGCCGGGGCTGGGAGACGGACCCGAACGCGTACATCTACTTCATCACGCAGGCGCCTGTGTGGGGCGCGATCTGCAAGGTGATCGGCAAGCCCGAGTGGGTCGAGCACTCGGAGTACGCCACGCCGCGTGCACGGCTGCCGCGTCTGCGCGAGATCTTCGACACCATCGAGCAATGGACCATGACGAAGACGAAGTTCGACGTCATGGCGATCCTCAATGAGTACGACATTCCGTGCGGCCCGATCCTGTCGATGAAGGAGATTGCCGAGGATATGTCGTTGCGCGAGACCGGCACCATCGTCGAAGTCGATCACCCGAAGCGCGGCAAGTACCTCACCGTCGGCAATCCGATCAAGCTCTCCGACAGCCCCACGCATGTGGAGCGCTCGCCGCTGCTCGGTGAGCACACCGACGACGTGCTCTCGGAGTTCGGCTACAGCTTGCAGCAAATCGCTGCGCTGCGCGAAGTCGGCGCGGTTTGACGCGCTGGCGCCCCGTTGAATGTTCGCGGGGCGTAAGCGCGCTCAAGTGCCGGCATGAGGCCGACGTGAATGACTTCAAGACATCGCGTCCGGCGCGCACATGGCGAACGTTGCCGTGCCGCCGGGCCGTTACAGGAATGGCAAACGTATGAAGCTCTGGACCCGTTTCAAAACCGCGCATGGCCGCATCGGCTTTGGCCTGCTGCAGGGCGATCACATTCTCGAACATCGCGGCGATCTCTACGATCGGCCGGTCGCCACGGGCGCGACGATTGCGCGCGACGCGGTCGATCTGCTGTGCCCGTGCGAGCCTTCGAAAATCGTGGCGCTCTGGAATAACTTTCACGCGCTCGGCGCGAAGCTCGGCAAGGCCGCGCCGTCGCATCCCCTCTTTCTCATCAAACCTGCGACCACGCTCAACGGGCCCGACGCCGTGATCCGGCGTCCGGCGTCGTATGCCGGGAAGATCGTCTTCGAGGGCGAGCTTGGCGTGGTGATCGGCAAGCGCGCGAGCAACGTGAGCGAGGAAGCGGCACGCGATTACATCCTCGGATACACGCTGGTCAACGACGTCACAGCCGCTGAAATCATCGAGCAGGACGGCAATTTCGCGCAGTGGACGCGTGCCAAAGGCTTCGACACGTTCGGCTGCCTCGGCCCGGTCATTGCCGAGAACTTCGATTGGCGCGAGGCGGAACTGGTCACGACGCTCGACGGTACGGAGCGTCAGCGCTATGCGCTCGCGGACATGATCTTCAACCCGTGGCAGCTCGTCGCGCGCCTGTCTCAGGACATGACGCTGCTGCCCGGCGACGTGATCGCGGTGGGCACGTCGATTGGCGTGGGCTCGATGAAAGAGGGCGCGCTGGTGGAGGTGAGCATCGACGGACTGGGGACGCTGGCCAACCGCATGGGAGGGTAAGCGAGTAAGCGGGTAAGTGCTTCGTCGCACAAAGCAACCGATTTCACGGTGGTCGGCCGGGGTGGCAATGGCCTGAGTCGATCGCCCTTTTTCATTCGGCAGATCCGTGATCTGCCTGGGCATTCGGGGTGGCTGGCGGCTGTTGGTCAGTGTTGACGGTTTGCCGTCGGCTTAATTCGTGTCGCTGCCCGCGGGCGGCGGCACGGGGCTTTTGTAAGCCATCATACCGTCGATGAGCGTGGCGCCTTCGGCCAGCAGGAATTCGCGGAAGGCTTGCGCGACCGGCGGCAGCCGCTTGCTGCGACGGTGCACGACATACCAGCTTTGCCACGCCGGAAAGCCCTGCACGTCGAGCACCGTCAACTGCCCCGTCTGCAATTCCATGCCGACGGTGTGCGCGGACAGGAAGCTGATCCCCATGCCCGCCACCACCGCCTGCTTGATGGTTTCCGTACTGGCGATCTCCATGGCGATCTTCAGTTGCGGGGTGCGATGACCGAACGCGTCCTGCAAGGAATTCCACGTGTCGGATCCGCGCTCGCGGCTGATGAACGGTTCTTCTTTCAGTCGTGAAAACGGAATCTGTTTCTGACCGGCGAGCGGATGTCCGGGCGGCGCGACGATGATGTACGGGTGCGGCGCGAACGCTTCGTTGATCGTGTCGATCTCGTGGGGCGGACGCACCATCACCGCCAGATCGGTGAGGTTTTCGGTGAGTTGGTGCAACAGTTCCTCGCGGTTATGGACCGTGAGGTTGAGCGTGACGCCGGGATGGCGCACGGTGAATGCCGCGAGCAGCCGGGGAAAAAAGTAATCGCCCGCGCTGATGACGGCCACGTTGAGTTTGCCGCCCGTAATGCCCTTGAGGTGATCCATCGCCTCTTCGGTTTCGCGAAAGAGCGCAATGATGGCGCGGCTGTAGTGGAGCATTTCGGTGCCCGCCGGGGTGAGGAAAATCTTCTTGCCCAGTTGCTCGAAGAGCGCAATTCCGGCGTGTGTCTCGAGTTGCTTGACCTGTGTCGAGACGGCCGGTTGCGTGAGGTGAAGTTCTTCGGCGGCGCGCGAAAAGCTCAGATGGCGCGCCACGGTTTCGAAGACTTTCAACTGACGGAGCGTGGCGTGTTTCATGCGGCGGGCATCCAGTTAGGGGAGCGGTGGCAACGCGCTACGGCGTGTCGTTCACCAGCAAAGCGTTCTCCGGAAAGTATAAGTAATCGTTGATGGTTTGCATAATTAACTTTAACTGTCTTTTATATGTCGGGCTGCGTAATCTTCAATGACTGCTGCAATGACAGCCCGCATGAAAGTGGTGTGACAGCAAAGCGAAAGCGACGGTGTCATGTCAGGCGTTACGCGGGTTCAGACGATCACTATTTTGGGAGACGCCATCATGTCGGTCATCGAAACGCATATCAAACCCGCCGCCCTGGCACCGGTTGCCAACGCACATCTGCATGCGTTCAACAACGCGTTCGTCGAACTGGGTCTGGACTGGTATTGGGATAACCATACCTACACCCGTTTGCTGCACACCACTGGCAATCAAGATTTGCCGCTGGCGTATCTCGAAGGCGTTTCGGCGCAGGCGTTGCGCATGGCCGAGCTGGTGATGATCGGGGCTTACCTCGACGGCCACCAGCCGCACCTGCTGCGCGCCTATGAGCCGGAATTCTTGTGCGACCTGATTCACTGCACCAAGGTGCGTTGCTTCGAAGCGGCCAATGAAGGGCGTTCGATGCAGCCGCCGCGAGTCGCTGCGGCCTGAGTTTCATAACACGACAGGGGCTCAGACCCCGAGACAATAACTATGCATATTGGCATTCCAAAGGAGACGGCCGGCGGCGAATCCCGCGTCGCGGCCACACCGGAAACGGTGAAGAAGCTGGTGAGCGCAGGGCATCGCGTCACTGTGGAGCACGGCGCCGGTGAGGCGGCGAGCGTACCCGATGCGGCGTATGTCGCGGCGGGGGCGTCGAACGGCAGTGCTGCCGAGGCGTTCGGCGCCGAGATGGTGCTAAAGGTCCGCGCGCCGTCGGTCGCCGAGATCGCGCACATGCCTCGTGGCGCTGTGGTCGTCGGCATGCTCAATCCGTTCGACGCCGAGAACAACGCGCGCATGGCGGCTGCGGGCATCATCGGTTTCGCTTTGGAAGCCGCGCCGCGCACTACCCGCGCGCAAAGCATGGACGTGCTCTCCTCGCAGGCCAATATCGCGGGCTACAAGGCCGTGATGCTGGCCGCGAACCTCTATCAACGCTTCATGCCGATGCTCATGACGGCGGCCGGGACGGTCAAGGCCGCGCGTCTGGTCGTGCTGGGCGCGGGCGTCGCAGGCTTGCAGGCGATTGCGACGGCCAAGCGGCTGGGCGCGGTGATTGAAGCGTCGGACGTGCGTCCGGCTGTGCGCGAGCAGATCGAATCGCTCGGCGCCAAGTTCATCGACGTGCCCTTTGAAACCGACGAAGAGCGCGAGATTGCGAAGGGGGTGGGCGGCTATGCGCGTCCGATGCCGGCGGCCTGGCTCGCGCGTCAGGCGCAGCTGGTGCATACGCGCCTCACGCAAGCGGACATCGTCATCTCCACCGCACTGATTCCGGGCCGTGCCGCACCGACGTTAATCGCCGAAGACACCGTCAAGGCCATGAAGCCCGGTTCGGTGATTATCGATCTGGCGGCGGGACGCGGTACAAACGGCGGCGGCAACTGCCCGCTGTCGGTGGCCGACGAGGTCGTCAAGGTCCATGGCGTGACGATTGCGGGCTACACCAACCTCGCAGGTATGGTCGCGGCGGACGCCTCGGCGCTCTATGCACGCAACGTGCTCGACTTCCTCAAGCTGGTGATCGACAAGGAAAACAAGCTCGTCATCGATACCAACGACGACATCGTCGCCGCGTGTCTGATGTGCCGCGACGGTCAGGTCCTGCGTGCGGCGTAAGGGGGAGACACAAGAATGGAAATGATCAATCACACGGTGATCAATCTGATCATCTTCGTGCTGGCGGTATACGTCGGCTATCACGTGGTGTGGAACGTCACACCGGCGCTGCACACGCCGCTCATGGCGGTGACGAATGCGATCTCGGCCATCGTGATCGTGGGCGCGATGCTCGCCGCGGGCCTCACCGAAGGCAACCTCGGCAAGACGATGGGCGTCGTCGCTGTCGCGCTCGCGGCGGTCAACGTGTTCGGGGGCTTCCTCGTCACGCAGCGCATGCTGGAGATGTTCAAGAAGAAAGACAAGGCCCCGGCAAAGACGGCGGCCAACGACGAAGCCGCAGCAAAGGGAGCGCACTGACATGAGCATGAATCTTGTGACGCTGTTGTATCTGGTCGCGTCGATCTGTTTCATTCAGGCGCTCAAGGGGCTGTCGAACCCGAAAATGGCGCGGCGTGGCAATGCGTTCGGCATGATCGGCATGGCGATTGCGGCCGTCACCACGATTGCGCTGATTTACGAATTGCGGCGTCTGATGGGCGGCAACTTCTCGGGCCTCGG